>DATJOK010000246.1:0-4533 GCA_035507155.1 Allostellaceae bacterium
GACGCCGGCTTCCTCGACGCGATCACCACCGCGATCCACGACCAGGTCAACAAGCCCTCGGTGATCTCGATCAGCTGGGGCGGACCGGAATCGAGCTGGACGCCGCAGGCGATGCAGGCGATGGACCAGGCCTTCCAGGCCGCGGCGGCGATGGGCATCACGGTCTGCGTCGCTTCCGGCGACGACGGCTCCAGCGACGGCGTCGGCGACGGGCACGACCATGTCGACTTCCCCGCCTCGAGCCCCTACGCACTGGCCTGCGGCGGCACCAGCCTGCGTGCTTCCGCCACCGGCATCGCCAGCGAGAAGGTGTGGAACGACGGCGCGCAGGGCGGCGCCGGCGGCGGTGGCGTCAGCACCTTCTTCGCGCTGCCCGCCTGGCAGGGCGGTCTCAAGGTGACGAAAGCCAGCGGCACGACGGCGCTGGCGAAGCGCGGCGTGCCCGACGTGTCGGGAGATGCCGATCCGGAGACCGGCTACGACGTGCGGGTCGACGGCAGCAACACGGTGATCGGCGGCACCAGCGCCGTGGCGCCGCTCTGGGCCGGGCTCATCGCCTGCATCAACGCGGCGAAGGGGAGCGCCGTCGGCTACATCAATCCGCTGCTCTACAAGAACCCGCAGGCGCTCCACGACATCAAGGCCGGCAACAACGGCGACTATGTGGCCGCCGCGGGCTGGGATGCCTGCACCGGCCTCGGCTCGCCGGACGGCGCGAAGCTGCTGGCGGCGCTCTAGCAGCCCGGACCCTCGAGCCCGGCGATCCGCCGGGTTTTCGCGGGCGACCCGGATGAATGACGCGAGGCTCCCTCTCCCGCGCCGCGGGGGAGGGAGCCGTTCGCGCGTCTCGACTCCCGATGTCACAATCCCCTCAGCTTTTCGGTTGCCTGACCCCCGTCGGCGGGTGGATGCTGTCACCGCCTGCTGGTGACGCACCTTGGCGAGCAGTACGCGGCGGGCAAGCACATCCGACGGCAGATTTCGGCGGCGACGCGTCCGGGGCGACGCGCGCGCGTCCACATTCCAACACAAAAGTCCCTGATGGGACGCAGAACAGGGAGATACGTCAGATGACAACATCCGCAGCAGCGGCCGGCCCGATTCCGTGGTGGAAGGAGCCGACCAAGGATCAATGGCTGGCCTGGGTCGCGGCCTGGCTGGGCTGGACCCTCGATGCCTTCGACTTCACCATCTTCCTCCTGATCATGGTGCCGATCGCGCAGTCCTTCGGCGTGCCGCTGGTGGCGGTCACTGCGGTCTTCACCATCACCCTCTGGCTGCGCCTGGTGGGCGCGGTGGGATCGGGCTGGCTTGCCGACCGCATCGGCCGCAAGAAGCCGCTGATGATCTCGATCCTCTGGTACTCGCTCTGCAATTTCGCCGCCGGATTGGCGCCGAGCTTCTGGCTGCTGTTCCTGTTCCGCGCGCTCCTCGGCATCGGCATGGGGGCGGAATGGCCCGCCGGCGCGGCGCTCGCCATGGAATCCTGGCCGGCCCGCTCGCGCGGGTTCATGAGCGGCGTCCTGCAGGGCTCCTGGAGCCTGGGATTCCTGCTGTCGAGCGCCGCCTATGGTCTGCTCTATGACCATATCGGCTGGCGCGGGCTTCTCATGCTGGGCGTGCTGCCGGCGCTCGCCGTGGTCTGGATCCGCACATATGTGAAGGAGCCCGCGGTCTGGGTGGAGAACCGGCGCTTGCAGCGCGTGGAGAAGAAGGAATGCCGCGCGCCGCTCTTCGACATCTTCAAGCGCCGCATGATCGTCAACACGCTCACCGCCTGCCTCTGGATGGCGAGCGGCTTCGTCGTCTACTACTCGGTCTATGGCATGTTCGCGACTCATCTGCAGAAGGATCTGCATTTCGATGCGGCGATGACCGCCATGCCGATCGCCTTCGCCAATCTGGTGGGATTCCTCGCCAGCGGCGCCTGGGGCCTCGTCGCCGACCGTCTCGGCCGGCGCTGGGCGATGATCATCCCGGCCGCCATCGGCCTCTTCATCACGCCGTTCTATCTCTTCAGCGATTCCTACGTGGTGATCTGTGGCACCTTCATCCTGCAGGGCGCGTTCCTCGGCGCGATCTACGGGCAGAACCCGAGCTATCTCTCCGAGCGTTTCCCGACCGAGGTGCGGGCGACGGCCTCGGGGTTCTGCTATCACCAGGGCGCGATCTGGGCCGGCTTCACCGGGCCGATCCTGGCGCTGCTCGCCACCGGCCAGCCGCTGGGCTTCGCGGTGCCGATGCTGATCTCCACCTCCGGGGCGGCGATCATCTTCGTCATCTCCCTGCTGATCGGGCCGGAGACCAAGGGCAAGGTGCTGGTGCCGCAGCTGAGCCTGGCACCGGAGTTCTGAGCGGGGCGGCGAGGCGGCGCGGTGCTTCGGGGCCGCGCCGCCCGCCCATTTCGCTGACGCGTTAGCGCGGCATCAGCGGCACCCCGATCACCGCGGGGTGGAACCACAGGATCACGCCCGCATAGAGCGCGAGGCCGATCACGACGACGAGCGCGTCGCCGCCCCAGCCCGCGGGCGCGACCGGATCGGGCGCGCGGCGCTTCATCGAGATGCGCGCGAGCACGCCCCAGGCGAGGAAGCCGCCGAACAGCAGGATCGAGCCGAGATCGCCGCGCACCAGCAGATGCGCGAAGGCCCAGGTCTTCACCGCTGTTATCATCGGGTGCTTCACCGCGGCCTTGATGTGCGACGGGATATAGGCCGCCGGCAGCAGGATCAGCGCCAGCAGCATCAGCAGGAAGGTGACGTGCCGCGTCCAGGGCGGCGGCTCCCACACCGGGATCATGCCGGCAGCGCGGTACTGGCCGTAGCCGTAGACCAGCAGCGCCAGCCCGATCAGAGCCACCACCGAGTAGAGGGCCTTGTATCCGCGCTCACCGAAGCTGGCGACGAGCGCCGCGCGAGCGTCCCGCCACATGGTGAAGGCATGGCCGCCGAGGAAGACGATCAGGCCCAGGATGAGGATTGCCACCGGCTGCTCCCGTCCGCTGAGAGAAATTGCGGGCGGGATCATAGCGGAGAAGTCCGGCCGCCGCTCGCGCCAGCAGGCGGCGGCCGGTGTACTCCCGATTATTTCGACGCGTACTCGAATTGCGGCAGGCTCTTCAGGCTCTCCTTGGTGGCGCCGTTGAGGACGAACTCTTCGTGCTGCGGATCGGCGCGCAGCTGGTCGTAGCGCACGGCGACGAGCTTGCTGTCCATGCCGAGGAAGCCGCCGACCGAGAGCACCGCATAGACGGTGTCCGGCTGGTTGGCGACGATGAGGTCGTCGATCTTGCCGATCGACTCCCGCGCGCCGTCGACGACGGTGCTGCCGATCACCTTGGAGGCACGAAAGCCCGAGGCCACGGTCTTGATGTCGACTGCCGATATGGTCTGCGGCGCGCCCTGGGCGAGCGCCGGTCCGGCCGCCATCGCGACGAGCGCTGCCGCCGTCAGAGCTGCTTTGTATCCGCGCATCACATGATCTCCTGGATGAATTGAGAGGCTCGGCGATCAACGGCAAAGCATGTGCGCCGGTTGCATGGGAGGTGCGGCGGAATATCGCTGCGCGTGCCGCAACCAAGCCGCCCGGTCGCCGTTCCTCCTTCATGAAATGCGCACGCGAAGGCTGCCTCGAGGACGCCCGCTGGGCGCCGCTGCTGCATGTGCCCGTCGACGAGAAGGACGCGGAGCCGCTGACCGCGCTGGTGCGGCTGCCGCTCTGCGAGACGCATTTCGATCGCGCGCAGGCGGCCGTGCTGCTCGACGAAGGCCCGCGGCCGGAGCTGGAGCGGCTCGCAAGAGCGCGCGGCGTCGAGCCCGATTTCGATCAGGCCTGGATCACGCCGGTCGAGCTCGGCGACATCGATGCCGCGGCGCCGGCAATGAACTCGACGAGCAGGAGAACGCGATGAGCGGCAGCGACGACCGCGTGCGGTCGAAGGCCTACGAGATCTGGGAACGCGAGGGCAGGCCCGATGGGCGCGCGGAGGAGAACTGGCTGCAGGCCGAATCGGAGCTGAACGCCGACGGAACGACGGAGGAGCCCATGAGCGACAAGCCGACCCAGAATCCCGCCCGGAGCGCCAACGAAAGCGCCAACGAAGGTGAGGGCAGCCGCAGCGCGGCGGCGGACTACAATCGCCGCACGGAGAAATTCGTCGAGAGCGGCGAGGCCGAGCAGCGTGCCCGCGAGGCGGCGGACGCTCTCGCGGGGCCCGAGCGCGAGAGCCTCAAGAAGGCCGAGGCCGCCGGCAAACGCCGCAGCAAGGGCGAGGATCCCGCCGTCAAGCGGTAGCGCGGCGTGGCGCCGTCCGTTGCTGCGCGGCGATACCGGCGTAATCGGCGACAATCCGCC
The DNA here is from genome assembly GCA_035507155.1 of Allostellaceae bacterium. Taxonomy (GTDB): domain Bacteria; phylum Pseudomonadota; class Alphaproteobacteria; order ATCC43930; family CGMCC-115725; genus DASZHJ01. Next base: position 4,354 of record DATJOK010000246.1, read on the forward strand.
CGGCTCCCGGGTTCCGTAAGCGTCATGTAAGCTCCGGAGAGGAGACTTGCTGATCCGCTGACGGCGCGGGGAGAGCGGTGCGGCTGCTGACCATCGAGGACGAGAGCGAGCTCGCGGGCCTGATCGCCAAGGCGTTCGGCGCCGCGGGCTTTGCCGTCGATACCGCCGGCTCCCTGGCCG
>DATJOK010000247.1:0-33318 GCA_035507155.1 Allostellaceae bacterium
CTGCAGCTGCGGCAGCAGCGCCTTGATGCTGTCGACCACCGCGATGACGTTGGCGCCGGGCTGGCGCTGGATGTTGAGGATCACCGCCGGCGTGGTGTCGGTCCAGGCGGCGAGCCGGGTGTTCTCGGCGCCTTCCACCACTTGCGCCACGTCCGACAGCTTCACCGGCGCGCCGTTCTTGTAGGCGATCACCAGGTTGCGATAGTCGTCGGGATTGTGCAGCTGGTCATTGGCATTGATCGTATAGGCACGCGTCGGACCGTCGAAATTGCCCTTCGGCGTATTGACGTTGGCGTTGCCGATGGTGGTGCGCAGATCGTCGATATTGAGGCCGTAGGCGGCAAGCGCGAGCGAATTCGCCTGTACGCGCACCGCCGGACGCTGGCCGCCGCTGATGCTGACGAGACCGACGCCGGCGAGCTGCGAGATCTTCTGCGCGAGCCTGGTATCGGCGAGATCCTCCACCTGGGTCAGCGGCATGGTCTTGGAGGTGAGCGCCAGGGTCAGGATCGGCGCATCCGCCGGATTGACCTTGGCATAGATGGGCGGCGCCGGCAGGTCGGAGGGCAAGAGGTTGCCGGCGGCGTTGATCGCCGCCTGAACTTCCTGCTCGGCGATATCGAGGCTGATCGCCAGGCTGAACTGCAGCGTGATGACCGAGGCCCCGGCGGAGCTGCTGGAGGACATCTGGTTCAGGCTCGGCATCTGGCCGAACTGGACCTCGAGCGGCGCCGTCACCGAGGTGGTCATCACGTCCGGGCTGGCGCCCGGATAGAAGGTCTGCACCTGGATGGTGGGATAGTCGACCTCGGGCAGCGCCGAGAGCGGCAGGAACTGGAAGGCAAGGCCGCCCACCAGCATGATCGCCACCATCAGCAGGGTGGTGGCGACCGGCCGCAGGATGAACGGGCGCGAGGGACTCATCGCAGAGCCGCCCTCAATTTCGGCGACGGCGGCGGTCCGTCATTCGCTGTTTCCGCCATTGGCGCCATTGGCACCGCTCGAGCGCCGCCTGCGCTGGGCGGGCTGGGTTTCCTGATCCTGGGCGCGCGGACTGGCCGGGGCCGCGGCGGCGCCCGGCGCGGCGCTGCCGGTGGGATTGGCGGGGTTGGGCGCCGCGGCGCCGGTCGGCTCGCGCAAGGAGATCTTGGCACCGTCGCGGAGCTTGTCGGCGCCGTCCACCACCACGCGGTCTCCGAGCGAGAGGCCGGAGCTCACCGAGACATGCTCGCCTTCTGTCGGTCCGAGCTTGATCTTCTGCACCGTCACCGTGTCGTCGGGCTTGATGAGATAGACGAAGGTACCGGGGGCGCCGCGCTGCACTGCTGCGGTCGGTATGACCGTCGTATCGTGCAGCGTCTGCACGCGCAGGCGGATGTTGACGAACTGGTTGGGAATCAGCGCGTTGTCCTTGTTGTCGAACTGCGCCTTCAGCTTCAGCGTGCCGGTGGTGGTATCGATCTGGTTGTCGACCGCGGCGAGCGTGCCGGTGGCGAGCTTGATGGTATTGCTGCGGTCATAGGCGACGGCTTCGAGCGTGTTGCCGGCGGCGAGCTGCTTCATGACGGCCGGGATGCTGTCCTCCGGCAGGGTGAACACCACCGTGATCGGCTGCAGCTGGGTCAGCACGACGATGCCGTTGGCGTCGCTGGTCTGGACGTAGTTGCCCTCGTCCACCTGACGCAATCCGACGCGTCCGCTGATCGGCGCCAGTATGTAGCAGTAGGAGAGGTTGAGCTTGGCGGTATCGACCTGGGCCTGATCGGATTTGACCGTGCCTTCGAGCTGATGGACCAGGGATTCCTGCGTATCGCGCGTCTGCGTCGGAATCGAATCCTGCTTCACCAGGGTCTGGTAGCGCTGGAGATCGAGGCGCGCGTTCGCCAGCAGCGCCTGATCCTTGGTCAGCGTGCCCTGGGCGTTGGCGAGCGCCTGCTCATAGGGGCGGGGATCGACCTCTGCCAGCAGGTCGCCTTCCTGCACCATCTGCCCTTCCTTGAAGGCAAGGCGCATGAGCTGGCCGGCGATCTGGGTGCGGATGGTCACGGTGGCGAGCGGCGTCACGGTGCCGAGCCCATTCAGCATGATGTTGATGTCGCCCTTCTCGGCGGCGGCCACCACCACCGGCATCGCGCCGCTCACGGCGAAGCGGCCGCCGCGCGCCTGCTGCGCGGGCCGCTCGTGCACCCACCACGCGAGGCCAGCCACCAGCAGGAGGCAGAGCGCGATCCAGAGATGGCGCCGCCACGCCGGTGCGTGCTTCGGCGCCGGCAGCAGGCCGGCCGGCCGCGGCGGCGGCATCAGCTCGCGCTGGGTATTCAGATCATCCATGCGATGCCGCCCGGGAGCGACAAGCCAGGGCGCTCTGGAGATCCAGGAGCGTGAGCCGGCGGCAGGGGAGCGAGAGCGGGCACGGAGGAACCGTCGATGTGATGCCGGAGACGAAGGGTTTTGGACTCAGAGTCGCCAAGCGACTGTGGTGGGCGGAACCATCATCGCCAATCTTCCGGCTTTCTTGCGGCGGCCGGCTGGCGACGCCATGCAACCATAATAGACATTTGCGCGCTGCCAAGGAATATCTGCCGATCGCAATCGTCCGTTAACCGAGCATTCACAGAGAGTTACAGTTTGTCTCGCGGCGTCGGCAACGCCCCATTCAGGTCATCTCCGGTTATAGGCCGCGGGTAGCGTGCCGGATCCCCGGGGCGGCAGGATTGCGCGGCCGGCCCGCTCGGAAAGGCGCTATGGTGGCAGCCTGCCCCAGGGGGAGGACGAGGACATCCATGATCGTGGTCACCAACAACGAGGGCCGGCCGGGGGTCGGCACCACGGCGCGGCGGCTGCAAGAGGGCGCACCGGCGCTCGCCGCCATCGAGGCCGGCATCCGCATCGTCGAGACCGACGAGACGATACGCACCGTCGGGCGCGGCGGCTGGCCCAACCTGCTGGGCGAGATGGAACTCGACGCCTCGATCATGGATGGGACCACCCTGCGCACCGGTTCGGTGGGCGCGATCAAGGGTTTTCTGCATCCGATCAGCATCGCACGCGCGGTGATGGAGCGGCTGCCCCATGTCTTTCTCGTCGGCGATGGCGCCGAACGCTTCGCCCGCGAGATCGGCGCCGAGGCCGGCGAGAACTTGATCGCCGACAGCGCCCGCGTCTGGCGCGCCTGGTTCGAGAAGGAGGTGCCGGCGGAGGCCCGCAAGCGCTGGCCCGACGTGCCGCTCATCGACCTCTGCCGGCACGCGATCGATCCGGAGGTGGGCCGCGATACCACGACCTTCCTCGCCCTTGATTCCAAGGGCGAGATCGGCGGCGGCGTCAGCACCTCGGGCTGGGGCTGGAAATATCCGGGACGCCTCGGCGACTCCCCGGTCATCGGCGCCGGCATGTACGCGGACACGCGCTATGGGGCCTGCGCCTGTACCGGCGCCGGCGAGATGACGATCCGCGCCGGTACCGCGCGCGCGGTAGTGCTCTACATGAAGATGGGAATGACGGTCGAGGCGGCAGTGCGCGAGGCGGTGGAGGACATGCGCCGTCTCAAGGGCGGCCTCATCAACCGCGTCACCATCCATGGCATCGATGCGAAGGGCAATCACAAGGTGATCGCCGTCAACGGCAATCCCCAGAACACCTACTGGCTCTGGCGCCAGGGCGAGGCGGCGCCGCAGTCGCTGCCGGCGGAGATCGTGCAGATCTCGCCGATCTCCAGCAAGCCGGCGCCCTCGGTGGTCTACGGCGCGGCAGGCAGCTGAGCTACTTCCGCGCCACCAGGTCGATCTCCACCAGGGCATCGCGGGCAAGACCGGTGACGCCGACGCAGGTGCGCGCCGGCAGCCTGCCGGGCGGGAAATAGCTGCGATAGACGCTGTTCATCTGGGCGTAGTGGCCGCTGAAATCGGTGAGGTAGATCCGCACCGAGACGACGTTGCCGAGGGCGTAGCCGGCGCCTTCGAGCACGAGGATCAGATTGTCCAGGACGCGCCGGGTCTGCGCCTCGATCCCTGCCGGCAGCGGCTTCGCATCGTCCTCAGGCCAGGTCGGCATCTGGCCGGTGACGAAGAGCCAGCCGTCGGTCTCGACCGCGTGGCTGAAGGGCGCCACCGGCGTCGGCGCGCCGGGGATCATGTGAAAGACAGGGCTCGACATGCGCTTCTCCTGACGTCTCGAGGCTGGAGAAGTCAGGATCGCAGCAAGCAGCGGAGAAGTCTCGTCCCCGGATGGGGTCGAGACCGATCGGCAAGAAAGAAAGCGACGCGCGTCGGCCTCAGGGCTGACCCGCGTCGCTGCTTGGCAGGCGCGCCGGTCTCGGCGCGATGTCAGGCGACCTCAGTGCGGCCGCGCATTCCGCTCGGCGGCATCGAACGTGCGCTCGAACTCGCTCACCTGGCGCTCTGCCTCGTCCTTGGCGATGCCATAGCGCTCCTGGACTTTGCCCACGAGCTGCTCGCGCTTGCCCTTCACCACGGTCCAGTCGTCATCGGTGAGCTTGCCCCACTTCTCCTTCGCCTTGCCGGAAACCTGCTTCCAATTGCCGGCGATCTGGTCCCAATTCATGCACTCTCTCCTTCCCGTCGTGGATATGAGATGAAACGGCGGCGCCGACCGTCGGTTCCGCCGCGATCGGTGTTCGGGGCCCGAAGCGGGTGTGTCAGCGGCGGTTCTGCTCGGTGAGCAGGCCCGCCACGAAGGCAGCGATCAGCAGCGTGCTCTTGTTGCGGCGGACGAGGTCGGACGCCTCGTCGACGATCGCCTCGACGTTGACGCTTGGAAGCGACCGCGGCGCCGGCGCGGCGCGCCGTGGGCCGCGATAGGCATAATAGATCGCGATCACGGCCGCGGCGCAGCCCGCGAGCAGGATGGCCGCGACCACGAGCGATGCCGCCCCCTCGCCGATCTCCGGTGCGAGGCGCAGCCAGACGCCGGTGACTGCGAAGCCGATCGCCGCGAATCCGAGCGCGGTGGCGATCGGGATCAGCGCGACGATCGTCGCCACGCGCCCGGTGAACGACGGCGGGGGCTCCGCAATTGCGGCATCGGCAACCTTGGCCGCCAGCCGCAGGAACTCTTGCATGACAGGCCGCCGCTCAGCGCGACAGCAGGCGGCCGCCGATCACGCCGATGCCGAACGCGATCAGCAGGCTGGTGAGCGGCTGCTCCTCGACCTGGCGGCTGATCGCCTTCACCGATCGCTCTCCTTCGGCCGCGAGGCCGTTATAGAGATCCTGCGCGGTTCGGTTGCTGCCCTTCCGGATGTGTTCCATCAGGTTCGCCAGATCCCGCTTCAGGGAGGCAACATCCTCGCTGATGGCGGCGAAATCCGAGTCCTTGGCTTGGCTCATGGCCGTTCTTCTCCCACTCATTGATCGGTAGCTGCCGATGTGCCGAGAACGGGCGTCAGCCCGCCCCCTTCACGATCAGGTTGTTCTTCACCGAGTGGACGCCTTCCACGCGGCCGGCGACCTCGGCGGCGCGCGCTTTGAGCGCCGGCGTGTCGACGAACCCGCTCAGCTGGACCTCGTCCTTGAAGGTCTCGACATGGATGTCGAATGCCTTCAGCGATTGGTCCTGCACCAGCGCGGCCTTGACCTTCGTGGTGATTGCGGCGCTGTCGACATATTGTCCGGTGCTCTCGCTGGTCCGCGTCTCGGAGCAGGCGGAGATCGCCGGCGCGAAGCTGACAGCGAGTGCTGCCGCCAGAAGGATGCGAACCGGGCGGCGGGCGGGCGTCATCGGATAATCCTCCATTGATCGGCGCCAGGCCGACGGGGAGCCGGGGCGCCATTCTTGGTTTAGAACGCAGCGCAGCCAGAAGGGTTCCTCGCCCGTGGGTTGGCATGGGCGAGGGGGTCGCGAGAGGGGTCCGCCCCCGGACCCAGTGACCTTTTTGCGGGAAGGTTTGCGGCGCCCTCAGCCGGCGAGGCTGGGCAGCAGTTGCGCCGGTAAGAGGCGGGCAAGCCGCCCGGCGGCGATGAGCCGCTTTGCCGCCTCGATGTCAGGCGCGAAATAGCGATCCTGCTCGTAAGGAGGCACCAGCTCGCGCACGAGCGCTTGCGCCTCGGCGAGCGGCCGCGAAGTCTTCAGCGGCCGGTGGAACTCGATTCCCTGCACCGCCGCCAGCAGCTCGATGGCGACGATCCCCGCGGTGTTCTCCGCCATCTCGGCGAGCCGGCGCGCCGCGAAGGTCGCCATCGAGACGTGGTCTTCCTGGTTGGCCGAGGTGGGAAGGCTGTCGACACTGGCGGGATGCGCGAGGCTCTTGTTCTCCGAGGCAAGCGCGGCGGCGGTCACCTGGGCGATCATGAAGCCCGAGTTGATGCCGCCTTCGCGCACCAGGAAAGGCGGCAGCTCGGAGATGTTGTGATCGATGAGGAGCGCGATCCGCCGCTCCGAGAGCGCGCCGATCTCCGCCGCCACCAGCGCCAGCACGTCCGCCGCCATTGCCACCGGCTCGCCGTGGAAGTTGCCGCCGGAAAGCACCTCGCCGGTCTCGGGGAACACCAGGGGATTGTCGGAGACGGCGCTTGCCTCGCGGCGCAGGATCTCGGCGGCGAAACGCAGATGATCGAGACAGGCGCCCATCACCTGCGGCTGGCAGCGCAGCGAGTAGGGATCCTGCACGCGGTTGCAGTCGATGTGGGACGCACGGATCTCGCTTCCCTTGAGCAGCGCCCGATAGACGGCCGCCACTTCGCTCTGGCCGGGATGGCCGCGAAGCGCATGGATGCGCGGATCGAAGGGCGTATCCGATCCCTTGGCGGCATCGACCGAGAGCGCACCCGCGACCATCGCCGCGGCGAACGCGTCCTCGATGGCGAACAGACCGGCCAGCGCCAGCGCGGTCGAGACCTGCGTCCCGTTGAGGAGGGCGAGCCCTTCCTTGGGCGCGAGCTCCAGCGGCGCGAGCCCGGCGCGCCGCAATCCCTCCGCCGCCACCAGGATCTCGCCGCGGCAGCGCACCTCGCCGACGCCGAGAAGCGCCGCGGAGAGATGGGCGAGCGGCGCCAAGTCGCCGGACGCGCCCACCGATCCCTTGGCGGGGATCACCGGATAGACCTCGGCGTCGAGGAGACGCAGCAGCGCCTCGATGACGCTCCAGCGCACGCCGGAATGGCCGCGCGCCAGCGACGCGGCCTTCAGCGCCAGGATCAGCCGCACACAGTCATCGTCGAGCGCGGGCCCGGTGCCGACGCTGTGGGAAAGCACGAGGTTGCGCTGCAGGTCCCGCAGGTGATCGGCTGAGATGGTCTCGCGCGCCAGCAGGCCGAAGCCTGTATTGACGCCGTAGACGGTCTCGCCGCGCTCGACGATGGCGGCGACCGCCGCGCTCGCCCGCTCGACGCCCTCGCGGAGGCCGGGATCGAGGTCGGCGGAGCCTTGTCCCCTGTAGAAGGCGCGGAGCTGCGGCAGTGCGAAGCCGGCGGCGTCGATCCGCAAGGGCGCTCCGCCGTGCGCGGCCGGCGCTGGCAGCGGGCGCGCCCGCGCGATCGGGCGACCCCTGGGATCCTTCCGCCTGTCGCGTGCCATCTGCCGTCATTCCCCCGCGTTCAAGACGCTCAGCATCGCTGATTGGACGCGCAAGGCAAGCCATTCCGCTTCGCTCGAACGCTCCCGGCACGCGTCGTCGCCGGATCTTCGGTCATTGCCTCGATAGGCGGTGGCGGCACGTGACCGCAGCCAGGCTGCGGATCCGCCGCGCTAGTGGGGGCGGTTGCGGCGTTGGCGCTGCTCTTCGATCAGCTGGCGCACCTTGCGCTGCTCCCAGTCGCGCGTCGACCACGGCAGCAATTCGTAGGTATGGGCGGCGTGCAGCCCGACTAGCAGACCCCAGCCCAGCAGGACTTTGTAGAACCAGGGATCGCCGGGCGTTGACGCATCGACCAGCAGCAGGATGATGTTGACGAAGACGTAGATCGTCAGGTGCGTATAAAGCAGACGCAGGCCCTTGACCCGCTGCCAGGCCCATTGCTCCAACTCCACCTCGCGGGCGGCCTCGCGCACCCCGGCACCGGCCCGAAGCTCCACGGGTTCGCTGGCGCCTCCTCTGACTTTCGACATGGCTGCCGCAGGTCTCCTTCATCCCCCCGCGTCGAGGCGACCATCATAGCTCGTCCGTAGCAATAGGACAGTCGGTCGCGGCGTCCGCGAACCATGCCGGCAAATTCCGGTCGCGGCTGCACGCGCGGGCGGTTTGTTTGATGCTTCGCCCTCAAAAGGCCGCAACCGGGTAACTCCAGCGTCACGGCGCACTGCATAGAACAGGGGATGTCCTGCCGACGGAGGCGCACATGTGGCTCGAGTGGCTGTCGCAAACCCTGAGCGCACCCGCACGCCTGCCATCCACCGGGCGCCGCAGTCGCGACGGGGCGCGCCTTGGCGAAGCTCCGGCGCAACCGCTCCCCAGCGAACAACCGCTCGATGCGCCGCCCCCAAATCCTTCCGGCAATCCGCTGACCCCCAGCGGCCTTGACCGCACCCGCCCGCAGAAATTGATCTAGCGCTGATCGGCGGCCAAAAGCGGCGCTGCGTCCGGATATCGAGATCCCTCGCGACCTGCCCCCGGTGCTGATCGACACCGTCCAGATCCAGCAGGTGCTGGCGAACCTGATCCGCAATGCCGCGGAGGCGATGCAGCTCTCCAAGCGCCACAAGCTTGTCATCGCGGCGAGGGTGGTTGCCGGTGGCAAGGTGGAGGTGAGCGTCTGCGACAGCGGACCCGGCCTCGCGGAGGAGGTCGTCAGCCGGCTGTTCCAACCCTTCACCACCACGAAATCCGGCGGCATGGGGGTGGGCCTCTCGATCTGCCGCACCATCATCCAGGCCCATGGCGGCTTGATCTGGACCGAGCCGAATCCCGAGGGCGGCACCATCTTCCGCTTCACCATTCCGGTCGCGGGGCCCGCAGAACTCGCCGAGGACGCCGTGCCGCACTGAAGCCTCTGGCCGCCGACCGGCGACCCGTGCTCCACTGCCGGAAACCGGCGGCAAGGGAGGAGCGGCATGCGCGGCGTGGTTTTCGCGGGAGAGCGGAAGCTTGAGCTGATGGAATTTCCCGATCCCACGCCGGGCCTCGGCGAGGTGGTGGTGGAGATCAAGGCCTCTGGCATGTGCGGCAGCGATCTCAAGGTCTATCGCGCCTCGAAGAATGCGAGCCAGTCGCTGGGGCTCGGCGCCTCGTCAGGGCCGGTGATCGCCGGCCATGAGCCCTGCGGCGTGGTGGCAGCCGTGGGCCCGGGCGTCGATCCGCATCTCGCGCCGATCGGCGCGCGGGTGATGGTGCATCACTACAAGGGCTGCGGCGTCTGCGAGCATTGCCGTACCGGCTGGGCGCAGCTCTGCGCCGAGGGGATCGTGGTCTACGGCGTCACCGGCCATGGGGGTCATGCGACCTATATGAAGGTGCCGGCCTTCACCCTGGTGCCGCTCCCCGACGAGCTTTCCTTCGAGACGGGTGCCGCGATCTCCTGTGGCACCGGCACCGCCTACGGCGCGCTTCGCCGGATGAATCTCTCCGGTCGCGACACCATCGCGATCTTCGGCCAAGGGCCGGTCGGGCTTTCGGCGACGCAGCTCGCGGCCGCCATGGGCGCGCGGGTGATCGCGCTCGATCCGAGCCCAGAGCGTCTCGCCCGCGCGCGCGAGTTCGGGGCGGATGCTGTCGTCGATCCCGGCAGCAACGATCCGGTGGCGGCGATCAAGGAGCTGACGCACGGGCGGGGCGCCGAGCTCACCCTCGACACCTCGGGCGCGCCGGCCGGGCGATTAGCGGCGGTGCAGAGCACCAAGACCTGGGGCACCGCGTGCTTCGTCGGCGAGGGCGACACGGTGACGCTCGACGTCAGCCGCGACATGCTGCGGCGGCAGATCACCTTGGTCGGTTCCTGGACCTTCTCCGCCATGGGCCAGGCAGATTGCGCTCAATTCGTCGCCGATCGGAAGATCGCGGTCGATCGCCTCTTCACTCACCGCTGGCGCCTCGATCAGGCGGAAGAGGCCTATCGGCTCTTCGACAAGCAGACCTCCGGCAAGGGCGTCTTCCTCACCTAGCCGACAGCGGCCTAGCTCTGGGCCGCCGGCGGCAGCTCCGCCGGCGTCACCGTCAGGTCGAGCTTCTGGCCCTGGCGCAGCACGACCACCGGCATCGCGCGGCCGGTGCGCTCCTCGGTCATCAGCCGATGGAGATCGTCGATGTCGCGCACGCCGATGCCGTCGAAGGCGACAATGATGTCGCCACTAGCAATGCCGGCGCGCCGGGCCGGCCCGTTGGCGCCGGTGGACTGCACGAGCACGGCCGATTCCTGAGCAAGGTCGTGGAAGCGGGCCGAGCGTCGCGACAGCGGTATGTTCTGGCCGGCGACGCCGATGAAGCAGCGCCGGACGCGGCCGTCGCGGATCAGCCGCGAGGCCACGAACTCCACGGTGTTCGAGGAGATCGAGAAGCAGATGCCCTGCGCCGACGCGATGATGGCGGTGTTGATGCCGACCACCTCGCCGGCGGAATTCACCAGCGGCCCGCCGGAATTGCCGGGGTTGAGCGCGGCATCGGTCTGGATGACGCTGTCGATGAGCCGACCGGAGCGGGCGCGGAGCGAGCGGCCGAGCGCGCTCACCACCCCGGCGGTCACGGTGTGCTGGAATCCGAGCGGATTGCCGATGGCGATCGCCAGCTGCCCGACGCGCAGTCGGCGGGAATTACCAAGCCGGGCAAAGGCGGGCACTGCGCCGTCGAGGCGCAGCACCGCGAGGTCGGTCTCGGGGTCGTCGCCGACCAGGGTGGCCGTCGTGCTGCGACCTTCGGTGGAAGTCGCGCGGATGCGCTCTCCCCCGGCGATGACGTGGCTGTTGGTCAGTGCATAGCCGTCGGGCGTGAAGAGGACGCCGGAGCCGCCGCCGGCGGCGCGGCCGTTCTTCTCCACCTGGATATGCAGCACCGCCGGCGCCACCCGCTCGACCGCGCAGACCACGGCGCGGGAATAGGCGTCGAGTAGCTCGTCATCGCGATCGGGCGGCGGCGGAAGATCGCCGGAGACGCCGGCATCGAGCGCCGCGACGGGCGTCGCCGCCGGCGGGCCAAAATTGGTGATGTGGGTCATGAGCGTTAGATGGGAAGCCGCACTGTGCCGCTTCAAGAGCAGTCCTGCCATGCGCGCGGGCGTTGCGAGCGCAGGAAAAAAAGCCTTCGAGGGGTTGGCTGCCCTCGAAGGCTTTCGAGTGGTGTCGCCCGTTTGCTCTAACCAGGGGCTACAAGGGAGGAGCGGGCGACAAGGCGAACCTAAGCCTGCGGCCGCGCCCGCGATGTGACGTAGGTCACTCCGGCGGCGAATTAGTTCGCGATCCCGAAATCGTGACTGACATGGATTCCGGCCGCGTCAGATGCCGAGCAGCGCCCCGATCCGGCGGCGGATCGTCCACCATTGTGCGCGTCCGACCGTCACCGGCGCCCGGGCGCCGAGGCCGCGCGCCCAGATCGCCTTGATCGGCAGGCCGCGCGCCGCCTCCAGATCGACGCTGCCCGGCGGCGAGGCAAGATCCATCACCAGGGCACCCGGCCGGAGCTGCCGCATCAACTCGAGATCGACGATTCGGCTCGGCACCGACGAGATCAGGATGTCGAGATGCGGCACCAGCGCGCGCAGCCCGTCGAACTCGGCCGTGGCGAGGCCGTGCAGACTGGCCTCGGCGCGCTGCACCGGATCGCGCGCCACAGCATGCACGCGCGCGCCGAGCTTGTGCAGCGTGATGGCGAGCAGCCTGCCCAGCGTGCCCTGGCCCAGGACGGCGATCGCGGAGCCGTGGATCGAGATCTGCGTGTTGGCGATGAGGGTGGCGAGCACGCCCTCGACCACGCTCGGCGCCCGCATCAGCTTCGCCTCGGCGTCGTGCTCGTACTCGTGCAGCGAGAGGGAGAACTTCCCGGCAAGGCCGCGCAACATTGCGTCGGCCGATCCTGCGAAGATGTGGCCGCCCGGCGCGATGCCGCCGAGCAGTGTCTCGTCGATCCGCGGTGGCGTGGCGAGGCCCGGCGCATAGAGGCAGCCGTCCTTGATGCCGGCGACCGGAAAGAGGGCGATCTCGGCGCCGGTTGTGGCTTCGGCGGCGCTGCGTGAGCGGGTTACCCCGGTGATTCCGCGCTCGGGCCAGGGAAAGCCGAAGGCGCGCACCTGGGCTCCCGTCGCCGCGGCACAGCGGGCGATCTCCTGCTCGCGCTGGTCGCCCCCGACGACGGCGAGCGCCAAATCGTTCCAATCTCGAACATACGTCATCTGCAACCCTGAACCATCCTCGAGGCGCCGCTCAGTCCGCGAAACGCGGGATCACCTTCTCGCCCACCAGCTCGATCGACCGCATCACCTGGTCATGCGTCATGTGGCCGGCTTGGAACATGAACACCATCTGGTCGACGCCGGCCGCGGCCCAGCGCTCGATCTGGCGGCAGACGGTGTCGGGATTGCCGCCGATCGCCATCGCGTCCTCGACGAGCTGATCGTTGCTCCGGCTGGAGATCTTGTCCACGACCTTGGTGACCCCGCCCGCGGCGGAGCCGAAACGGTACTTGTTGATCTCCGCATCGTTGTCGCCGTAGTACCAGCGCGCCGCGGCGCAGGCGAGATCCCGGCCGGTGCGGTCGTCGTCATGGCAGCAGGCGACGGCGTAGACGCCGACGTGCTCATTCGCTGCCTTGCCGACGAATTTCGACCTGTCGCCGCTGCGGATGGCGCTGCGGTAGGCAGCGATCGCGGGCTTGGTCTCGTCGGGGGTGTTGCGGGTGACGCCGATGATGCCAACGCCCTGGCGCCCGGCATGCTCGTAGGTCTCGAGATTGGAGGCGGCGACCCAGAGCGGCGGATGCGGCCGCTGGATCGGGCGCGGCACCACGTGACGTGCCGGCAGGTCGAAGTGCTTCCCCTTGTAGCCGGGGAACAGCTCGTGCTCGAACATCTTGATCACCGCCTCCATCGCCTCGCGACCGACCTCGCGCCCGGTCGAGGGATCGAAGCCGAGACCTTCCACCACGTAGGGCGAGGTGCCGCGGCCGGCGCCGAACTCGCAGCGGCCGTTGCTGAGCACGTCCAGCGTCGCCACCCGCTCGGCGATATAGAAGGGGTTGTGGCAGGGCATCAGGATCACGGCATAGCCCAGGCGGATGCGCCGCGTGCGCTGGCTGAGCGCCGCCAGCACCATGTCCGGCGTCGAGCTGTGGCCGATCTCGGCGTAGAAGTGCTGCTCGGTGATCCAGAAATAATCGAAGCCCACCCGCTCGGCGGCCACCGTCTGATCGATCGCGTGCCAGAACGCCTCGCGCTCCGAAGTCTCGGTCCAGGGCCGCGGCATCTGCAGCTGCGTCATCAATCCGAACTTCATCGCGCCGATCCTCTCCCCGGTTTCGCGTGGCTGCACTGTGCATCCTCGCAGAAATGCTAGCGCCGGGCGCTTCCTTGCGTCCAAGGCATAAGACGTATAAGTGTTATAAACAGATCGTTCTATGGGTGGTGGAGCACCTCGTTGGAGACGCGCGCGCTGCGCTACTTCCAGACGGTGGCGGAGTTCGGCAGCTACAGCCGTGCCTCCGGCTTTCTCCGCATCTCGCAGCCGGCGATCAGCCGGCAGATCCGGAAGCTCGAGGAGGAGGTGGGTGCCGCGCTCTTCAAGCGCCATGGCCACGGTGTCAGCCTCACCGAGGCGGGCCGCATCCTCCTGGAGCGCAGCCAGCTCGCGCTGCGCCAGCTCGAGCAGACCAAGGCGGAGATCCGCGGCGGCAGGACAGGGCCCTCCGGCGTCCTCTCCTTCGCCGTACCTCCCGCCGCCGGCCATTTCCTGGTACCGACCCTGGTAGAGCGCTTCGGCCGCGACTACCCCAACGTCTTCCTCAAGGTGATCGGCGGCTTCAGCGGCTATATCCACGAATGGCTGGTGCGCGGCCAGGTCGATCTCGCCTGCGTGCACGACCCGTTGCCGCAGCGCGGCTTCGAGGTGACGCCGCTGGTGCGCGAGCAGGTCTATCTGGTGGGGAAGCCCGGCGCGGCGCGGTTCGGTCGCGACCATGCCCGCATCGACGACCTCGCCGACCTGCCGCTGGTGCTGCCGAGCCGGCCCAACGCGTCGCGACGTCTGCTCGACAGCTGGATCGCCCAGAAGGGCATCTCGCTCAACGTCCGCATGGAGGCGGATGACAGCTCGCTCCTGCGCTCCCTGGTGAAGCAGGGCGCCGGCTTCAGCCTCCTGACCCAGGGGGCGATCGCCGACGATCTCCGCCTCAAGGAGGTGCAGGCTTGGCCGCTCCGCCCGCGCGCCTATTGGCCGCTGGCGCTGGTGACCTCCGCCAGCACGCCGCGCTCGGACATCCTCGCCGCCTTCATCGCCGCCATCCGCAAGACCGCACGCGATCTCACCGTCTCCGGCGCCTGGCCGGGGAAGTCCCTGGATCGAGGCTAGTCGAGCACGATCATGTCGCGCGAGTGGCGGGAGAGGCGCTCGCAGCCGGTCTCGGTGACGACGACGTTGTCGATGATGCGGGCGCCGATCTTCTCCTCGCCGATGAAGATCGGCGGCTCGATCGAGAGCACCATGCCGGCCTGCAGAATATCCTTGCTGCCGCCGAACATGTTGACGGGCTCGCCCCAGGCCGGCGGGAAGCCAGGCGCGATGCCGTAGCCCGAGGTGTGGATGCGGCCGCGGTCGAAGCCTGCCTCGGCGATGATCCGCTTCGCGGCCTCGTGCGGCTTGATCGCCGGCACGCCGGCGCGGATCTCCGCCATCATCGCGTCTCCCGCCTGCTGCACGATGCCGTAGATCTCCCGCATCCGCGTCGTCGGCTTGCCGAGGCTGATCTGCCGCCCCATGGTCTTGGTGTAGCGCCGGTAGGCAGCGCCGAACTCGACATTGCCGCTGTCGCCGCGGCGGATCTTGCGGAGCGTCGGCGCGCCGTGGCTCATATGCATGCGCTCGCCGCTCACCAGGTTGAGGGTGCTGCCGGCGAGCCCGCTGCCGGCCGCCATGATGGCGCCATAGATGGCGCCGGCGACCTCGAGCTCGGTGCGGCCTTCCGTGAATGTCTCGATGAAGGCATCGACGCCGATGTCGGCGATGCGGCCCGCCTCGCGCACATAGTCGAGCTCGCGCGGCGACTTCACCATCTTGAGGTTGTTGACGAGATTGGTGGGCTCCGCCTTGAGGGCATCGCCCAGCATCGTCTTGAGCCGCCCGTAATGATGGGGATGGAGGTAGTAGGCAGGCACCTCCATGCCGACCCGGGCCCGCTTGAGGCCGAGGCGGTCGACCAGACGCTCGAATACCTCGACAGGATCGGCTGGCTCGGAGCCGCCCCATCCCACCACCTCGTCGGCCAGCGTGTCGTCCTCGAACTCGTTGCGCTCGGATTCCCGCGTGAACATCACGAGCGGGCTCTGCTTGGCGGAGACCAGCAGGCACTGGAAAGCCTGATAGCTCTTGCCGTCGGCGCCGATCAGCCAGTGGATCGAGACCGGGTGGATGAGAATCAACCAGTCGAGACCTGCCTCGCCCACTGCCGCGCGGACGCGGGACTGGCGCTCGGTGAACTCCTGCAGGGAGAAATCGTGCTTCGACATGGCGCTCTCTCGTCAGTTGGGTTTGCGGGCCTCGGCGATGGCGGCCTCCAGCCTCGAGCCTGCCGTCTCGGCGCGCTCGCCGAAAGCCTGCGCCAGCACCAGTGCGAGGCCGCCGCGATCGGCCGCGGCCGGCGCCACTTTCGACCAGGCGAGGTAGCGCGCGACATTGCCGGCGGCGAGCGCCGGATCGGCGGCGCCGTCGGCAAGCGCGAGCCGCGCCTCCATCGCGCGCTGCTGCAGCCCCTCGGACTCGATCTCCTGGGCGAGCACAGCGCGGCGGATCGGATCGGCGCTTTCTTTAGCGATCGCGCTCTGCTCCTTGAGCCAGCGCCGGACCTGGCGCAGCGGATGGATGAGATTCTTGCGCAGCGGCGCCGCCGCGTCCTCGAGCCGCGCGAAATCGGCGCCGGCGAGCCTGGTGCCGCGGTTCGCGGCGTAGAGGCAGGCCAGCAGGAAGTTGACGTCGACGCCGAGGCGATCCTGCAGCGCGATCAGCGCCGGCGAGACGCCCTCGCGGCCATAGATCGAGAGAGTGAAATCCCAGAACGCACTCCGAGGCGGCTTGCCTGGATCCGACATTAATTATCCCATCGATCCCGCGCTGATCGCCCGCGAATTGTGCGCGCACCCCGACACCGTCGCCGCGCGCGCCGCCACCGGCATCCTAGGGCCGGCGGCGTTCGTTCGTCTAAGACATTAATCTCATATGGGTCATAACCAAATCGTTCGATGGCGATTTCGCGAAATCATGCTCCGCCGCGGTAGAGCGCTTGACTAATCGTCCGCTCGAACTCTAGCGTTTTCTATCGTCGCGACACCAGGCGTGCGAATGCGGCGACGGAGGAATGGGATCTGCGGCGGCACGCAAGAAGGGGGCATCATGATTGGGATCACGCGCGGCTTTGCGGCGCTGGCGCTTGCCGCAGTCGCACTCACCACCGGCTTCGGCTCCGCGGAGCGCGCGCTGGCGCAATCGGCAGCGCCGGTGAAGCTCGACTTCGCGGGCTCCGTAACCTGGTTTGGACAGGTGCCGATCATGGTCGCGGTCGACAAGGGCTTCTTCAAGGAAGCGGGGATCGATACCGAGATCCAGGTGATCCTGAACTCGAGCGATCGCGTCGCGGCGCTCACCGCGGGCTCGGTGGCGTTCAGCAATCTCGGGCGCGTCGCCGTCATCACCGAGATGGCGCGGGGCAATCAGAGCTTCTACTACTTTGCCAACGTCGATGATTCACCGGGCAACGAGGGCTGCTGGGCGCGGCCCGGCTTTGCCTCCTTCGGCGACCTCAAGGGCAAGAAGGTGGCGGCCAATACCTCCGCCGAGATCACCATGAACGGCCTGCTGCGCGCGGCCGGCATGAGCGCCAAGGACATTCAGTTCGTGAACCTGCCGCCCAACGAGATGGCGCCGGCGCTCGCCAAGGGCGACGTCGATGCGGCCTGCGTCTGGCAGCCGCTGCTCGATGGCCTGAAGCAGGCGGCGCCCGGCGGCAAGCTGCTCGGCACCGACAAGGACACCGACACCTACAAGAAATTCGGAACCATGGCGTCGCCCGACATCGTCATCATCTCGCGCAAGCTGGTGGACGAGCATCCCGACCAGGCGCGGAAGCTGGCGGCGGCGATGCTCAAGGGTGCCGATTTCACCATCAAGAATCCGGAGGAGGCGGCGAAAACCGTCGCGCACTATTTCAAGAAGACGCCGGAGGAGGTGCTCGCCGGCATGAAGACCTTCAAGTATTTCGGCATCGAGGGCTGGCAGGACCACATGAAGCTGCACGAGCAGCAGATGCAGGACCTCGCGAACTGGCTCTATGATACCAACAAGATCGCCGACAAGCCGGACGTCTCGAAGTGGATGAATGTCAGCTTCATACCGAAGTCGTGAGGGGTTGCGGACAAGCCGGTGACGACGACCAACAGTGCTGACGAGGCGGTGGCGCTGGTGCGGGCGAGAGCCCGCGGCCGGCACGACTGGCTGCGCGCGCGCCTCGCTCTCGCGCTGAAGATCCTGTCGATCTGCGGCTTCCTCGGCCTCTGGAGCGCCGCCACCGAGCTGCACTGGATCTCGCCGATCTTCCTGCCCTCGCCGGCGGCGGTGGCGCGCGCCGCCGGCAAGCTGATGAGCACGGGCGAGCTCTGGGACGCGGTGCTCGCCTCCTCGCGCCGCGTCTTCCTGGGCTTCGCGGTCGCCGCTGTCATCGCGGTGCCGCTCGGCATCGTCATGGGAGTGTGGTGGCCGGCGAAGGCGATCGTCGATCCCTTCGTCTCGCTGCTGCGACCGCTGCCGTCGATCACCTGGATCCCGCTCAGCATCCTCTGGCTCGGCATCGGCGAGCCGCAGAAGGTCGCGATCGTCTTCATGGGCTCCTGGATCTACATCCTGCTCTATACGCTCGAGAGCACGAAGCGGGTGGATCCGCTGCTGATCCGCGCCGCCCGCAACCTGGGCGCCTCCGACTTCGCGATCATGCGCGAGGTGATCCTTCCGGGCGCGCTGCCGGGCATCCTCTCCGGCCTCAAGGTGACGCTGGCGATCTCCTGGTCCTGCGTGATCTCGGCCGAGATGGTGGCGGCGCAGAGCGGTCTCGGCGCCCTCATCTGGTTCGCCAAGGACTGGGGCAATCTCTCGCTGGTGCTGGTCGGAATGGTCGGGATCTCGATCACCGTGCTGGTGGCGGACGCGATCGCCGAGCAGATCGAGCGCTTGCTGCTGCCGTGGGAACGGCATCGGCGAGGCTGAGGGCGGGACGATGGCGGGCATCCTGACGGCAGACCGCGTCACCAAGGCCTTCCCGGCCGGCGGTGGCGGGCTGCTCGCGCTGCAGAACCTCTCCCTCGAGGTGGCGGAGGGCGAGTTCCTTTGCCTCATCGGCGCCTCCGGCTGCGGCAAGTCGACTCTCCTCAACGTGTTCGCCGGCTTCATCCAGCCGAGCGCGGGCCAGGTTCTGCTGCGCGGCAAGCCCATCACCGGGATCGAGCCGCGCTGCGGCATGGTGTTCCAGTCTTACGCCCTCTTTCCCTGGAAGACGGTGCGCGGCAACGTCGAATTCGGCCTCAAGATGAAAGGCGTGCGGATGGCGGAGCGGCGCGCCATTGCTCAGCGCTTCATCGAAATGGTGAAGCTGAAGGGGTTCGAGAGCCGCTACCCGTCGGAGCTCTCCGGCGGCATGCAGCAGCGCGTCACCCTCGCGCGCATCCTCGCCGCCGATCCCGAGGTTCTGCTGATGGACGAGCCTTTCGCCGCGCTCGATGCGATGACGCGACAGGTGATGCAGGAGGAGCTGATCCGCATCCACGAGCAGAGCCGGAAGACCACGGTCTTCATCACCCACAACATCGACGAGGCGTTGATCCTCGCCGACCGCATCGTGGTGATGTCGGCGCGGCCAGGACGGGTCAAGGCGATCCTGTCCAACGGCCTCGCGCGGCCGCGTCACGTCTCGGTCCAGCTCTCGCCGGAATATGCCGAGCTCAAGGCCCGGGTCTGGAGCCACGTGGAGGAAGAGGTCCGCAGGCACGTGGAGATGGCCGACCGGGCCTCGGCTTAGCAAGGCTCGCCGCCTAGAACCGATACTTCGCCGATACCATCAGTCGCTCGAAACCCTGGCTGCCGTCGGCCTGGGTTCGGCGATAGCCATAGATGAACTCAGGACCGAGATCGATCGTCGGCACCGGGCTCCAGAGCAGATTGACACGCTCGACGGTGAACCATTGGTTCTGTGCCGCGAAGTTGGGACCCGAGAACACGCTCGATTCATTGTTGACGTGAATGAAGCCGCCGGTGACGTTGGTTCTGAGATTGTTCAGCCACCAATGCTGGTAGGAAAGGTCGCCGCCGTAGCTCACCAGCGAGGTGAAGGCGCCTGTCGTCGTGTTGATCGCGGCGTCCGGCACGCCGTTGTCGGCGAAGTAGCGGCCGTTGCCGTCGCCGTAGCTGAAGGTCGCTTGGAGCTGGTCCTTGCCGAAAGTGTCGTAATGGCCGGAGATGCCGACGCCCCAGCCGATCGCGGTGCTGTTGATGCCGGTGGTATTGTCGAAGCGGAGCTGGCGCAGCGCGCCGCGGATCTCGAGATGTCCGGGTCCCTCTTCGAAGCGGAATTTCAGGATGCCATCCGGCACTCGGTTGACGCCGCCGATGCCGAAGTTGCTGTTGGTGATGGCGCCGCTGGAGCTCGCGAAGAAGGTCTCGGGGTTCTCGACCCCGCCGATGAGGCTGAAGCCGTCGCCCATGTCGTAGGTGTAGCGGATCTGCGGGACCCGTGTCGGGCCGGAGACGCCGACCTGCGCGAAGATGTCGAGGATCTCCGGCTCCGCGGTGGTATCGCGGTAGGTGGAGAAGGTCTGGCCGGCGAGAAACGGTCCCAGCGTTCCGTAGGCGTGCCGTAGGCGGAAGCCGCTGGAATCGCTCTCGGTCGTGAAAGCCGAGTTGTTGGTGACGCCGTTCGGATTGGTGAAGTCGCCCTCGATGAAGGTCTTCATCTCGCCATAGATGGTGGGCGTGCGGGTCTCGATATTGAAGCGGGATTCCGATGCGGTGAGCTGGGAGACACCGTGGACGCCGTGGCCGGCCGTGTTCGGCAGCGGGATCGAGCGCACGTCGAAGCCGCCCACTGCCGGCCGCGCCACCGAGAAGTCGTAGTCGTAATCGAGCTTTACGTAGCCGCCGATCTTGAAGGAGGTCTGCGTTCCCGGGATCATCATGGAACCAGGGAAAGTGCCCGCGGAGATTGGTCCCGCCGTCTGCGCCCCCGCCTCGCTCAGGCCCGTAAGCAGCGCAATCGCAGAGGCCACGCCGCAGAGACCGATCCGGCGTCTGCGTCCGCCATGAGTCCGAAGAGAGGAAAGAGCCGCGCGCCCTGCCATGTGACCGTCCCCTGTTGCCGGCGCTCAAGATAGCGGTGACTGTAGCGGTCACGGCCCTGCGCAAGTTGCGGGCAATTGGGGGCTTTTGCTGCAATCTCCTTGCAGCGGCGCGAAGGGCAGGCCACCCGTCGCGGCCGTGACAACAGCATGACGGGCACGTGGATAGAGCGCACAAGAAACTGCGAGCCCGGGACCGGGCCCTTCAGGCGTCTCGTGGAGCTCAGTCCGTAGGGAGAGGAAATTCCTCGAGGTAGGGGAGGTAGTCGGGCTCGACGTCGATCTGCAGCGAAGCGAGCAGACGGACGACGCCACAATAGAAGGAGATCGTCAGCATCAGGTCGGTGAGCCGCTCGGTGTCGAGCGAGCGACTCAACGTCGCGAATGTGGCATCGGAGACCGCATAGCCGCTGGTCATCTCGCGCGCCGCCAGCAGCACGGTCCTGGTGAGCGGGTCGAGCTTCGTGGGCTTGCCCGCAGTCTCCGCGCCGATGGCATGGATGTCGGCGTCGGCGACGCCGAACTCGCGCGCGATGCGCACGTGATGGGACCACTCGTAGGGCGAGCGCGCGATATAGCCGACCTGCAGGATCGCGAGCTCGCGCAGGCGCGGATCGAGCCGGCTCTGACGGCGGATGAAGTCGCCCAGTCCCAGGAAGCTCCGCGCTCCGTTCGGGCTGTGCACGAGCGCCCGATGCAGGGTGATCGGCCGCTTCAGGAGATCGCGGTTTTCCGCAGCAAGGTCGTCGGGGCCGAGGTAGGGCACACGTGCCATCGAGGCGATACTCCCGTGAGCGGGGTTTTGGAAATCGGATCGAGGTCGGCTGGACCGCGCCCTGTCGCCGAAAGATCCGCGCCGGCCGCTTCCCAGCCGCGGATGCCTCGGGAGGCTACGCGCGGAAACGCGCGGCTCGCAAGCGCCGTTCCCGTGCGGAGTGAAGCCGATGTGACTTGACCCCGATACGGCGCGGCGAAGAAAGTCGCAGGATCGGGAAAGCGAAGGAAGGGCGGCGGCAATGGATCTGAATCTTGCGGGCAAGGTGGCGATCGTGACCGGCGCGAGCCGCGGAATCGGCGCGGCAATCGCCCAGCAGCTGGCGCGCGAAGGGTGCAGCGTGGTGCTGGCCTCGCGGAGCATCGAGGATTTGAAGGCGCGCGCCCGGGAGATCGGCGACCCTTCCCGCGTCGAGGTGCACGCCAGCGATCTGCGCGAGCCAGCGGCACCGGCCGCTCTCGCCGCCGCCACGGTGGCCCGCTTCGGCGGCATCGACATCGTGGTCTGCAACGCCGGCGCTACCAAGCGCGGTGATTTCCTGGCCTTGACGGATGCCGACTGGGCCGACGGCTTCGCCCTCAAGTTCTTCGCGCATACGCGGCTCGCCCGGGCAGCCTGGCCGCATCTGAGAGAGCGCCGGGGATCGATCGTGCTGATCTCCGGCGTCGGCGGGAGGACTCCAGGCGCGGAATTCACCATTGGCGGCTCGGTCAATGCCGCCGTCCAGTCTTTCGGCAAGGCGCTCGCCGACCGCGGCGCGCTCGATGGCGTTCAAGTCAACACCGTCAATCCCGGCGACATCCGCACCGACCGCTTCGACCGCCGGCTCAAGGCGGCGATGCAGAACTGGGGCGTCGACGCGGCAGAGGCGGAGAAACGGATGGTGGCGGAGGAGAGCCTCACCCGCATCGGCGAGCCCGCCGACGTGGCGAGCCTCGTCAGTTTCATCGTCAGCCCGCGCGGCAGCTACCTGCATGGCGCGATGATCGACATCGACGGCGGCAAGACCAAGACGACTTAGACGCGCCGGCGGCAGACTCAGTTGCCGCGCTTCACCTGCACGCCGGCCCAGTCCTCGATGCACTGGATGATGCTGGTGAAGTCGGAGCTGGGGCCGAGCTCGCTGTTGGCGAGCTGCCAGAGCTGGCGCACCGCGCCCCCGACCCACATCGGCACCTGCAGCGCCTCCGCCTCGTCGAGGCAGAGCTTCACGTCCTTGTACATGAGGCCGGTGGCGAAGCCGAAATCGAAGGTGCGCGGCAGCACGGATTTCGGGAACTTGTCCTGGGTCGCGGTATTGCGGCCGCTGCCGGAATTGATCACGTCCACCATCACCTGCGGGTCGAGACCGGCCTTGACGCCCAGGACGATCGCCTCCGAGGAGATCGCCATGGCGGTGGCGGAGATCAGATTGTTGCAAAGCTTCATGGTCTGCCCCATGCCCGGCTTGTCGCCGATGTAGAAGACCTTGCCGAAGATCTTGAGGATCGGCTCCAGGCTTTCGAAGAGCGGGCGCGGGCAGGCCGCCATCACCGCCAGCGTCCCCTTCTGGGCGCCGCCGACGCCGCCGCTCACTGGGCAGTCGACCATGGCGATGCCCTTCTGCTGCAGCCCTGCCGCGATCTCCTTGGTGACCCGGGGACCCGTCGTCGAGAGGTCGACGAAGGTCTTGATCTTGCTGCCGCCGGCGATGCCGCTCTCGCCGAGCGCCGTCGCGCGGACGATGTCGGGGGTCGGGAGGCTCGCGAACACAGTCTCGACCGCCGAGGCCACGTCCCTTGGCGAGCCCACGGCCTTGGCGCCGCGCGCGGTCAGCGGCGCGAGCGCCGCTGGGCTGGTATCGAAGAGAGTGAGTGTGTGGCCGGCATCGAGAAGACGCCCCGCCATCGGCCCACCCATCTTGCCGACGCCGATGAACCCCAGATGCTCTGCCATGGCAATGTCCCTCCCGTTGAATGTGCGGCCGCTTGGCAAAAGTCTCCCGCAGGAGCGCGGGCGCGGTCAACAGAAGGAAAAACAGCATGTTGCCGTCGGAATTCAGCTTGACGGCAATGGCAGGGGCAACTCCATAGTTGAGAAAATGAACACCGCATCACGCGGGACCGGGGGAAGTCACATGGAGGGGGAATGATGTTTTTTTATGCACGGACGCGCCTTCTCGCCAGCGCGATCGGCGCTCTGCTGGTCGCGTCGCCGGCGGCGGCGCAGACCATTCACACCGGCGTCGATGCCACCTTCGCGCCGCATGCGATGCCGAAGCTCGGCGGCGGCCTCGAGGGCTTCAACATCGACATGGCGAACGAGATCGCCAAGCGCCTCCATCGCCCGATCGAGATCGAGGGGACGCAGTTCTCCGGGTTGATCGCGGGTTTGAACGCGAAGAAATACGACTGGATCGCCGCGCCCACCACGGTGACGCCGGAGCGCGCCAAGCAGATGCTGTTCACCGAGGGCTATCTCGACACCGACTACCAGTTCCTGATCAAGAAGGGAGAGCCCGACATCAAGTCGCTCGAGGATCTCAAGGGCAAGACCATCGCCCTCAACAAGGGCTCCGCCTATGAGGCCTGGGCCAAGGAGAATGCCGAGAAATACGGCTTCAAATACGACGTCTACGACACCAATGCCGATGCCGTGCAGGCGGTGCTCTCCGGCCGCGCCTTTGCCAATCTCGCCGGCAACACGGTGGTGGCCTGGGCCGCGAAGCAGAATCCGATGCTGCAGCTCAGCTACACCATCAAGACCGGGCTGGTCTGGGCGATCCCGTTCCGCATCGACGATCAAGCCGGCCGCGATCAGGTGGACGACGTCGTCAAATGCATGAAGATGGACGGCACCTTCGCGCGGCTCAGCGAGAAATGGTTCGGCACCAAGCCCGCACCGGATTCCGCCGCCGTCAAGGTGAATGACGGTCATGGCGTTCCCGGCATGCCCGGCTACGAGCCGACATCCGCGCCGCCGAAGTGCGGGTGAGCCGCCGTCGCTTCCTTCTTCTTCGTCATGGCCGGCACAAGGCCACGGCTGTCCGGTTCAGCGAAATCGGTTGTCGAAGTGGTGGATCGGTGCGCCCCTCCATCGTCATGCCGGGCCTTGAGCCGGGGCATCCACGTCTTGCCATCGCACGACGGCAAGACGTGGATGGCTGGGACAAGCCCGGCCATGACGACCTCGGGTGGTTCAGACCCACTGTACGGACGCGGTCTCGTGGCACAGAAACCCGAACCGGACACTCGTGACACGAGGCCGGGCATGACGGTCGATAGCGGCGAAGCTCATTGTTCGGAACCAGCATCGCGCATCGCATGACCGGTCTCGACCGCTTCGTCTTCAGCTTTCTCAACGCCGATGTGGCGGCGCGCTATTGGCAGAGCATCGCCGAGGGTTTTCTTGTCACGACCTACCTGGGGCTCGCGGTCATCGTGGCGGGCATTCCGCTCGGGCTGCTGCTGGCGGCGCTGCGCTCGTTCAGGATCCGCCCTATGAGCGCGTTGATCGTGGTCTTCGCCGACATCTTCCGCGCGCTGCCGCCGCTCATGGTGATCATCATCCTGTTCTTCGCCTTTCCCTACATAGACCTCTCCATGAGCGCCTTCGCCGCGACCTGGGCCGCGCTCACCCTGGTGCTGGCGGCCTTCGCCGAGGAGGTGTTCTGGGCCGGCATCCTCGCGGTGCCGGCGGGGCAGCAGGAAGCAGCGCGCTCGCTAGGCCTGCGCCATTGGCAGGGTCTCGGCCTCGTCGTGCTGCCGCAGGCGGTGCGGATCGCGATCCCGCCGCTCACCAACCGCGCCATCGCCATCACCAAGGGAACGGCCCTCGGATCGGTGGTGGCGCTGCATGAGATCCTGAACCAGGCGTCCTCCGGCGCCAGCGAATCCGGCAACGCGACACCGATGATGCTGGGCGCCTTGGCCTATCTCATCCTCTTCATTCCCTTCGTCGGGTTCGGCCGCTGGGCCGAGACGCGTTTCGCCTGGAAGCGCTGATGGCGACCCTGCTGCAGGTCTTTTTCAATCCCGAGATCGTCCAGCGGGTCTGGCGCTTCCTGCTCGACGGTCTCGGGATGACAATCCTGCTTTCGTTGGTGGTGGTGCCGCTCGGGCTGCTGGGCGGTCTCGCGCTCGCGATGCTGCACAATCTGGGCCGGCGCTCGCTCAACTGGCTCCTGATCGCCTATGTCGATTTCTTCCGCGCCTTTCCGCCGCTGGTGCTGCTGGTGCTGATCTATTTCGGTCTGCCTTTTCTGCAGATCGATCTGCCGAAATTCGCCGCCGTGGGGCTCGCGTTCTTTCTCAACACCTCGAGCTATTACGGCGAGGTCTTCCGCGCCGGCATCGAGAGCGTCCCGCGCGGCCAGATGGATGCAGCGCTCTCCTCCGGGCTCTCCTATCGCCAAGCCATGCTCTACGTCATCGTTCCACAGGCGACGCGGAACGTACTGCCGGACCTCATCAGCAATACCGTCGAAGTGATCAAGCTGACCACCATCGCCAGCGTGGTGGCGCTGCCGGAGCTCCTCAACAACGCCCGTCAGGCCCAGGCGCTCACCTATAACCCGACGCCGATCGTGCTGGCGGCGCTCATCTACCTGGCGATGCTCTGGCCGCTGGTGCGTCTCCTCTCGCGTCTCGAGCACAAGAGCGCCGCCCTGCATTGAGGCCGGCGCGGGCTCGGGATTGACAGGGCCGGCGCGACGCATTGTGCTAGGCGGCACAACGAGCAGGATCGGGAGGAAGCATGGCGCCGAACCGCAAGAAACTTATGCTGCCGAAGACGCTGGCGCGTGCCGGCTGGAACCTGCTGGCGACCCGCGACGACATCGAGGCGGTGCCCTACCCGATCGACATCGCCAACGCCGATCTCCACCCGCTGCTCCACGACGTGCACGGCATCGCGCTGGCCGCCACGCCCTTCAGCGATCCCGAGCTCAAGGCGGCACCGCATCTCCAGGTGGTGGCGCGGATCGGCGTCGGATTTGATGCGGTGGATCTGCCGGCGCTCACCCGGCGCCGGGTGCCGCTGCTCACGGTCGGCACCGCGAACTCGGTGACCGTGGCCGAGACCGCGCTCTTCTTCATGCTGACCCTTGCCCGGCGCGGCGTCACCATGGACGCGCTGGTGCGCAAGGACCAGTGGTGGGAGAAATTCAAGTCTCTCCCGGTCGATCTCTTCGAGAAGACGGTACTGGTGGTCGGCTTCGGCCGCATCGGCACCCGCATTGCCCGCCGCTGTCTCGGCATGGAGATGACGGTGCTGGTCTACGATCCCTATGTCCCGGCCGACGCGATCCGCGCAGCGGGTTGCGAGCCGGTGGCCGACCTCGATGCGGCGCTGCCGCGCGCCGACTTCCTCACGCTCCATTGTCCGAAGAATCCGGAGACCGTGGGCCTCATCAACGCGGCGCGGCTGCAGCGCATGAAACCGACCGCCTTCCTCGTCAACACCGCTCGCGGCGGCATCGTCGACGAGCCGGCGCTGCACGCGGCACTGACGTCGGGGAAGCTCGCCGGCGCCGGCCTCGACGTCTTCGTCAAGGAGCCGGTGCCGGCGGATCATCCGCTGCTGTCGCTGCCCAACGTGATGGTGTCGCCGCACATCGCCGGCGGCTCGCTCGAATCCGTCGATCGCATGGCGATCGCTGCCGTGCGCAATCTCCTCAGCGTGCTGGATGGTGCGCCGATCCGGGAGAACGTGATCAACAAGGAAGTGCTGGACTGAGCCTGGCTCAGCCGGGCTTGCGGTCTTTTGCCTTCGCGAGCAGAGCGCGGAAGGCGTCGAATACCTTGCGCATCTGCGGCTTCTTGTAGGGAAAGAGCTCCGCCGAATCCATCGAGTGAACGATCATGGCGACGTCGGTCTCGAAGATCAGCAGCTCGCCGCTCCGCGTCTCGCCGCAGTCGATACCGAAATAGTCGAGACCGACGCGCTCGGCGAGAGCGCGGAACGCCGCCTCATGCCGGCGCGCGAAATCACCATCGAATCCCTGCATGAAGCGGGCTTCCTCGGCGCGCTTCTCCGCGCTCTCGTGCATGCCGGCATTGAGGTAGTGAATCATCCAGTGATCGGAGACGCCCATGTGACAGGCGTAGGGCCTGCCGCCGATGAGAGCGATCCGGTACTTGCGAAAGCGGCCGTCGGCGCTGCTGTAGTCGATGAAGCGCGCGACGTAGAATTCCCGTTCCGGATGGCCCTCCAGATAGGCCGCGACCGCGGCGGGCTCGTCGAGCTTGGTGAGGCCTTCGCCGGCATGGGAGCCGATCGGGCGCACGATGAGCGGGAAGGCGCCGCCCTCGATCGGCATCGCGCCGGCGCCGATCTGAGCGAGGCCAGCGCGATCGAGGCGCAGCGTCCGCGGCATGGCGATGCCCGGCGCGTCCTTCAGCAGGGCCCAGGCGCCGTCGCGAGAGAGCCTGGCGATTCGGCTGGGCGCATTCAGCACCGGCTTCGGCCAGGCGCGGATCAGCGTCTCGACTTCCGCCAGCAGCGGCTGGCTCTCGTCGGACTCGCCGATGGCGACGAACGCGAGATCGTGCTCGGGGATTTCACTCGGTAGCGGCTCGCCGGGGCGCACATAGAGCATGTCGAGCCGAACGTCGGAGCCCTCCAGCAGGAACTCCAGCGGCGTGTTCGCCATGAAATCGCCCTGCGTCATCAGCGCCAGAAGACGCAGCGGCGCGCCTGTCGCGCGATCGGGTGGCCGGCGGAAGATGCGCGAGAGCTGCAGCGCATCGGCCTGCAACTGCAGCGCATCCTCGCGGTTGCCGAAGAGCTGCTCGATGGTCGCCAGGTCCATGAGGACGGCGGCGTTCTCGGGCTCCATCACCATGCGTTGGATCAGGGTCGATCGCATGGGCGCCAGATCGGTGCCGGTGAACGCCATCTTCGCCAGCGCCCGCATCCCGGTCGGCGTCGGCGGCGCATTGGACTCCTCCGGTGCTGCGGCCGCGGGACGCGCGAAGCTGGCGAGTGCGATCATGGGGTCGATGTCCGGTCGGAGGGAGAGGGCGGATTGCCGCCGAGGCGCGGCCATTCGCGGGCGATGAGGGCGGCCTTGTCGAGGACCGCGAGCGCGCGCTGGATGACAGGATTGCGGTCGAGACGGGTCGAGGCGACGCCCTCGACGATGACGCGAGCGCTGGCGCAGAGGCGGAGCGCGCTCACGGGAACCCCGCCGCGGCTGCCACAGAGCACCGGCTGGCCCACCTCGCAGCGCTGCACCGCGAGCTGCCAGCCGAGATCGCCGGGCTTGAGCCCGAGCGGATCGGCGACGTCGCGGGCGAGCAGCTTGTAGACCTGCGCCGTCTCCTCGCGGCGGAACGGGATCGCCGCGCCCGACCCATCCCCATGACGCAGCAGGAAGGGGAAAATGGTGGGAATGTGGTCCCAGCTCGCGGGTTCGGCGAGCGGCCGGCGGTCGAGATCCGGCACTTGCAGCGGCTCGAAGACGGGATCGGAGCGCAGGCGTCCGCTCACCGCCTCGGAGAAGGCGGCAAGGAAGCGCGCCACCGTCCGCTCGGGAATGGCACGAAACGCGCGCAGCTCCTCGAGCGCCGCCTCCCAGCGCAGCAGCAGGCCGAAGTTGGCGGTATCGCGCAGCCCGGCTGCCGCGGCCCAACCCTTCGGCCAGTCGGCTCGGGCGGAATAGGCCGCGATCGCGGGCGGCAGCTTCTCCTTGCGCATCCGCGCCGCGATCATGCCGGGCACCAGGAGCGCGCCGGAGAAGGTGGGCCCGGTCAGGAATTTGGAGCCGGTGAGCGCCACCATGAACCCCTGCTCGAGATAGGCCCTGAGCGAAGCCGGCGCGAGACGGAACTGGCAGGCATCGACCAGCACTTCGACGGTGTCGGGAAAGCGCTGCTTCAAGGCGAGCGCAAAGGCGGGGCTCGGCGCGATGAAGCCGGTCTTGGAGATGTCCACCAGGGTCAGCAGCACGCCGCGGCCGTCATCCTCCGCTTGCGCCACCCGCTCCTCGATCTCGAGATCGATGGCGACTGCCGGGCGCGGCAAGCCGTCCGCGGTGCGCGCCGGAATCGCGATCACCTCGATCGCCTGCTCCTCGGCGACGGGCGCGCCCTCGGCAACCGCCTCGCCGAGCGCGGTGCGGGCGCTGAAATGGCGCCCTGCGAGTGCTGCCGGGACGCCGCTGCCGGTCTCGGAGGATTCGACCATGAGGGCCAGCAGGGGCGCGGCGCTCGTGCCGCGGGCGAGCTGGCCCGCCAGGAGGTGAAGATCGGTGCCGGAGGCCGCGAAGACGATCTCGAGACCGGCGAGGTCGGCGACGCCGCCGAGGCGTGCCAGCTCCTGGCGCTGGCGATTGAGCTCGCGGGCATAGGTGATTTCCGGCGGCTCGTTGTTGCCGGCGATGTCGAGGCGCTTCCTGAGCTGGTCAACCGCTTCAAAGGCGCGCTCGGAGATCGTCGAGGCGGTGGAGGACCCGAAGGCCGAGAGCGCCGGATCCGGCAACGGCGGACAGCCGTATTTGTTGAGGCCGCGCTCGAGGTCGAGCTCGATGCGGAGATCGCCGCCCTCGGCAAGCAGCTGCTCAGTGGGCGCCAGCTCGCGGCGCGCCTGCCGGCGGACGAAAGCAGAGGCCGGCTGGGAACCCAGCGCCGCTCGATTGCTCGCCGCCACCATGCTTCCTCGCGCCTCCGCATGCCGGCGTCTTCTCGCGCAGCCGGTCAGTGCCGCCAACCGGGACGGTCGCGGCCACGGCGCATCCTAGGGAGGAGGCATTTAGGAAAAATTAATCGCGTTGGCGGCTGCCGGCAGGCGGCTCAGATCACCCGCTTCTGCCGGAGTTCTGCCTCGTAGGCGGCAAGCGTCGCCTCGATCAGGCCAGCGATCTCGTCCACCTCCGCCGCGGTGACGATAAGCGGCGGCGAGACCATCAGCCATTCGCCGTACTTGCCGTTGGCGGTGCGGCGGGAATAGAGCAGCAGGCCGCGCTCGATGCCGAGCTCGATGATGCGGTAGACCGCCTGGTGCTCGGCGGGAATGAGCGCCTTGGTCTCCTTGTTGGCGACGATCTCGATCGCCATCAGCAGGCCCTTACCCCTGATGTCAGCGAGAATGGCGCTGCGGCTCTTCACATCCTCCAGCCGCTCGCGCAGCCGCGCGCCCATGCGCTCGGCGTTCGCCATCATGTCCTGGCGCAGCATCTCGCTCACCACGGCATGGCCGATGGCGCAGGAGAGCGGATTGGCGGAATAGGTGTGGCCGTGCAGGAAGCCACCGGATTCCGCCACGGTCTCCACCATCTCCGCCGGTGCCAGCACCGCGCCCATCGGCGTGTAGCCGGCGGCGATGCCCTTGGCGAGGGTCACCATGTCGGGCCGTCCCGCCGGCCAGTGCTCGGCGGCCAGGAACTTGCCGGTGCGGCCGGCGCCGCTCATCACCTCGTCATAGATGAGGAGCACGCCGTGGCGGCGGCAGATCTCGCGGACGGCGGTGTAGTAATGATCGGGCGCCACCAGCGCCCCGGTGGCGAGCCCGCCGACCGGCTCCATGATGAAGGCGAGCACCGTCTCCGGCCCCTCGCGGCGGATGATCTCGTCGAGGGCGGCGGCGCAGTGGCGCGCATAGCTGTCGGCGTCGTGATTGGCGGGGAGGCGATAGG
This sequence comes from Allostellaceae bacterium, assembly GCA_035507155.1. Lineage (GTDB taxonomy): Bacteria > Pseudomonadota > Alphaproteobacteria > ATCC43930 > CGMCC-115725 > DASZHJ01. The sequence continues at coordinate 30,845 of DATJOK010000247.1, forward strand.
TGAAGGGCGCCGGTGCCTTCGGCAGCTCCTTCACGAGGGCGCCGAAGGCGCGCTTTGCGTCGGGGTCGCCGGTGACGGCGACCGCGCCGAGCGAGGCGCCGTGATAGCCGGGCTCGCGGGCGATCACCTTCCAGCGCTGCGTCTCGCCCTTGGTGACGGCGTATTGCCGCGCGAGCTTGATCGCTGCCTCGGTCGCCTCGGAGCCGCCGGAGACGAAGAAGGCGCGCTCGAGGCCCGGGCCGGCGAGGCTGGTCAGCAGCTCCGCGAGCTTGATGTTGGGCTCGTTCTCGAAGACGGCGCGGCTCGCGAAGGCGACCTTCTTCGCCTGCTCGATCATTGCCGCGAGCACGCGCTCGTTGCCGTGGCCGATGTTGCTGACCACCGGACCGGAGGAGGCGTCGATGTAGCGCTTGCCGGCGGTATCCCACATGTAGATGCCCTCGGCCCGGTCCACCATCGGCCGGTGCTTGGCGCCCTTCTTCTGGTAGAAGACCTGGATCGCGCCGCCCGGCGCCGCCGCCGGATGTCTGCTGGTATCGGGCATCACGTTTCCCCATCGCTGCCGCCGGCTGGATCATATACCGGCCGCCGCGGCGCTGTCGCCTCGGTGGTCTCGCCTGTTCCGGCATTTCCGGCTAGGCTGCCGCCAAGGATTTTGGGAGGAAGTCATGAGTGTCGATCCCGATCGGATCAAGACGCTGAAGCGGCCCCAGGGCATGCCCTTCCGCATCGGCAAGATCGGCCACGTCGTGCTCAACGTCACCGATCTCGAGCGCTCCGTCCGCTTCTATACCCAGGTGCTCGGGTTCCAGATCTCGGACGTCTATGCCGAGAACATGATGCCCGGCGGCATGGTGTTCATGCGCTGCAACACCGATCATCATGGCGTGGCGCTGGTGGGCGAGATGTCGGCCCGGTCGTCGAACGTGGAGCTCAACCACGTCGCCTTCGAGGTGTCGTCCCTCGACGAGGTGCTGCGCGCCCGGGATCACCTGAAGAAGCACGGCGTCGCCATCGATTTCGAAGGGCGCCGACGCGCCGGCGTGCAGATCGCCGTCGAGTTCCGCGATCCAGACGGCCACCGGCTGGAGATCTACTGGGGTCTCGACCAGGTCGGCAGCGACGGCCAGGTGCGCCCCTCCAGCGAGTGGAAGGGCGCCAGGAGCCTCGCCGAGGCGATCGCCGACCCCGTGCGCGGCCAGGACACCACCCTGCAGGATCCCTCGCTGCTGAAGCGGTAGAGCCTCCGGCGCAGGGGAGGATCGCGCGCGCTGCACGACTCGCTGGTTTCCTTTGCGCCGCTGCTCTGCTTAAGTGCGCTCCTCGAAACGCGGGTGTCGGGTTTCCAGGAGAGCAAATTCCATGGCTGTGCAGCGCGGGCGTCAGTTCTTTCAGAATCCAGGTCCCACCAACATCCCCGACCGCGTGCTGCGGGCGATCGACCGCCCGGCGATCGACTTCATGACGCCGGAGTTCCGCACCCTCGCGGGCGACTGCGCGGCGGGTCTGCGGCGCATCTTCAAGACCGAGAATCCGATCCTGGTCTTCGCCTCCTCCGGCCATGGCGCCTGGGAAGCGGCGCTGGTCAACCTGTTCTCGCCCGGCGACAAGGTCCTGGTGCTGGAATCCGGCTACTTCTCGCTCAACTGGGGCCGGATCGGCGAGGTGCTGGGTCTCAAGGTGGAGACGGTGCCCGGCGATTGGCGCCAGGGCGTCGACCCTGGTGCCGTCGAGGCGCGGCTCCGCGAGGATCGCGCCGGTGAGATCAAGGCGGTGCTGCTGGTCCACAACGAGACCTCGACCGGCGTCGCCAACCGCTGCGCCGAGGTCCGCCGCGCCATCGATCGCGCCGGCCACCCCGCGCTCTTCCTGGTCGACGTGATCTCCGCGCTCGGCTGCTTGGATTTCCGCATGGACGAGTGGCAGGTCGATGTCGTCGTCGGCGGGTCCCAGAAGGGGCTGATGCTGCCGGTGGGCATGTCCTTCACCGCCATCAGCCCGAAGGCGCTCAAGGCCACCGAGACCGCGCGCCTGCCGCGGATCTACTGGGACTGGCGTCGCTTCCTCACCGGTCGCGACCAGACCAGCTATTCCGGCACCGCGCCGGTGCATCTCTTCTTCGGCCTCAAGGAGGCGCTCGCCATGCTGGAGGAGGAGGGGCTCGAGCAGGTCTTCGCGCGCCATGAGCGCCTCGCCGAGGCGACCCGCCGCGCGGTGCGCGCCTGGCGGCAGAACAACGGGCCGGAGATCTTCGCCGGCGATCCGCGCGTGCAGTCGAACTCGGTTACCGCCGTGCTGATGCCGGAGGGGCATGACGCCGAGGCGGTGCGCAGGATCTGCCTGGAGCGCTTCAACGTGTCGCTTGGCGGCGGTCTCGATCGCCTCAACGGCCGCGTCTTCCGCATCGGCCATATGGGCGATCTCAACGAGCCGATGCTGCTCGGCGCGCTTGCCGCGGTGGAAATGGCGTTCGG
>DATJOK010000248.1:0-4749 GCA_035507155.1 Allostellaceae bacterium
GACGACCCCGACGTCCAGATTGTCGGTCAGCTGCGCGCCGAGCTTGGTCGAGTAGCTTTTGTTGTCGTAATAGTCGTCGTTGAGCGGCCGGCCGGGCGGCACAAGATTGGTGGGCGTCACCTGGGTCGCGCCGGAATGGAAGTGGGCGAAGTCGGCTGAATAGTTGAAGCGCGCGATCGAGCCGCTCACGCCTGCGGTCTGGTTGAAGGTGGCGAAGGAGCCGCCCTCGATGCTGCCCTGGACCCGCATCGGGCCCGAGCCTTTCTTGGTGACGACATTGATCACGCCGCCGATCGCGTCGGAGCCGTAGAGACCGCTCTGCGGGCCGCGCAGGACTTCCACCCGCTCGATGTCGGACGCCAGGATTTGGGAGAAATCGAAGGAGCCGTCGGTCGAGCTCGGGTCGCTCACGTCGACGCCGTCGATCAGCACCTTGGTGTGGTTGGCGTTGGTACCGCGCATGTACACCGAGGTCGTGCCGCCGGGACTGCCGGTCTGGACCACGTTCAGGCCCGGCACGTCCTCGAGCACGTCGGGCAGGGTGCGGGCCTGCTCCCGCTCGATGTCCTGGGCGGTGATGACGGTGACGCTGCTGCCGAGCTCGTCTTCGGGCGTCGGCAGGCGGGTGGCGCTGACCACCAGCGGCGGAAGATCGATGGACGGCGCCGACGTATCGTCGGCTCGAACAAGCGAAGCGTCGAACGGAAGCATGAAAAGAGCGACAAGCATGGCAAGCGCGCGACGGCTCGCGGCAAAAAGACGGATTCCGGACATGGCTATGGCCTCGTGGCAACGTGACACGTCACCACGAACCAAAGTCCAGACGCCGACTCACATCAGAGGCGGATCCTGGTCCCCATCGGTGCACCCCGCCCAATGTGTTCGCGCGTGACCACGGCTGATGGCAGGTCTCCTGGCTCGCGGGTCTCCGTCTTGCGCCGCCTTCCCGGTTTCCCAGTGGCGTAATGGCGCAGGGCTCGCCGCTTACAGTTGCGGGGGCAGCCACGGCATCGGCAAAGCGGCCTCACCGTGTTCCCTTTTGATCCCCTGACGGGGAACCATCATGTGTATCGTTTCCCGATCGCGTGAGTTTCGTCAAGACGAAGTTGACGCAATCGAAGCACCAAGAGTCTTGCGGCGCCCGCGCTCGGCGGAAGAGCCACTCTGCCGACAGGCCTACCGCCATGGTCAGCGCCAGCACCAGCGTCGTCGCGGCGCCGATCTCCGGCGAGAGGCCCGCGAACAGTCGGCCGTAGATCAGCACCGGCAGCGTCGGCCGGTAGCCGCCGAGGAAGAACGAACGCAGGAAGTCGTCGAAACTCTCCAGCAGCGCCAGCACGGCCACCGCGCCGAGCGCCGGCCGCAACCACGGCAGGGTGACGCGGCGGAAGATCCGGACGTCGCCGGCGCCGAGGCTGCGCGCGGCCTCGGCGAGGTTTGCCGGCATGAGCCGCAGCCGCGCGCCGACGACAATGACGACATAGGGCGCCGAGTGGATCGCGTGGCCGAGCACGATCGCGCCGGGGCCGGGATCGATGCCAAGGAGGCGGATATAGATCCGGAGCGAGATCGCCGAGACGATGCCGGGGGTCACCATCGGCAGGCAGGCGCCGCAGAGCAGCGCGGCGCGCAGCAGCGGGCTGGCGAGGCTCGCGATGGCGAGCGATGTCCAGAGACCGGCCAGCAGCGCGAGCGCGGTCGAGGCGAGGGCGGCGGCGCAGGAGAGGAGGAAAGCCCGGACGATCTCGCGATCGGCAAGGACGGCGGCGTACCACTCCAGCGTGAGACCCGAGATCGGGAACCCGACGATCGGCTGCCGGTTGAGGCTGGTGAGCGCGATGAGCGCCAGGGGCAGGAAGAGGCAGAGCACCGCGCCGCGGTAGACGAGGTCCGGCAGGCGGCGGCTCATGGGGAGGGCGCCGCCTGCCGGCCGGCCGATGCGATGGCGGCGGCGATCCCGAGCCCGCTCGCCAGCAGGATGAGGCCGAAGGCGGCGCCGAGCGGCCACCGGCCGGCGCTGCTGGCGAACATACTGCCAATGGTCATGGAAAAGAGGGTGGTGTCGGCACCGCCGAGGATCGAGGGCACCGCGAAGGTCCCGAGGCTGATCAGGAAAACGAGCGCCGAGCCGGCGGCGATGCCCTCGCGGGTGAGCGGCAGGGTCACGCGATGAAAACGCGTCCAGGCGCCGGCGCCGAGGCCGGCGGCGGCGTCGAGCAGCTCCCGCGGCAGCTTCTCGAGCGCGGCGTAGACCGGCAGCAGCATCGCCAGCAGCACCACATAGACCATGCCGAAGGCGAGCGAGAAGGGATTGTAGAGGAGCGGCAGGGGATCGCCGACGACGCCGGCCCAGCGCAGGATGCCGTTGACGGCGCCGCGATTGCTCAGCAGCAGCATGATCGCGAAGATGCGCACGATCTCGCCGGTCCAGAACGGCGCGATCAGCAGCAGCAGGCGGCGCAGGCGGCGCCGCGCCGGCGTGGCGATGGCGATCGCGTAGGCCAGCGGATAAGCCAGCAGCAGCGCCAGCAGCGTGGCAAGGCCGGCGAAGCCGATGCTGCGCAGGAAGGCGCCGCGATAGATCGGGCTCGTCAGGAAGGCGGCGTAGTTGTCGAGGCTGTGGCGCGCCACATGATCGGGCGCCGCCGGATAGGTGTCGAGCAGGCTGATCCGCGCCATCTCGAAGAGCGGCGCGAGGTTGGCGCCGGCAACCCACAGGACGGGTCCCAGCAGGAAAAGCGCGCGCGTGATCCGCAATGCGGCGCCGTCAGCCGGCCTCGACCTCGGCGACGGCGCGGTCGATCAGCTCCGAGCTCAGCTTCTGCCCCTTGTAGCTGAGGAATTTGAGACGCTTGAGCTGCTCCGGCGTCAGCAGGAAGGTGGCGCGCTCCAGCTCGTTGAGCGAGGCCTCGGCACCAAGGAAGGTCGAGCTGTAGCCGGCCGAGCGCGTGAGCGCGGCGCCGATATCGGGGTAGGCCAGCAGCGCATCGAGGAATCGGTAGGCGTTGTCTCGGTTGGCGGCACCCTTCACCACGGCGAAATTGTAGACGAAGGCGGTGCTGCCCTCGCGCGGGATCACCAGCCGGATCGGCCGACCGGCGAGGATCAGCTTGGCGAGCGTGCCGGCATAGGCCTGCGCCAACACGACATCCTCGCCGATCAGAAGCTGCTGCAGCACCGCGCCGTCCTCGTAGAACTTCAGCACCTGGCTCTTGTTCTTGATCAGGCGGTCGCGGGCGGCGTTCACCGCGCGGGCCGCCTCCTCGGGCTTGTCGACGTAGGCGGCGAAAGTGGGGTCGGCGCCCTGCAGCAGCATCGTGCACTGCAGGAAATCCTCGATCACATAGGCGGTCTTGCCGCGATAGCGCGGATCGAACATCGCTTCCCAGCTGTCGGGCGGGGGCTGCACCTTCTCGGTGTTGTAGACCAGCACCTCGGCGCCGACGAGGAGCGGCACCGCCATGGTGGCGCCCTCGACCGCGATCCAGTCGCTCTCCGTGTAGAGCGGGTTGATGGCCTTCCAGTTGCGCAGCCGGCCGACGTCGAGCGGCTCGATCACCTGCGCGTCGACGAACTGGTGGATGCGGTTGCCGGTGACGGTGCAGAGGTCGCTGAGCGGATGCTCGCGCTCGGCGACCAGCAGGTTGAGCTCCGGCGCCTGGCTCGAGGCGAGCCGAACACGCAGCTCGATGCCGGTGTCCTTCTGGAACTGCTGCTTGAAGGCGGGCGGGATGAAGCCGTCATAGGCAGTGATGTTGAGCACGCCGGCGGCTGAGGCCGGGCGAGCGCGCAGCACCGCGGGCGCGACGATCGCCGCGCCGCCGGCGGCACGCAGGACGGTCCGGCGGGTGACAGCGGGGCCGCGGCACACTATTGCTTGGCCGGTCTTTTCTCTCATCGTGCGCTCGCGGCTCGATTGTATGATGTTTATATTGAAAGATCATACACATCCTGCGGCCCTGGGCCAGGGGGTTTTGTCATGCAGCGGGTGACCATCACCATCGACGACGCGCTGATGGCCGAGCTGGACCGGCTCATCGCGGTGCGCGGCTACCAGAACCGGTCGGAGGCGATCCGCGACCTTGCTCGCGCCGGGCTGCAGCAGGCGGCGGCCGAGACGGCGCCGGAGCGCGACTGCGTCGGTGCGCTGGTCTATGTCTACGATCACGCGACGCGTCAGTTGCCCAAGCGCCTCGCGCACAGCTTTCACGACCACCACGATATGGCCGTCTCGACCCTCCACGTGCATCTCGATCATGCGAGCTGCATGGAGGTCACGGTTCTGAAGGGAAGGGCCGGCGCCGTCCGTCACTTCGCCGACCACGTCATCGCCGAGCGTGGGGTGAAGCACGGTCAGCTGGTGACCGTGCCGGTGGAACTCGCTTCGGAGAAGCACGCGCATGGCTTCCTGGGGAGCCATCCCCACGAGCATCTGCATGTCCGCTAGAGATCCATTCCCCTGACCTGCTTGGGGTCATTAGCACCCTGTTAAGGCGCCGATTCCGCTGCGAGCGGCGATTTTTCCCCTAGCCAGCACTTGATCGGGCGGCTAGGTTGACGACCTATTGAGTACCGGATTGGTACGAATTGTCGCAGGCGCTCCCAAGCCCATGATCATCCTCAGCAAGCTCGCCGATTACGGCGTCATCGTCGCCACCGAGCTGGCCACCGAGCCGGAGCGGCGGATGAACGCCGGAGCCCTCGCCGCCGCCACTCTGCTGCCCCAGGCGACGGTTGCAAAAGTGCTGA
>DATJOK010000249.1:0-5507 GCA_035507155.1 Allostellaceae bacterium
CATGGGCCGCCCAGATCCAGCGGCCGGCGGCGATGTGCCAGAAGGTGTCGGGATCGTTGAGGAGCTGCTCGCCCACCAGCAGCAGCAGCGCATAGGCGAAGACGGCGACACCGAGCGGCCCGGCGAGCGCCGAGGCGAGCCCGCTTTGCGCCGGAACCGCCGGCATGGTGCCGGCCGCCCTTTCCTCGACTGCCATCGCTGCCCCAGTTCCGCGCCGGCGAGCGCCGCGGCTCGCGCGCGCCCAAGCCGGCCCGCGAGGCATTTCAGTCGGTCAGGCTTAACGAAAGCTTAGCGGCGGCCGTGCAGCGCCTGGGCGGCGAGGATCTGGCCGGTGCCGTCCACCTGCAGCAGCGCGGCGATGCCGCGGTTCGGCTCGTTCATGAACTCCGCCACTTCCGCCGGCGGCACCGCCAGGTCGACCGCCGTCCCCTTCCAGGTGCCGAGGGATTCGAAGTCGCGCACCACGTGATAGTTGGTGAGGGTGCTGCCGCCGTTCTCGCCGCGCAGCACCTTGGTAACCTGTTCGCGGTCGAAGCAGGCAAGCCAGATCGTGGCCGGCTTCTTCGCCTCGCCGGCGCCCACATGGACGATGACGGAGCCGTCGCTCCTGCGCTCCAGCATGAAGGCCGGGCGCGCCGCGGGATGCGCCGCTGCCTTGGTGATCAGCGCGTCGATGTCGATGCGGTCGGAGCCGACACCCTGGGCCACGCCGTTCACCACCATCTGCGGCGTATAGATGTAGGAGAGCGCGAAGTTATGGGAGTATTTGCGCTGCCGCTCGGTCGCCTCGTGGAAGGCGTAAGGGTCCTTCCAGCCGATGTAGTCCCAGTAATCCACATGGAAGGCGAGCGCCAGCACGTCGGGCCGCTGGGCAAGATCGCCGAGGAAGTTGTCGGCGGGCGGGCAGGAGGAGCAGCCCTGGGAGGTGAAGAGCTCCACCACCACCGGCGAGACCGCCTTGTCCTGGCTGCGCGCAGCGTCGCTGCCCGCCACCAGCAGCAGCACCATCGTTATGCCTGAGAGGAAGATTGCCCGGATCATCCTGGCGCGCATGATGACCCGATGTGACGCTCACTGCCAATCAGCTTCTTTCACAAGCGAGTGATGCTGTCGGGACTTTCCACGCGACGCGCTCGGCATTGCCGCGGAATCTCCCTCGGAGATCGGGGAATCCGCGCATCGCGTGCATGAGCGGCGGGGACTCGCACCGCTTTCCTGCAGCCGCGGGAGCCCCTGCGGCGGCGGCTCCCGCTTCATCCATCGATTAACCAAAGGGACGGATCACGCCGCCTTCATCATCTGCCGCAGCACGTACTGGAGGATGCCGCCGTTGCGGTAGTACTCGAGCTCGTCCTCGGTATCGATCCGGCACAGGAGCTTGATCTCCTCCACCTTGCCGTCGGCGCGGTGGATGCGGCAGGTGAGATCGCTGCGCGGGCGCAGGCCCTGCGCCACGCCCAGGATGTCGTAGCGCTCGGAGCCGTCGAGCTTCAGGCTCTGCCGCGTCGCACCATTCTTGAACTGCAGCGGCAGCACGCCCATGCCGACCAGGTTCGAGCGGTGAATGCGCTCGAAGCTCTCGACGATGACCGCCTTCACCCCCAGCAGCAGCGTGCCCTTCGCCGCCCAGTCGCGGGACGAGCCGGTGCCGTACTCCTTGCCGCCGATGATCACCAGCGGCACGCCTTCCTTCTGGTACTCCATCGCCGCGGTATAGATCGGCATCGCCTTGCCGTCGGGGAGATGCTTGGTCATGCCGCCTTCCACCCCCGGCACCATCTCGTTGCGGATGCGGATGTTGGCGAAGGTGCCGCGCATCATCACCTCGTGATGGCCGCGCCGCGCGCCGTAGGAATTGAAGTCCGCCGGCCGCACCTGATAGCTGATGAGATACTCGCCGGCCGGGCTCTCCTTCTTGATCGAGCCCGCGGGCGAGATGTGGTCGGTGGTGATGCTGTCGCCGAGGAGCGCCAGCGGCCGCGCCATGCTGATGTCCGCGAGCGGCTTCGGCGTCTTGGTCATCCCCTCGAAATAGGGGGGATGGGCGATATAGGTGGAGGAGGTCGCCCACTCGAAAGTCTGACCTTCCTTCACCCGCACCTTCCGCCACTCCTCCGGCCCCTCGAAGACGTTGGAGTAGCGCTTGCGGAACATGTCCGGCGTCAGCGCTTTCTTGAGAGTGTCCTGGATCTCCTGGTTCGAGGGCCAGATGTCCTTGAGGTAGACCGGCTTGCCGTCGCTCCCTTCGCCCAGCGGATCGGTGCGCAGATCGACCTTCATCGAGCCCGCGATCGCGTAGGCGACCACCAGCGGCGGCGAGGCCAGGTAGTTGGCGCGCACATAGGGATGGATGCGGCCCTCGAAGTTGCGGTTGCCCGAGAGCACCGCCGAGACCACGAGATCACCTTCCTCGACCGCGTCGCTGATCGCCTCCGGCAGCGGGCCGGAATTGCCGATGCAGGTGGTGCAGCCGTAGCCGACGAGGTTGAAGCCCAGCGCGTCGAGATCCTTCTGCAGGCCGGCGGCGGCATAATAGTCGGTGACCACCTGGCTGCCGGGGGCGAGCGAGGTCTTCACCCACGGCTTCACCTTGAGCCCGCGCTTCACCGCGTTCCGCGCTACCAGACCCGCCGCCAGCATCACGCTGGGGTTCGAGGTGTTGGTGCAGCTGGTGATGGCGGCGATCACCACGTGGCCGTCCTTCAGCTCGTAGTTGCTGCCGGCGACCTTGACCGCGCGCTCGGCGGCGTCGCGCTTGCCGGCGAGCTTCGGCATCTCGCTGGCAAACGCCTTGGCGGCGTCGGAGAGCGCCACGCGGTCCTGCGGCCGACGCGGGCCGGCGAGCGAGGGCTCGACCGAGCCGAGATCGAGCTCCAGCGTGTCGGTGAAGACCGGGTCCGGCGTCTTGTCGTCGCGCCAGAGGCCCTGCGCCTTGGCATAGGCCTCCACCAGCTTCACCTGCTGGGCATCGCGGCCGGAGAATCCGAGATAGCGCAGCGTCTCTGCGTCGACCGGGAAGAAGCCGCAGGTGGCGCCATATTCCGGCGCCATGTTGCCGATGGTGGCGCGGTCGGCAAGCGCCAGATGACGCAGGCCGGGGCCGAAGAACTCGACGAAGCGGCCGACCACGCCCTTCTTGCGCAGCATCTGCGTCACGGTGAGCACGAGATCGGTGGCGGTGGCGCCCTCCTTCAGCGTGCCGTCGAGGCGGAAGCCCACCACCTCCGGCAGCACCATGGAGATCGGCTGGCCCAGCATCGCCGCCTCGGCCTCGATGCCGCCGACGCCCCAGCCCAGCACCGAGAGACCGTTCACCATGGTGGTGTGGCTGTCGGTGCCGACGAGGGTGTCGGGATATGCCACGGTCTTGCCGCCTTCCTTGGTGGTCCAGACGGTCTGCGCCAGGTACTCGAGATTGACCTGATGGCAGATGCCGGTGCCCGGCGGCACCACCCTGAAATTATCGAAGGCGGTCTGGCCCCAGCGCAGGAACGCGTAGCGCTCGCCGTTGCGCTCGAACTCCAGCTTCACGTTGTCGCGGAAGGCGGCGGCATTGGCGGAGACGTCCACCATCACCGAGTGGTCGATGACGAGATCGACCGGCGAGAGCGGGTTGATCTTGTTGGGATCGCCACCGAGCTTCACCATCGCCTCGCGCATGGCGGCGAGATCGACCACGGCGGGAACGCCGGTGAAGTCCTGCATCAGCACGCGCGCCGGGCGGAAGGCGATCTCGCGCTCGGAGGTGCGGGACTTGAGCCACTCCGCCACCGCCTTGATGTCGTCCACCTTGACGGTGCGGCCGTTCTCCAGCCGCACCAGGTTCTCCAGCAGCACCTTCAGCGAGAAGGGGAGCCGGGAGATGTCGCCAAGCCCGGCCGCCTGGGCCGCCGCCTCGAGGCTGAAATAATCGTATTCCTTGCCGTCGACCTTGAGGGTGCGGCGGGCCTTGAGCGTGTCGTGGCCGGTGACGGACATCGAGGGGGGACTCCTTGGCTTGGATCGGGCGAAACGCGCGGAGAGGCGGGCGGGCGCCCAGGGCGGACCCGAATCATAGATATCGGACGGAAACGCCCCGCTGCTACCCCTTCTCCGCGCCGAGATCAAGAGCGGTTGAGCCGCTTTCGGCGTCGGCGCGACGAGGAGGCGATGGTCGATATACCGCGGTGATCCTGGACGAGGCGTTAATGCGGATCGCGCCCAGTTGATTGCCCGAAAGTGAGGCGCCGCCTACAATCGCAGCACACGCCACTGCAAAGGAGCTCCGATGACGGCCCTCTCCCTCTCGGAACGCGCCGACGCCCTCGAGCATCAGAAGATGCGGGAGCTCGACGTCATCGTCACCCGCTCGCGGCTCTTCGCTCTGGCCGACGGCGACCTGTCGATGCCGATGGGCGCCAAGCTCATGGCCGAGAACCCCGGCAAGCACATGCTGATGGGCGACGACCCGCGGCTCCCCAAGATGCCGGAGCAGCCGACCCTCATCGACTTCTTCAAGTACCGCTTCGCCCCAGGGCAGCATCTGCTGCAGAGCGCGCGCCATGCGCGCCTCGCCGGCCATGACGAGAAGGTGGTGCTGGCCTGCCTGCTGCACGACATCGGCGTCCTCGGCTTCATCCGCAGCGATCACGGCTATTGGGGCGCGCAGCTGGTCGAGCCCTATGTCGACGAGGAGGTGAGCTGGGCGATCCGCTACCACCAGTCGCTGCGCTTCTTCGCCGACGAGGCGAACGGCTATCCTTATCCCAAGCGCTACGTCGAGTTCTTCGGGCCCGATTTCACGCCGTCGCCGCTGATGCACGAGGCGTACGAGCATGCGCGCAATCACAAATGGTACATGTCGGCGCGCCACGTGACGATCAATGACATCTACGCCTTCGACCAGACCAAGCAGATCCAGCTCGAGGAATTCACCGACGTCATCGGCCGGCACTTCCGGCAGCCGAAGGAAGGCCTCGGCAACGACCACAGCCCGTCCTCGCATATGTGGCGCACCATCATCGCGCCCACGAGGTTCTTGTGAAAGCTGCCATTGTCACCCGCCACGGCGGACCGGAAGTCCTGCAGATCGCCGAGGTGCCTGATCCGGTCGCGGCCCCCGATGAGGTCGTCGTCGACATCAACGTCGCGAGCGTGAATGCGGCCGACGGCAAGAAACGCGCGGGCGGCGGCACCTACGCCATCCAGCATTTTCCCCATATCCTCGGCCGTGACTTCTCGGGCGTGGTGAGTGCCGTCGGTCCCGGCGTCACCGATCTCGCGGTGGGTGACGCGGTCTTCGGCGTCACCTTGCAGAGCCGCGAAGGCGCCTACGCCGAGAAGATCGCCATCCCCGCCGCGATCGTCGCCAAGAAGCCGGCCACGCTCGGCGATGCCGAGGCGGCGGCCCTGGCGCTGACCGGCCTCACCGCGCTGTGGTCGATCGAGGACACCGCCAAGCTCAAGCGCGGCGAGACGATCCTGATCCAGGGCGGGGCCGGCGGCGTGGCCAGCGTGGCGATCCAGCT
>DATJOK010000250.1:0-2491 GCA_035507155.1 Allostellaceae bacterium
GCGCCGCGAGCTGCCCTGGGTCAAGATCGAGAAACCCTATCTCTTTGACGGACCCAACGGGAAAGAGACGCTCGCCGATCTCTTTGGCGGGCGCAGCCAGCTCATCATCAAGCATTTCATGTTCGGGCCGGGCTGGAAGGAGGGTTGTGTCGGCTGCTCCTTCGAGGTCGATCATATCGCCGGCGCGCTCGTCCATCTCGAGCATCACGATGTCAGCTATGTCGCGGTCTCACGCGCGCCCTTCGCCGAGATCGAAGCCTTCCGGCGACGCATGGGCTGGCCCCTCAAATGGGTGTCGTCGGCTGGCAGCGATTTCAACTTCGATTTCCACGTCTCCTTCGACAAGGATGCGATCGCGGCGCGCGACGTCTACTACAATTACGACCTGCGCCGCGTCGGCATCGAGGAGCTGTCCGGCCGCAGCGTCTTCTATCGCGACGCCGCGGGCGAGGTGTTTCACACCTACTCCTCCTATGGCCGTGGCGGCGAAGAGCAGCTCGGCACTTATGCCTGCCTCGACATCACGCCGAAAGGCCGCAACGAGACCGGACCCTATCACACGCTGGCCGATTGGGTGCGGCATCACGACCGCTACGAAGCTGGCGGCTTTGTCGCGTCGACCGGCCGATACGTGGCAGACGAGGCCGAGGAATCCTGCTGCTCGCCCGGCGGCGGTTGAGCCCGGCCAGGGTCAGATGACGCCGTAGAAAGCGGGCGCGCGGTCCAAGGCATTTGCCAGCGTCTCGAGCGCCCGTTTCAGCTCAGGCCGGCCGGCGGGGCCGCCGAGGCAGACGCGCACGGCTTCCGGCGGCGGTCCCGACACGGTGAAGGCATCGCTGACCACCACGCCGATGCCGGAGTTGCGCAGATGCTGCATCAGCGCGACGCGGCTCCAGGGCTCGGGAAGCCGCAGCCAGAAATGCAGCGCCTCGGGCTGCGTCACCATCCAGGCGGGATCGAGCAGCTCGGCGGCGAGCTGCTGGCGCGCCGTCGCCTCGCGCAGGATGGCGGCAAGCGCGGCATCGGCGGTGCCGTCGGCGATCCAGCGCGTCGCCAGCGCCGCCATGAGCGGCGCTGCCATCACCGTCGTGGCATGGAAGGTCGCGGCCAGCCGCGCGGCATGGCGCGCATCGGGCACGACGACATAGGCGATGCGCAGCCCGGAGGCGACGCATTTCGCCAGGCCCGAGATGTAATAGGTGAGCTCCGGTGCCAGCACGGCGAAGGCCGGTGGCGGCTGCCGCGCCAGGCGGCCATAGGCGTCGTCCTCGATGATCGCGACACCGTGATGCCGCGCGAGCGCGACGATGGCGTGCCGCCGCGCTTCCGAAATCGTCGTCGTCGTCGGATTCTGCAGCGTCGGATTGCAGTAGAGGGCTTTCGGCGTCTGGGTGCGGCACGCTGTCGCGAAGGCGTCGGGGTCGATGCCCTCGCTGTCGAAGGGCAGGCCTTCCAAGCGCACGCCGCAATGCGCCGCCTGCGCACGGAAGCCGGGATAGGTCAGCGCTTCCGTGCACACGACATCACCCGGGCGCGTCAGGCTGGCGAGCGCGGCGAGGATCGCGCTTTGCGCTCCGGGACAGACCAGGATCCGGTCTTGCGTCGGCTCGCCGATGCGCGGCGACAGCCAGCGAATGCCGGCTTCGCGATCATTCGGCGAGCCGCCGAATTCCTGATAGCGGAGCAGCGCGCGCAAATCGCCGAGCTGCTGCAGGGAGCCGATGCCCTGGCGCATGCGCTCGAGCAGGGCGGGATCGTCCGGCTCGGGCGGCAGATTCATCGACAGATCGACCGGCGCCGCGATGCCGTCGCTGCGCTCCGCCGCGCCGTCCGGCGCGCGCACGAAGGTGCCGCGTCCGACGGTTGAATCGATCAGGCCGCGCCGCCGCGCCTCGCCATAGGCGCGCGCCACCGTCGTGTAGTCGAGGTCGAGCTGGCCAGCGAGGGCGCGCTGCGTCGGCAGACGTTCGCCGGGGAGCAAGCGACCGGACTTGATTCCGGCCGCGATGCTGTCGACGATAGCAAGATAGGCGGGCTTGCCGCCCTCGGCGAGCTCGGGGAGCCAAGCCAAGCGCTCCTTCGGCACCGTCTGCGTCGCGCGTCTGGCCGCCATGGTCAGGGCGCCGGTGAAATTGACTGCATATTGATTGGATTTTTGACTGAAGAAATCCAATCGCAGCGATCCGTGGCTTGGCGGCAGGCGATCTTGCCGCGCCACCGCCTGCTCAAAATTACGCCCGTGTTGCGGCCAAAACAGTCAGTCTCCCGCGCCGTCCGATGGGCCCGTTGATGATCGCGGCAAGGCCTAAATCTTTGTCTTGGCAATCCAATCATTGTCCAGTCACCTGTTGCCAAAGCTTGGCATGCCCATTGCTAGACTCGCTCCGACGGCGATCTTCTCGGCAGCGCGTCATCGTGCTGCGAAGCAAGTCTCGACGCAAGCCCGGCCATGCTCTGCCGCTGGATCGTCGCCGCAGATGAACCGCAACGA
>DATJOK010000251.1:0-5016 GCA_035507155.1 Allostellaceae bacterium
TGGCGCGTGATGGCGTCGCGCAATTCCCGAAGGACGCCGAGCTCTACATCCGACCGATGTTCTTCGCCGAGAGCGGCTGGATCTATCCCGATCCCGAGAGCACGCGCTTCGTGATCGCGGTCTATGACTCGCCGATGCCGAAGCCCACCGGCTTCACGGTCTGCCTCTCGCCCTACCGGCGGCCGGCGCCGGACATGGCGCCGACCGACGCCAAGGCGCCCTGTCTCTACCCGAACTCCGGGCGCGCGCTCCGGGACGCCGAGGCACGCGGCTTCGCCAACGCGGTGGTGCTGGACCACGAGGGCAACGTGGCGGAGCTTGCCACCGCCAACATCTTCATGGTGAAGGACGGCGTCGTGCATACGCCGGCGGCGAACGGCACCTTTCTAGCCGGCGTCACCCGCCGCCGCTTGATCCAGCTGCTGCAGGCCGCCGGCTTCAAGGTGATGGAGCGCCCGATCAAATACGACGAGCTCAAGCAGGCGGATGAGCTGTTCTCGTCGGGGAATTACGGCAAGGTGCTGCCGATCACCGGCATCGATCAGCGAAGCCTGCAGCCGGGCCCCGTCTACAGCCGCTCGCGCGCGCTCTATTGGGACTTCACCCATAGCACCTGAACGCGTGGCGCCCTCTTCCGGCGTGAAGCGGCCGGCGGCGCCGGCGCTCGCGGTCGGCTACAAGCGTGCGAGCTGGCTCACGCCCGAGGGCGAGATCGAGAGCCTGTCGCCGCTGGAGGCGGCGCAGCGCGTGCGCCGCGGGCCGGTGCTGCTCTGCCATGGCGGCTGGCTCGCGCGCCGGCTCGGCATCGATCCCTTCCCGGCGCTCGATCTCCTGGAGCTCTACGCCTTCGTTCGCCCGGCGCGGCCGCTGGTGCCGACGGCGCGCGGCCTGGCCGCGGCGCTGTCGCTGCCGCGTCCCGCCGACCTCGACGAGGAGGCGGTGACCCTGGCGCGCGCCGCCGATGCGCTCCTGGCGGAGCTTGCGGCATCCGGCGACGGCGAGGCGAAGGCGGTGGCGCAGCAGGTGGCCGCGAGCGGCTGGCTCTGGGGTGGCGCGGTGCTGGCGGCGCTGGCTCATGTCCAGGCAAGCGAGGCAGCGGGTCTCGCCGCCTGGCGCCGGCTCGGCGAATGGGCGGAGCACGCGCCGGAGCCGCCGCCCGGCCATCAGCCGGTGGAGGAGGCGGAGGCACGCTGGCGTCTCGCTGCGCTGCTCGGCGCCGACGCGGAGGCGAGACCGCAGCAGGCGGATTATGCGGCGGCGGCGAGCGCAGCCTTCCGCCCGCGCGAGGAGCCTGACGAGCCGATGGCTGTCCTCGCCGAGGCCGGCACCGGCGTCGGCAAGACCCTGGGCTACATCGCGCCCGCAAGTCTCTGGGCCGAGAAGAACGCCGGCGCGGTCTGGATTTCCACCTTCACCCGCAACCTGCAGCATCAGATCGACACCGAGCTCGATCGGCTCTACCCGGAGGCCTCGGAGAAGAGCCGGCGCGTCGTCATCCGCAAGGGGCGCGAGAATTATCTCTGCCTGCTGAATTTCGAGGAGGCGGTCGGCAATCTGCCGACGCGGCCGGCGACTGCGGTCGGCGTCGGGCTGATGGCGCGCTGGATCGCGGCGAGCCGGGACGGCAGCCTGGTGGGCGGCGATTTCCCGGGCTGGCTTCCCGATCTCATCGGCCGCGGGCGGACGCTGGGCCTCGCGGATCGCCGCGGCGAATGCATCCATTCCGCCTGCCCGCATTATCACCGCTGCTTCATCGAGAAGAGCGTGCGCCGGGCGCGGCGCGCGCGCCTCGTGGTGGCGAACCATGCCCTCGTCATGGTGCAGGCGGCCTGGGGCGGCATCGACGACAGCAACGTGCCGACGCGCTATGTGTTCGACGAGGGCCATCACGTCTTCGAGGCCGCCGACAACGCCTTCTCGCTGGCGCTCACGGGGCGCGAGGCGGTGGAGCTGCGCCGCTGGCTCTTGGGCGTCGAGGGCGGGCGGGGACGCGCGCGTGGACTCAGGCGGCGGCTGGAGGATCTCGTCGCTGGCGACGAGGTGGCGGAGAAGGCGCTGCTCGATGCGCAGGCGGCGGCCCGCGTGCTGCCGGGCGAGGGCTGGCTGGGGCGCCTCAATCAGAACGCGCCCTATGGCGCCATGGAGGCGTTCCTCGCCCATGCGCGCCGCCAGGTGCTGGCGCGCGCCGAGGCGAGCGAGAGCGCCTATTCGCTGGAGACCGAGGCGCGGCCGCCGGTGGAGGGCCTGCTCGCCGCCGCTGCGGCGCTCGGCGTCGCACTGCGCTCGCTGATCACGCCGCTGGAGACGCTGGCGAAGCAGCTCGTGAAGCGCCTCGACGACGAGGCGGCGGATCTCGATCCCGGCACCCGGCTCCGCATCGACGCGGCGGCGCGCAGCCTCAAGCGCCGCACCGAGGGCGAGCTCATGGGCTGGAGCGCGATGCTGGCGGATCTTCCCAATCCCGGCGCCGCGGCGCTGGTGGACTGGTTCGCCATCGACCGCTACGACGGCCACGAGATCGATGTCGGCATGCACCGGCACTGGATCGATCCGACGCGGCCCTTCGTCGAGACGGTGGCGAAGCCGGCCCAGGGCCTCCTGATCACCTCGGCGACGCTCACCGATGGCACCGGCGATCCCGTCGCCGACTGGGCGGCGGCGGAGATGCTGACCGGCGCGCGGCATCTCTCGCGGCCGGCGCTCCGCGCCCGCGTGCCGTCGCCCTTCGACTACCGGGCGCAGACGCGGATCTTCGTGGTGACCGACGTCAAGCGCGACAGCATGGAGCAGGTGGCGGCCGCCTATCGCACGCTGTTCCTGGCGGCGGGCGGCGGCGCCCTCGGCCTCTTCACCGCGATCCAGCGCTTGCGGGCGGTCCATGGCCGGATCGCGGCACCGCTGGAGGAGGCGGGCCTGCCGCTGCTGGCGCAGCACGTGGATGCCATGGACACCGCGACGTTGGTGGATATCTTCCGCGCCGAGGAGGATGCGTGCCTCCTCGGCACCGACGCGGTCCGCGACGGCGTCGACGTGCCCGGCCGCTCGCTCCGCCTCATCGTCTTCGACCGCGTGCCCTGGCCGCGCCCCGACATCCTGCACAAGGCGCGGCGCGCCGAGTTCGGCGGCTCCGGCTATGATGACCGCATCACCCGGCTGAGATTGCGCCAGGCTTTCGGCCGCCTGGTGCGGCGCGCCGGCGATACCGGCGTCTTCGTGCTGCTGGACTCGCGGCTCCCCTCGCGTCTCCTCGGCGCCTTTCCCGAGGGCGTCAGCGTCGAGCGCATCGGTCTCGCGGAAGCGACGGAGAAGACGCGGGCGTTTCTTCTCAGCCGAACTGAAGCAGGGTCAGCAGCAGCGGGATCGTGATCACCGAGACGAGCGTGGTGGCGAGCGTCGCTGCCGCCGTGCTCTCGACGTCGAGCTGATAGGCCTGCGCGACGGTGAAAGCGAGGGTGCCGGTGGGGAGCGCCGCCAGCAGCACGGCGGCGCTCGACCAGCGCGGCTCCATCCCGAGGAGCGGCACCGCGATCGCCCAGGTGATCGCCGGCTGCACCAGCATCTTGAGGACGGTGACCCAGCCGATGGTGGGGAGATAGCGGGTGAGGGGACGGCCGCTCAGGAACAGGCCGAGCGCCACCAGGGCGCAGGGGCTCGCCGCCGCGCCCAGGAGTTCGCAGAAGCGCGCGATCGGCAGCGGCACGGAAAGGCCGACTGCCGAGGCGAGGAGGCCGAGCACCGGCGCCGTCACCAGGGGATTGCGCAGGAGCGCCATCACGACGTCGCGCGTCATCGCCAGCGCCCCCGCTGCCGGCGCGAGATCGAGCTCCACCAGCACCACGACGATGCCAAGCGCCACCGCGGCGTTGAAGACGGTGGCGATGATGGCGGGCTGCGTCTCAGCGGGGCCGAAGGCGGCGAGAAAGAGCGGGATGCCGATATAGCCGGTGTTGGGAAAGGAGGCGACGAAGCTGCGCAGGCTGTGCGCCGCCGGCCGCGCGTCGCCGAAGAGACCGCTGCAGAGGCGCGCCAGCACGAAGGCGATGACCGTACCGCCGCCGAACGCCGTGAGAAAATCGGGGCGCAGCGTGTCGGCGATCGGCACGCGGGCCATGGAGAGGAACAGGTAGGGCGGAAAGGCGATCCAATAGACGAAGCGATTGAGCGCCACGCTGCTCTCGCCGCCGAGCAGACGCCACTCGGCGCAGAGATATCCGGCGAGGATGATCCCGAAGACGGGAAATGCTACATTGAGAATGGCGCTCATGGCGGCGCCGCTCTCATACGCGAGCGTGGCCGGAGTGTCGAGGGTCGCGGGCGCTGAACGAAGAAGTCAGGAGGTTGCTGTACATGCTCGATCATCATTCGGCGCTCATCTATTCCATGGTGCTGGCCTCCGCCGCCGACACCGCGATGACCGATGCGGAGCTCCGCACCATCGGCGACATCGTGACGCATCTGCCGATCTTCTCCGACTACGACAACAAGTCGCTCACCAAGGCGCTGTCGAGCTGCTCGGACATGCTGCAGCAGGAGGACGGGCTCGACCGCGCGATCAAGGAGATCAAGACGGCGCTGCCGCCGCGGCTACGCGAGACCGCCTATGCGGTCGCCTGCGACGTGGTGGCGAGCGACGGCGAGGCCTCCCAGGAGGAGCTGCGCCTCCTCGAGCTGATGCGCGACCGCCTCTCCATCGACCGCCTCGCCGCCGCCGCCATCGAGCGCGCGGCAAGGGCCAGGTTCATGACGTTGTGATTGGGGCTTCGCAGGATCGCCTTGCAGTGAGTGCAAAAAGAAAGGGCCGCGGAAACTCCGCGGCCCTTGTCGCATGCGAGGGTGGCTGGGATCAGAAATCCATGCCGCCCATGCCGCCGTGGTCGTGGCCGCCGGGCATTGCCGCCGCCTTCTTCTCCGGCTTCTCGCCCACCATCGCCTCGGTGGTGATGAGGAGGCCCGCGACGGAGGAGGCATCCTGCAGCGCGAGGCGCACCACCTTGGTCGGATCGATGATGCCGGCCT
>DATJOK010000252.1:0-21306 GCA_035507155.1 Allostellaceae bacterium
CGGGTCGACAGCGGCTACCGCTCCGCGATGAGCGTGCAGTCGAGCCTGGTCATGTATCCGATCCACGCCTTCGGCACCGAGGCGCATCGGAAGAAATACCTGCCGAAGCTCGCGACCGGCGAGTGGGTCGGCTGCTTCGGCCTCACCGAGCCCGACCACGGCTCGGACGCCGGCGGCATGAAGAGCCGCGCCCGCAAGGTCGACGGCGGCTATCTCCTCAAGGGCGCGAAGATGTGGATCAGCAATTCGCCGATCGCCGACGTCTTCGTGGTCTGGGCGAAGCTGGTCGACGACAAGGACAAGGACGGCGTGGTGCGCGGCTTCATCCTGGAGAAGGGCATGAAGGGCCTCTCGGCGCCGAAGATCGAGGGCAAGTTCTCGCTCCGCGCCTCGGTCACCGGCGAGATCGTCATGGACGACGTCTTCGTGCCCGAGGAGAACCTGCTCCCCAACGTGAGCGGCCTCAAGGGCCCGTTCTCCTGCCTCAACAACGCGCGCTACGGCATCGCCTGGGGCGCGCTCGGCGCCGCCGAGTTCTGCTGGCACGCGGCGCGCGACTACACCCTCTCGCGCACCGCCTTCGGCAAGCCGCTGGCGGCGAACCAGCTCGTCCAGAAGAAGCTCGCGGACATGCAGACCGAGATCAGCCTCGGCCTCCACGCCTGCCTGCGCCTCGGCCGGCTCAAGGACGAGGGCAAGGCGGCGCCGGAGGCGATCTCGATGCTGAAGCGGAACTCCTGCGGCAAGGCGCTGGAGATCGCCCGGGTGGCGCGCGACATGCACGGCGCCAACGGCATCGTCGACGAGTATCACGTGATCCGCCACGTCTTGAATCTCGAGACCGTCAACACCTACGAGGGCACTCACGACATCCACGCCCTCATCCTCGGCCGCGCGCAGACCGGGATCGCCGCGTTCTAGGCGGGAGCGGGAACACCATGTTGGGGCAGGTCGAGCGCCGGCTCTCCGAGCTGGGCATCGTCCTGCCGCGGCCGCCGCGCGCGATCGGCAATTTCGCCTATGGCGTCGAGCATGGCGGCCTCCTCTATCTCTCCGGCACCTACGGCACCGCGGTCGGCACGGACGACCAGGACTACATTCCGAAAGCGGGCAAGCTCGGCGCCGGCCTCTCGATCGAGGACGGCTACCAGTCCGCCCGGCTGATGGCGATCAACCACCTCGCCATGGCGAAAGCGGTGCTGGGCGATCTCGACCGCATCGATCGCGTGATCCGCCTCCTCGGCTTCGTCAACAGCGCGCCCGGCTTTCGCGACGCGCCCAGGGTGCTGAACGGCGCCTCCGACCTGCTGATCGCGGTCTTCGGCGAGGCGCGCGGCCGGCACGCGCGCTCGGCCCTCTACCAGCACGAGCTCGCCCGCGACGCGCCGGTGGCCGGCGAGCTCACGCTCGCGGTGAAGACTGCCTCTTAAAGCCGCCGATAACTCCGCATCACCTCCTGCAGCCGGTCGAGCGGCAGGGCATGCGCGGTGGTGCCGCCGCGGCCGGTCATCGTCTCCGCCCGGCAGAGCGCGTTGAGGATCGCCTCCTCGGTTGCCTCGGCGGCGGCGCGGAAGAGTGCCGTCATGGCATCGGGCGAGATCATGGCGACGGCGCTGGTGGAAGCCTCGGGATCGACGCGGTTGGCGGTGCTGAATGCCAAGAAGATGTCGCCGCTGCCGTTGGCGCCGGTGCCGCCGACCCAGGCGAGGCCGGTCGTCGCGCGCCGTGCCAAGCGCTGGCACTGGATCGGCAGCAGCGGCGCGTCGGTGGCCAGCACCACGATGATGGAGCCGGTCTCGACCCGCTTGCGGCGCGGCGAGGGCACCGCGTCGACGCCGATCGCCTCGCCCACCGGCACGCCGTCGACCCGCAGCAGCTCGCGCTGGCCGTAATTCGCCTGCACCAGCGCGCCCACCGTCCAGCGCTGCCCCGCCTCCAGGACGACGCGCGAGGCGGTGCCGGTGCCGCCCTTGAACTCGTGGCAGATCATGCCGGTGCCGCCGCCGACATTGCCCTCGGCGATGGCGCCGTCGGCAGCGCCCTCGAGCGCGGCAAAGACGTGCGCCATGGTGACCGGCAGGGTCTTGGCGTCGCTCAGGATGCCGTCATGGGTCTCCGCCGCTACCGGCAGCGTCCAGGGCGTCTCGACGCCGGATTTGACGCCGTAGGCGCCGATCGCGTCGCGCACGAGCCCGACACTATGGGTGTTGGTGATGGCGATCGGCGTGGTCAGCAGCCCCTGCTCGGCGATCCAGTGGGCGCCGGTGAGTTCGCCGTTCCCATTGAAGGAGTGGATGCCGGCGAAGACCGGCCGCGTCCAGACGTCGCGCGCGCCCGGCCAGATCGCGGTGACGCCGGTGCGTATCACCGAAGGCGTCTCCGCGATCAGCGTCGCATAGCCGACCTCGACACCCGCCACGTCGGTGATCGCATTGAGCGGACCCGGCTCGAGACCGCCGGTGTGGATGCCGAGCTCCCTGAGGCGCGGACGAGGCATCGTCCCGCTCCTACTGGTTCCAGGTCGCGAACATCGCGGCGACGATCAGCGCCATGACGAGGGTGGCGAGCCAGCCCATGACGGCGAGCGGACGCGGCAGGATGAAGTCGCCCATCACCCGCGGCGCCATCGCCATCACCATGGTCACCGCCATCAGCGGCACCGCGATGACGCCGTTCAGCACCGCCGACCAGAACAGCGCCTTGATCGGATCGATGTCGACGATGTTCATGGCGACGCCGATCGCGGTGGCGAAGGCGATGGTGCCATAGAAGGCGCTCGCCTCCTTCGGCTGCCGCGCGAGGCCGATCGGCCAGTCGAGCGCCTCTCCCACCGCGTAGGCGGCGGATCCCGCCAGCACCGGCACCGCCAGCATGCCGGTGCCGATGATGCCGAGGGCGAAGATCAGGAAGGCGAAATCGCCGGCGATCGGCCGCAGCGCTTCCGCCGCCTGGGCCGAGGTGCCGATCTCGGTGATGCCGTGCGCGCTCAGCGTCGCCGCGGTGGTGACGATGATGAAAAGCGCGATCAGGTTCGAGAAGCCCATGCCGAGATAGGTATCCATGCGGATGCGGTGGATCTCGCGCGCCGCCTGTTGCGGCGCGTCGACCAGCGGCTTCGCCTGGGGATCCTCGCGCTCGTCCTCGGCCTCCTGGGAGGATTGCCAGAAGAAGAGATAGGGGCTGATGGTGGTGCCCATCACCGCCACGATGGCAACGATGTACTTGGTCTCCAGCGAGATCTCCGGCAGGACGAGATCGTGCAGCACCTCCTCCCAGGGGACATGGACGGCAAAGGCGGTGACCGCATAGGCGAAGAGCGTGACCGTCGTCCATTTGAGGACGCTGACGTAGCTCCGGTACTGCATGAAGACTTCGAGCATGACGCAGAGCACGCCGAATCCCGCCACGTAGGGAAAGCGCGGCCCCCAGCCGACGACGAGCCGCACCGCATCGCCCATGGCGCCGAGATCGGCGCCGAGGTTGATCACGTTGGCGATCAGCAGCAGCGTGACCGCCGCGCGCAGCAGCCAGGGCGAATAGTGGCGCCGGATATTGCCGGCGATGCCCTCGCCGGTGACCCGGCCGATGCGGGCGCAGATCTCCTGGATCGCCGCCATCAGCGGCCAGCTGAACAGCATCACCCAGCTCATGCCGTAGCCGAACTGGGCGCCGACCTGAGCGTAGGTCGCGATGCCGCTGGGATCGTCGTCGGAGGCGCCGGTGATGAGGCCCGGGCCCAGCCATCGCCACAGCCCGCGCGGCGGCTGGACTTCGAGCGCCTCCTCGGAGCCGCTCATGGCTCCGGCCGCCCGAACACGACAGCAAAACGCGTCAAGGTGCGCCCCCTGCTCAGAGGGCGCACCCTAACACGCGCAAAGTGGAATTGGTTAGGTCGACTGGGCCGCGATCAGGCGGCGGGCGAGATCTGCAGCGCGCGCGGGCCGAGCTCGACGAGCTGGGTCCAGAAGCGGTCGAGGCGGCGCAGCGTGCCGTGCACGTTGACGAGATCCTCGCGGGTGATCGGGCCCTTCTGCAGCGCGCCGACATGGCGCTGATGCATGGTGGAGATCTTCTTGCGCAGCTCCTGGCCCTTGTCGGTGAGCTTCACGCGGACGGAGCGGCGATCGTGCAGCGAGCGCTCCTGCTGAATGTACCCGGCCTCCACCATCTTCTTCACGTTGTAGGAAACGTTGGACCCGAGATAGCAGCCGCGCAGCGTCAATTCGCCGACGGTCATCTCCAGGTCGCCGATGTTGAAGAGGATCATCGCCTGCACGTTGTTGATGTCGTGAATGCCGGAATTGTCCAGCTCGAGCTTCACGACCTCAAGAAACTGGCGATGCAGGCGCTCAACGAGCGCGATCACGTCGAGATAAGCGGTTTCCATCAAGGCCCCCGAGATCCACAGCTACGGGCGAGGATGGTACAGTCATATTGGTTAACCGTCCGTAAGCGAGATTCAGTTTCCGAAAATATTTCCGGCCGCTGGAAAGCGCCGATATTTCCGCAGGTTATCGATCTACTGTCGCGCCGCGCCACCGGTCCTGATGGAGACTGCCCCTGCACTTCTCAACCGGCACGCTCGCCCGCGAGAAACCTGTACATAACCGAGAAGTCCTTCTTCCCCGCCCCCGAACCGACCAGGAGTTGAAAGAGCGCGGCCGCCTCGGCGCCGAGCGGAGTCGCGGCGCCGCTCGCCTGTGCCGCCTGCTGAGCGAGCTTCAGGTCCTTCAGCATCATCTCGGCGGTGAAGCCGGGCTGGTAGTCGCGGTTGGAGGGCGCCGCCGGCACCGGGCCCGGCGCCGGGCAATAGTTGGTCATCGACCAGCACTGGCCGGAGGATTTCGAGCTGATGTCGAACAGCTTCTGGGTGTCGAGGCCCAACCGCTCGGCGAGCTGGAAGCCCTCGCAGACCGCGACCATGGAAATGCCGAGGATCATGTTGTTGCAGATCTTGGCGGCCTGGCCGTTCCCGGCGGGGCCGGCATGGACGATGGTCTTCCCCATCTTCTCCAGGATCGGCCGGCCGCGCTCGAAGGCCGGCGCGCTGCCGCCGACCATGAAGGTGAGCGTCCCCGCCGCGGCGCCGCCGACGCCGCCCGAGACCGGCGCGTCCAGCATCTCGAAGCCGCGCTCTCCCACCGCCTCGCTCACCGCGCGCGCGGTCTCGACGTCGATGGTGGAGCTGTCGATCAGCAGCGCGCCTAGCTTCGCCGCGGCGAGCAGACCGCCCTCGCCGAGATAGACCTCGCGCACATGCGGGCCGGCGGGCAGCATGGTGATGATGAATTCCGCGTCGCGGGCGGCGATGGCGCCGCTCCTGGCGATCCGGCCGCCGTTGTTGACGAAGCCCTCGAGCGCCGCCGGCACCATGTCGAAGCCGGTGACCGCATGGCCCGCCTTGACCAGATTGACCGCCATCGGCCCGCCCATGTTGCCGAGGCCGACGAAAGCGATGGTGCTCATGGCATCTCTCCCCAGGATTATTTGAAGACGAGCTCGCGCTCGCCCAGGCTCGCAAAATAGCGGGCGACCTCCGCCTCGCTCACCGCCGCCAGCGAAGGATGCTCCCAGCGCGGCTTCTGGTCCTTGTCCACCAGCACCGCGCGGATGCCCTCGTAGAAATCATGCGCTGCCATCACGTGCTGCGTCATGCGGTATTCCAGCGCCAATGCCGCCTCGATGTCCATGCCCGCCTCGCCGAGCTTCATCTGCCGGAAGGTGACGTGGACGCTGACCGGCGAGCCGCGCTCGATGGTGGCGCGGGTCTCGCGCGCCCAGTCGGTGCCCTCCTTCGCCAGCGCATCGATGATCTCCGCGACGCTGCCGCCCGCGAAGCAGCGGTCGATCGCCGGCCGGAGCGCCGCCAGCGGCGCCGGCCCGGGATCGTGGCGGAAGCGCTGCAACACCTCGTCGACCTGCGCCCGCTCCTCGCCGGCGCGCCAGGCGACCGCGCCCAGCGCCTCGGTGAGCTCCGCGATCTCGTCGTGCGGCACGTGATGGGTCCCGAAGCCGCAATAGAGCACGTCAGCCGCGCGGACGCGCGCGCCGGTCAGCGCGAGATACATGCCGATCTTGCCGGGGCAGAGATTGAGGTAGCGCGTGGCGCCGACGTCGGGAAAGAGCCCGATATGCACCTCGGGCATCGCGCAGAGCGTGCGCTCGGTGACGACGCGGCGCCAGCCGTTCACCGAGACGCCCATGCCGCCGCCCATGGTGATGCCGTCCATGAGGGCGATGTAGGGTTTGGGGAACCGATGCACCCGCTCGATGAGCCAATACTCCTCGCGGAAGAAATCCGCCTTGTAGTCGCCGCTGGTGCCCTGCGGGTGCTGGCGCGCGTCGTAGATCGCCCGCACGTCGCCGCCGGCGCAGAACGCCTTGTCGCCGGCGCCGCGGATCACGATCGCGCGCACGCCCGGATCCTCGCCCCATTCCACCAGCTTCGGATCGAGGGTGCGGTACATGCCGAGGCTGAGCGTGTTGAGCGCCTTCGGCCGGTTCAGCGTCACGATGCCGAGTCCGTCACGGCGCTCGAGCAGAATTTCGTCAGCGGAGCTCATCAGGTGCTTTCGATGGGAAGTGGATGAGTGTGGGGCTCCACCCCCTCCCTTCCCTCCCCCCTCGAGGGGGAGGGGCGATGATGGTCGATCTTTCTTCCCCCTCCCCCCTTGAGGGGGAGGGCTGGGGTGGGAGGTTGATGCGGCATGGGGAACCTGAGGCTATCGCAGCAATCGCCGCGCGATGATGAGGCGCATGATCTCGTTGGTGCCTTCCAGGATCTGGTGCACGCGGACGTCGCGGAGATAGCGCTCGATGGGAAACTCCTTGAGATAGCCGTAGCCGCCGTGGAGCTGCAGCGCTTCGTTGCAGACGCGGAAGCCGACGTCGGTCGCGAAGCGCTTCGCCATGGCGCAATGGAGCGTCGCCTCGGGATCGCGGGCGTCGAGGCTGGCAGCGGCGCGGTGCACCATCAGGCGCGCGGCATCGAGCTCGGTCGCCATGTCCGCGAGCTTGAACTGCAGCGCCTGGAACTCGGCGAGTTTTTTCCCGAACTGCTCGCGCTGAGTCATGTATTCGCGCGCCGCCTCGAGACAGGCGCGCGCGCCGCCGAGCGAGCAGGCGGCGATGTTGAGGCGGCCGCCGTCCAATCCCATCATCGCGATCTTGAAGCCATCGCCTTCCTCGCCGAGGCGGTTCGCCACCGGCACGCGGCAGTTCTCGAAGATCACCATGGCGGTGGGCTGGCTGTTCCAGCCGAGCTTCTTCTCCTTCTTGCCGAAGGAGAGGCCGGGCGCGCCCTTCTCGACCACGATGGTGGAGATGCCCTTGGGGCCCGCCTCGCCGGTGCGCAGCATGCAGACGAAGACGGAGCTCCCCGGCCCGCCGGAGATGAAGGCCTTGGCGCCGTTGATGACGTAGTGGTCGCCGTCGCGCACCGCCCGCGACTTGAGCGAGGCGGCATCGGAGCCGGCGCCCGGCTCGGTCAGGCAGTAGCTGGCGAAATGCTCCATCGAGGCAAGCTTCGGCAGCAAGCGGCGGCGCTGCTCGTCGTTGCCGAAGCGATCGATCATCCACGACGCCATGTTGTGGATCGAGATATAGGCCGAGGTCGAGACGCAGCCGGTGGCGAGCTCCTCGAAGATGAGCGCCGCGTCCATCCGCGAGAGCGCCGAGCCGCCGACGTCCTCGCGCACATAGATGCCGCCGAAGCCCAGCGCCGCCCCGGCGCGCATCGCCTCGACGGGAAAGATCTCCTTCTCGTCCCATTCCGCCGCCTGCGGCCGGAACTCGCGCTCGGCGAACTCCCGCGCCGTCTCGCGGATCGCCCGCTGCTCCTCGCTGAGATCGAAGTCCACGAGCGAGCCCGCCCTACTCCGCCGCCTTGCCCCTGGCCTTGCGTTTCGCCGCCTGCTCGGCCTCGTGGGTGTCGATCATCTTCTGCGCCGCCGCCTGGCGGAGGTCGAAGAAGTCGTTGCGATGCTCGTAGGTCCAGGCGAGCGAGGCCTCGCGGCCGATGTTCGACTTGCGGAAATGCGGCACCACGTAGCGCGCGTAGAGCTCGTAGGATTTCTTCGTCGCCTGCCAGTCGGCCCAGTTGTGCGCGAGCTGCAGGAAGCAGCCGAACTCGCCCTGCTTCTTCTGCAGCTTCTCGATCTGCGCGATGGCATCGTCGGGCGTGCCGATCACCACGCCGCGGCCGAGCATCCCCTCGGCGACGTCCTTGCCCTTGAGGTCGGCGTAGCGCTGCGGGTCGAGAGCGTCGTAGTAGTCGACCCATTTCTGCAGGCCGAAGCGCACGTTCGCCATCGCCTGCTCGCGGGTCTCGGCGATGTGCATGGGGCCGACCAGGCGCAGCACCGAGGGATCCATGACGCGGCCCTGCTCCGCCGCCACGTCCTTCGCCACCTGCCAGTTGACCGCGAGCGCGTCGAAGCCGCCGGCCATGGTGGCGGCGACGCACAGCATGCCGAGCCCGTACTTGCCGGCGGCGCGGCCGCCCGAGGGCGTGATCATGCTGGCGACCGCCACCTCGGGATGCGGCCGGGTGAACGGCAGGATCTGGAGGCGCGCGTTGGTAAGGTTGTACCAGTCGGTCTTCTCGGTGATGGTCTCGCCGCGGAAGAGGCGCAGGATGAGATCGAGCCCCTGCATCATGCGATCGCGCTGGGTCGCGGGATCGATCCCCAGCATCATCGCGTCCGAGGTGAGAAGCCCCGGGCCGACGCCGAACATGACGCGGCCCATGGTCATGTGGTCGAGCTGCACGATGCGGTTCGCCACCATCAGCGGATTGTGATAGGGCAGCGACACCACGCCGGTGCCGAGGCGGATGCGCCGAGTGCGCTCGGCGGCGGCGGCGATGAAGAGCTCCGGCGAGGCAATGATCTCGTAGCCCGCCGAATGATGCTCGCCGATCCAGGCCTCCTCGTAGCCGAGCTTGTCCAGCCACTCCACCAGCTCGAGGTCGCGATGGATGGCGAGCGTCGGATCCTCGCCGACGGGATGGAAGGGCGCGAGGAAGATGCCGCTGCGCAGCGTCAGGGCGGGCAAGGACATGGGACTGGATCCTCCAGGGACTCGGTCTGTCGGTTTCGGACATTGTGGCGTCTCGCGCCCGGCGCCACAACCTCCGCCTTGACACGGAGCCGCGACGCCCCGCGCGAGGGGCGTTCGGCCGCATTGTCACGACCAAGGGTGGCTTCTATGATCGGGGCCGATCATCGAAAGCCGGGTGAAGCCCTTGTCCCGATCCTCGTCGCGCCCTCTCGGCGCCTATCCCCGCATCCGTCTGCGCCGCACCCGGCGCGACGACTGGACCCGGCGCATGGTGTCGGAGACGGTGCTGACGCCGGCAGATTTCATCTGGCCGGTCTTCGTGCATGACAGCCCGGCGGCGCGCACGCCGGTAGCCTCCATGCCTCATGTGGACCGGCACTCGATCCCTGCCCTCGTCGACGCTGCCGGCGAGGCGAAGGCGCTCGGCATTCCCTGCATCGCGCTCTTCCCGGTGACGCCGCTCGAGCTCAAGGCGCCCGACGGCACGGAAGCCGTCAACCCCGAGAACATCATCTGCCGCGCGACCCGCGCGGTGAAGCATGCCCATCCCGATCTCGGCGTGCTCTGCGACGTAGCGCTCGATCCCTTCACCACCCACGGCCATGACGGCGTGCTGCGCGACGGCTACGTCGCCAACGACGAGACGGTGGAGATCCTGGTCCGGCAGTCGCTGGTGCAGGCGGAGGCCGGCTGCGACATCATCGCGCCCTCGGACATGATGGACGGTCGCGTCGGCGCCATCCGCGATGCCCTCGATGCCGCGGGATTCGAGCGCGTCAAGATCATGTCCTACGCCGCGAAATACGCCTCCGGCTTCTATGGGCCGTTCCGCGACGCCCTGGGATCGAAATCCAATCTCGGCAAGGCGGACAAGCGCAGCTACCAGATGGATCCCGCCAACACCGACGAGGCGATGCGCGAGGTCGCGCTCGATCTCGCCGAGGGCGCCGACATGGTGATGGTGAAGCCCGCCATGCCCTATCTCGACATCGTGCACCGGGTGAAGGAGCGCTTCGGCGTGCCGACCTTCGCCTATCAGGTGAGCGGCGAATACGCGATGCTGCAGGCGGCGATCGAGAAGGGCTGGCTCGACGACGGCGTGGTGCTGGAGAGCCTGATCGGCATGAAACGCGCCGGCGCCGACGGCATCCTCACCTACAGCGCCGTCGACGCCGCGCGACGGCTCAGGAAAGGCTGAGCACCCGCTCGAAGAAGGCCTGGATCGTGCGGTCGTGCCAGGTGCCGCCGCGGCGGTCGTGGAAGCCCACATGGCCGCCCTTGCGCTCCACCGCCGGCAGCAGGCGGCGGTTGCGCTGCCAGCGCTGATCGCGATAGGGCTCCGCCGGCACGATCGGATCGTCCTCCGCCTGGATCAGCAGCGTCGGCACCGCGATGCCGTCGAGAAAATTCCGCGCCGAGGTGCGCGTGTAGTAGTCGGCAGCGCCCGCGAAGCCGTGGCGCGGCGCCGTCACCCGCTCGTCGAACTCCCAGAGGCTGCGCGCCGCCGCCGAGGCGCGGCGCTCCTCCTCCGTCACCGTGCCGCCGGCGCCGGCGATGTCGGCCTGGCAGTAGTGCAGGAAGTACCAATGATAGAGCGCGTTGCGTGGCGCCATGATGCGGTGCGCGGTCGCCAGCAGATCGATCGGCGCCGAGACGCTGGCGGCGGCGACGAGCGGCGTCGCCCGCTCGGCCTCGCCGAGATATTTCAGCAGCAGGTTGCCGCCGAGCGAGAAGCCGATCGCCACCACCCCGTCGGCGGCGAGATGGGGCGGCAGGCTGGCGATGGCGCGGCCGAGATCCTCGCTGCGTCCGGCGTGATAGCGGGCGCGGCAGAACGGCCGCGACTGCCCGGCGCCGCGCAGGTTGAGGCGCAGCACCGGGAAGCCCGCCTGCAGCAGGTGCGCCGATGTCACGCGCATGTAATGGCTGTCCTCGTCGCCGTTGAGGCCGTGGATCAGCAGCGCCAGCGGGCGCCCGGGCCGGGGCTCCAGGGGACGATGGAGCGAGCCGATCGCCCGGTCGCCGGTCTCGGCGTCGAGAGGCAGCACCACCCGCTCGACCCCGAAGGGCGAGAGGTCGACCTGCCGCGGCTGGAGGAAGTTCCGGAGAGTCTGGAGATCACCGCCAAGCCAAGGCAAACGCTCGACAAACCGCGTCAGGCTGAGCTCAACGGCTTGCAGCGGGTTCGGGAGGTATGCCGCTCGCGAATCCATACGACATTATAACGGGCCGGACGGGATTTTCGTCCCTGGTTCCAATTATATCATCAGCATCCACGTGAGCTCGTGCTTGTTATGGTGAAGATGGCGCAATCGCGCCCCCGGGATGGCGGCGAGCCGTCTCGCGGTTTCGTGGTCGGTGGCGCCCTGGAATTTCACCGTGCAGACGAAGCGCTTGCAGGTGCCGGCGGCAAGCCAGCGCTCGATCAGACCGAGGAAGCGCTCGGGATAGCAGACGACGTCCGAGAAGAGCCAATCGACCGGCCCGAGCGCCCGCGGATCGAGCGCGAACGCGCTCTCCTGGCGGAATTCGACGCCGGGCATGGCAGCGATGCGGGGCTCGAGCGGCGCCTTGTCGAGGCTGACGACGCGGGAGCCGAGCTTCGCCAGCACCCAGGTCCAGCCGCCGGGGCTGCTGCCGAGATCGAGGCAGGTCTCGCCGGGCCGCGGATGCTCGCCCAGCACGGTGAGCGCCTCCCAGAGCTTGAGATAGGCGCGGCTCGGCGGCGCGGTCCGATCCTCGACGAAGCGCGGGGCGCCGTTCGGGAACGGGCTCGTGCAGCGCGCCGAGGCGAGCAGCGTCCCGGCGTCGAGGAGCGTCCAGGATCCGAGCGGCGCCGTCGGCGCCGGCGCCGGAAATGTGAGCGGCTTCGCCGAGACCTTCGGCAGCTTCTCCTCGATGAGGGCGGCGCGGCGATGGAGCGCGTGGGAATAGAGCGCCCAGTTGCGCTGGATTACGCGCAGCTGCTTCGCCGCATCGCCGACCGAGGCGATCCCGATCCGCTGCGGCGCGAGCCAGATGTTCTCCGCCCAGGCGGCCGCGCGCGGCGGACCCGGCGCCAGCAGCAGCCGGCCGTAGCTCTCGCTGACATCGCCGAGCTCGGTTCGAAGCTCCTCGACGAAACCCTCCGCCGCCAGGTAGGCCGTAGTGCCCTCGCTCACCGGGCTCAGCCGAGCAGGAAGTTACGCACCGCCGATATCTGATCCTCGGAGCGCAGCGGCGGCGCATGGCCGATGCCGGGATACTCGATCAGCGTCGCGCGCGGCCCGCGCTCGGTCATCGCCTTGGCGTCGGCGGGCCGAAGGAGATCGGACTCCGCCCCCCGCAGCACCAGGGTCGGACAGGTGATCGCATCCCACTGCGCCCAGAGATCGATGTCCTCGTTGGGGAGCGTGCGGAACACGTCGGCGATCTTCGGATCATAGGCGAGGCGCAGGGTGCCGTCGGGCCCGCGCCGCGCCATGTGGGTCGCCATCGCCCGCCACTGCGCGTCGGTGAGCGCACCGAAGCCGGCCGAGGTGCCGCGGATATGGGCCTCGAGCGCCTCCAAGCTGGGAAAGCTCGGATCCTTGCCGACATAGTCGCCGATCCGCTGGATCCCCTCCTTGGCGAGAAGCGGGCCGACGTCGTTCATCACCAGCCGCTTGATGGGATTGCCCGAACTCGCCGCCAGCAGCATGCCG
Organism: Allostellaceae bacterium; assembly: GCA_035507155.1. Classification (GTDB taxonomy): domain Bacteria; phylum Pseudomonadota; class Alphaproteobacteria; order ATCC43930; family CGMCC-115725; genus DASZHJ01. Next base: position 12,744 of record DATJOK010000252.1, read on the forward strand.
ATGAGGCCGCCCATGGAAGTGCCGACCCAGAGCAGCTCCTCCACGTCGAGGCGGGCGATCAGCGCCACCATGTCGGCGAGATAAAGCGGATAGTTGTAGTCCTCGGCATGGATGAGCCAGTCGCTCTTGCCGCGACCGGCGACGTCGGGGCAGACGACGCGGAAATGCGGCGTCAGCGCCTGGGCGAGATCGTCGAAGTCGCGGCCGTTGCGCGTCAGGCCGTGGACGCAGAGCACCGTCGGCGCCCCCGCCGGCCCCGCCCACTCGTAATAGGTCATGCGGTGGAACCCGTGCGGGCCCAGGCAGGAAAGGCGGCGGCTCGACATCGACATCAGGCGATCACTCCGGTGCGGGCGGTCACCCACCATCTCCAAACCGGCGCTCGCGATCAAGCGCATGCGGGTCGAGGGACGGCCAGCCCGGGCGGCCGAAGCTTGCCGATTGCCCTGCCTCCGACCCCTGCGCTAGGAAGAATGCTGAGACAACCTCCAAGGTAATCCGATGGCCGCTCCTGGTCCGCTCTCCGGCATAACCGTCGTCGATCTCTCGCGCATCCTCGCCGGCCCCTACTGCACCTTCCTGATGGCGGAGCTCGGTGCCCGGGTGATCAAGGTCGAGCCGCCCGGCAAGGGCGACGACGCCCGCGCGTACGGCCCGTTCCGCAACGGCGTCTCCACCTATTTCTCCTCGATCAACCGCGGCAAGGAATCGATCGCCCTCGATCTCAAGGCGGACGGCGACCGCCGCGTGTTCGAGGCGCTGCTCGGCAAGGCCGACGTGGTGGTGGAGAACTTCCGCCCCGGCACCATGGAGAAGCTGGGCTACGGCTGGGAGACGCTGCATCAGCGCTATCCCCGGTTGATCTATGCGAGCGCCTCCGGCTTCGGACACACCGGACCCAACTCCCGGGATCCCGCCTACGACATGGTGGTGCAGGGCCTGGGCGGCATCATGAGCATCACCGGCGAGCCGGGCCGGCCGCCGGTGCGCGTCGGCACCTCGATCGGCGATCTCGGTGCCGGCCTCTATACGACGATCGCGGTGCAGTCGGCGCTCCTCCATCGCGAGCGCACCGGCGAGACCACCAAGGTCGACGTCGCCATGTTCGACTGCCAGCTGGCGCTCCTCGAGAACGCCATCATGCGCTACACGGTGACCGGCCAGATCCCGGGCCCGCTCGGCGCGCGCCATCCCTCGATCACGCCCTTCGAGGCCTTCGCGACGGCGGATGGCAGCATGATCATCGCCGCCGGCAACGACGGGTTGTTCCAGAAGCTCTGCGCGGTGCTCGATCGCCGGGACCTCGCCGAGAATCCCCTCTACAAGACCAACGATCTCCGCAACCAGAACCAGGCCAAGCTCAAGGCGGAGATCGAGACGGAGCTGGCGCGGAAGCCGACCGCCGAGTGGATCGCCGTCATCAGCCAGGCGGGGCTCCCCTGCGGCCCGATCAACAACGTCGAGCAGGCGCTCAAGCACCCGCAGGTGGCGGCGCGCAACATGCTCGTGACGGTTGAGGACCCGAAGGCCGGGACCCTGAAGCTCGCCGGCAATCCGCTGAAGCTCTCCGCCTTCGCCGATCCGCCGACGCGAGAGCCCGCCCCCACCCTCGACCAGGATCGCGCTCCTATCCTGCGCGAGCTGGGCCTCGGCTGACGACCCCGTGAGGTTTCCGCCACCCGCCGCAAGGGGGCTGGCGGCGCGGGGGCGGACGTGTATAAGACTCCCGCCCGGGGCGCGCGCCCAAGCTCAGCAGAGGCCCCGGATCCGACAGATTGGGAGGTACGTCCGATGCTCCAGAACCGCCTGCAACCCGTCCTCGATCCCCTGGCGCTCGCCCGCGAGATGTCCGGCAAGATGCTGATCGACGGCGGCATGGTGCCGTCGGTCACCGGCCGTACCTTCCCGATCGTCAGCCCCGCCACCCAGGAGAAAATCGGCGAGGCGGCGGAGGGCGACGCGCGGGACGTCGACGCGGCGGTGAAGGCGGCGGCGAAGGCGCAGAAGTCCTGGGGCAAGCTGCTGGGTCGCGAGCGCGGGCGCCTCGTCGCCGAATGCGGCCGCATTCTCAGCGATCACGTCGAGGAGCTGGCGAAGCTCATCACCCTCGAGACCGGCAAGGCTATCCGCACCGAGAGCCGGGTCGAGGCCGGCGTCTTCGCCGACATCCTCACCTTCTATGGCGGGCTCGGCTCCGAGCTCAAGGGCGAGAGCGTGCCGTTCAAGCCGGACGCGCTCACCATCACGCTCCGCCAGCCGATCGGCGTCGTCGGCGCCATCATTCCCTGGAACGTGCCGCTCCTCCTGATGGCGCTCAAGATCGCGCCGGCGCTGGTGGCCGGCAACACGGTGGTGGTGAAGTCCGCCGAGGAGGCGCCCTTCGCGGTGCTGCGCGCCTGCCAGATCATGAACCAGGTGCTGCCGCAGGGCGTACTCAACATCCTCTCTGGCGACGGGCCCGGCTGCGGCGCGCCGCTCGTCGAGCACAAGGAGGTCGGCAAGGTCACCTTCACCGGCTCGGTGGAGACCGGCAAGCTCGTCTACAAGATGGCGTCGCAGAAGCTGATCCCGGTGACGCTCGAATTGGGCGGCAAGAGCCCGATGATCGTCATGGGCGACGCCGACATCGACAAGGCGGTGGCGGGCGCCGTCATCGGCATGCGCTTCACCCGCCAGGGCCAGAGCTGCACCGCGGCGAGCCGCATCTTCGTCCATGAGTCGATCCACGACGCCTTCGTCGACAAGCTCAAGGGCAAGGTCGACGCCATGAAGATGGGCGATCCCCTCGACGAGCAGACCGACATCGGCACCATCATCTCCAAGCAGCAGTTCGACAAGGTGAAGTCCTACATCAAGCTCGGCGAGGAGACCGCGGGCGCGGTGGCGCTGCGCTGCTCGAAGATGCCGGCCGACAGCCGCCTCGGCCAGGGCTACTACGTGCAGCCGGTCATCTTCACCGGCGTCGCCAACGACAACCGGCTTTGCCGCGAGGAGATTTTTGGCCCCGTCACCTGCGTGATCAAGTTCAGGGATTACGAGGAGGCGCTCGCGCAGGCGAACGACAGCGAGTACGGGCTCGCCGCCACCATCTGGACCCGCGACCTCAAGACCGCGCTCGATGCGAGCCATCGCCTCGAGGCCGGCCTCGTGCAGGTGAACCAGAACCTGGTGGTGCAGGCCAACATGTCCTATGGCGGCGTCAAGAGCTCCGGCCTCGGCAAGGAAGCCTCGCTGGAAGCCATGCTCGAGCACTTCACCCAGAAGAAGACGATCATCCTGAACCTGGGCTGATCGCGGGGACAGGGGGCGGAGCGCGGGATGCGCCGGCGCGTTGCCGTGTTCCTGCTGCTGGTTCCGCTGGTCGCGGTGCTCTCGGGCATCCTGTGGCTGCGCTCCTCGCTGCCGCCGCCGGCGCGCGAGCGCACCGTCGAGGGCCTGACCTCGCCGGTGCGGATCACCCGCGACGCGACCGGCATTCCCACCATCGAGGCGCGCAGCGACGACGATGCCGCCTTCGGACTGGGTTATGTCCACGCGGAGGACCGGCTCTTCCAGATGGATCTCCGCCGCCGCTTCGGCGCCGGCCGGCTCGCGGAGTGGTTCGGCGCGCCGGCGGTCGACAGCGACCGCATGATGCGCACCCTCGGCCTCGCGCGCGCGGCCGAGCGCCAGTTCGCGATCCTGCCACCGGAGGTGCAAGGGGCGCTCACCGCCTACGCCGCCGGCGTCAACGCCTACCTCAAAGACCGCCGCAACGCGCTGCCGCCGGAATATTACCTGCTTCGCGCCGAGCCGGAGCCGTGGCGGCCGGTGGACAGCCTGATCGCCGGCAAGCTGATGGCCTGGCTGCTGGCCGGCAATTACCGCTCCGAGCTGATGCACGCCCACGTCGCCGAGCGGGTGAAGCCGGAGGACATGCCGATCCTCTACCCCGCTTATCCCAAGGACGGGCCGGTGGTGCTGGGCGAGCTCACGCCGATCTATCGCAAGCTTCCGATCGACCGCCTGCTCGCGCTGATGCCGGCGATCGAGGATCCGCCGCGCGCCTCCAACAACTGGGTGGTGGCCGGCAGCCACACGGTTTCCGGCAAACCGCTGCTCGCCAATGATCCGCATCTCGAGCTGCAGCTGCCGGGCTTCTGGTACCTGGCGCGGCTGGCGACGCCCGCTCACACCGCCACCGGCGGCACCGTCGCGGGCCTGCCGGTGGTGATCGTCGGCCACAACGAGCGGATCGCCTGGGGCTTCACCAACACCGGCAGCGACGTCTCCGATCTCTTCATCGAGAAGATCGATCCCGACGATCCCGGCAAATACCTGACGCCGGACGGCCCGCAACCTTTTGCCGCGCGGCAGGAGACGATCCGCGTGCGCGGCGGCGATCCCGTCGAGATGACCGTGCGCGAGACCCGGCACGGCCCGGTGGTCTCCGACCTCGCGGGCTTCACGCCGCCCGGCGGCGCCGGCTACGCGCTGGCGCTGCAGGCCACATATCTCATGGACGGCGACCGCACGCCGCAGGCCTTCTTCGAGATGAACCACGCCACCGACTGGGCGAGCTTCTACCGCGCCCTCGCCAAGTTCGACGCGCCGGAGCAGAACATCGTCTACGCCGATGTCGACGGGCATATCGGCTTCGCGGCGCCGGCGCGGGTGCCGGTGCGCGCCAAGGGCGACGGCTGGATGCCGATGCCGGGCTGGACGGGCGAGTACGACTGGACCGGCTTCATTCCCTTCGACCAGCTGCCGCAAGTGGAGGACCCACCCTCCGGCCGCATCGTCACCGCCAACAACAAGATCGTGCCCGACACCTATCCGTTCTTCCTCGGGCGCGACTGGGACACGCCCTATCGCGCCCAGCGCATCACCACCCTGCTCGATCAGCAGCCGCAGTCGCCGGAGACCACCGCGGTGATCCAGCATGACACCTTCTCCACCATGGCCGACCGCCTGCTGCCCCTGATGCTGGACGCGCCCGCCTCGACGCCGATGGCGCGCGCCGCGCTGGAGCGGCTCAAGGGATGGGACCGGCAGATGGACAAGGACAAGGTCGAGCCGCTGCTGTTCACCGCGTGGCTCCGCGAGCTCAACCGCCTGCTGCTCGCCGAGCGGCTCGGCCCCGCCTTCGAGGGGTACTGGGCGCTCCATCCGGAAGTGATCGAGAGCATCCTGACCCAGCACAACGACTGGTGCGACGATCCCACCACCGAGGTGGTGGAGGTCTGCTCCGAGCAGCTCTCGAACGCGCTCAACCGCGCGATCGAGGAGCTCACCCGCAGCTACGGCAGCAACATGGACGAATGGCGCTGGGGCCGCGCGCATCCCGCCGAGTTCGATCACCCGCTGCTGTCGCGGATCTGGGGCCTGCGCGATCTGTTCCGCGTCTCGATCCCCGCCGACGGCGGCATGGACACCATCAACCGCGGCGGCATGTCGATCCGCAGCCCCGCGACCCCATACCGCGACGTGCTGGGGCCGGGACTGCGCATGATCGTCGACCTGGCGGATCCCGGCGCCGCGCGCTTCATGGTGGTGCCGGGCCAGTCCGGCAATCCGCTGTCGCCGAACTACGACGACCTGCTGCGGCCGTGGCGCGATGGCCAGATGCTGGCGGTCGGCAGCCAGGAGCCAGCGGCGGTCGAGACCCTGAGTCCGCCATGACGGCGCGCGGGCGCCGCGACCCATCATGAGGACGCGCCGGCTGCCCGTCGGTCTCGCCGAGGTGGAGGCAGCGGCGGCGCTCCTCGCGGGGTCGGTGGCGCGCACGCCGACGATCGCCAGCCCCGCGCTGTCGTCGCTTGCCGGCGCCGAGGTCTTCCTCAAGCTCGAGACGCTGCATCCCACCGGCTCCTTCAAGGAGCGCGGCGCCTTCGTGAAGCTCGCGACCCTCGGCAAGCGCGAGCGCAAGGCCGGCGTCATCGCGATGTCCGCCGGCAACCACGCCCAGGGTCTGGCCTATCACGCGCGCCGGCTGGGCATTCCCGCGACGATCGTGATGCCGGAGGGCACGCCCTTCAACAAGGTGGCGCGCACCGAGATGCTGGGCGCCCGGGTGGTGCTGCGCGGCGCCGGCGTCGGCGAGGCGCGCAAGGCCGCCCTCGAGATCGCCGCGGCCCGCAAGCTCACCTTCGTCCACCCCTACGACGACGTCAGCATCATCGCCGGCCAAGGCACCTGCGGCCTGGAGATGCTGAGCGATGCGCCCGGGCTCGAGGTGCTGCTGGTGCCGATCGGCGGCGGCGGCCTGATCTCCGGCATCGCCGCCGCCGCGAAGGCGATCAATCCGGCGATCTCGGTGATCGGCGTCGAGGTCAAGGGCTACGCCTCGATGCGCCACGCGCTGGGGCGCGGCCCGAAGTCGGCGGGCGGCGAGACGCTGGCCGAGGGCATCGCCGTCAAGGAGCCGGGCCGCATCACCGCGGCCATCACCCGCGCGCTGGTGGACGATATCCTCGTCGTCGGCGAGGAGGAGGTCGAGCGCGCGGTCACCGCCTTCGTCGAGAGCCAGTGCCTGGTGGTGGAGGGCGCCGGCGCGGTCGGGCTCGCGGCGCTGCTCGCGCACCGCAAGCGCTTCCGGCGCAAAGTCGTCGGCCTCGTCGTCACCGGCGGCAACATCGATGCGCGGCTCCTGTCCTCGATCCTGATGCGCGGGCTGGTGCGCACCGGCCGGCTGGTGCGGCTCCGGGCTGAGATCACCGATCAGCCCGGCACCCTGGCGCGGCTCACGCGGGTCATCGGCGACGCCGGTGCCAACATCATCGAGATCTATCACCAGCGCCTGTTTCAGGACGTGCCGGTGAAGCGCGCCGAGCTCGACGCCGTGGTCGAGACCCGCAACCGCGCCCATGTGAGCGAACTCATCCGGGCGATGGAGAAAGCCGGCTACCCGACCCGCCTCCTCTCCAGCACCGCTCTCAGCGATCGCTGATCAGTCGCCCTCGTCGAGGTGGCGATAGCGGCCGCGCCAGTAGAGGAGCGGCCGGCCTTGCCGCGCATGGCCGAGCGCCACCACCCGGCCGACCAGGATGTCGTGATCGCCGGCGCGATGGATCGCCTCGGTCTTGCAGTCGATCCAGGCGAGCGCGCCCTTGATGATGGGAGCGCCGCTCGCCTGCACCTCCGGCTCGATCTCGTCCCAATGGCGCTCCGGCGAGGCGGCAAATCCCCGCGACAGGTGCTGGTGCTCCTCCGCCAGGATGGAGAGCGAGAAGCAGCCGCTATGGGCGAAGGCGGCGTGGCTGTGCGCCGCCCGCTCCAGGCAGAACAGCACCAGCGGCGGGTCGAGGGAGACCGAGGTCACGGAATTAACCGTAACTCCCAGCGGCTTGCCCTGCGCGTCGCGCGTCGCCGCCACGGCGATGCCCGTGGCAAAATGACCCAGAGTTGTGCGGAAGGCGTGCTGATCAACGGTCATGGGGGAGAAATCCTTCCCGACACAGCAAGATCCGGCCCTCATTAATCCACCGGCGGAACCGGCGCCAGACCTGCCGGAGAGCCGGTAAACCTCTGGATAGAGAAGCTAAACCAGATCTTAACGCACTTGCGGCACGGTGATCCGCTTCTCGCATCAGGGGTCGCCCGCAGGACATGTTCTTTCTGATCGGTTCCGGCATCGTGCTGATGAGCGTGATCGGCGGCTACCTGCTGAACGGCGGCCACATCGTCGTTCTCTGGCAGCCCTTCGAGTTCATGATCATCGGCGGCGCCGCCGTCGGCGCCTTCGTCACCTCCAACCGCCTGGTGGTCCTGAAGGCAGCGGGCGGCGCGATCGGCGGCCTGCTCAAGGCGGAGAAATACGACAAGGGCGCCTATCTCGAGCTGCTGAGCCTGCTCTACTCGGTGTTCAAGCTCGCCAAGACCAAGGGCGCGCTGGCGCTCGAGTCCCACGTGGAAAAGCCGGACGAGAGCACGCTCTTCCAGCGCTTCCCGCTGTTCTACGCCAACCATCACGCTCTCGTCTTCCTCTGCGACTACCTGCGTCTCCTCACCCTCGGCACCGACAACCATCACGAGATGGAGACGCTGATGGACGAGGAGATCGAGACCCATCACGCGGAGCACGAGGTGGTGGCGCACGCGATCGCGCAGACCTCCGACGCGCTCCCCGCGCTCGGCATCGTCGCCGCGGTGCTGGGTGTCATCCACACCATGGGCTCGATCACCGAGCCGCCGGCGGTGCTGGGCCACCTGATCGGCGGCGCGCTGGTCGGCACCTTCATGGGCGTGCTGATGTCCTACGGCTTCGTCGGTCCGATCGCCGCCGCGATCAAGAACCGCTGCGACGCGGAGGTCCGCTACTACCTCTGCATCAAGGCGGCGATCCTCGCCTACATGCAGGGCTACGCACCTTCCGTCGCCGTCGAGTTCGCGCGCAAGGCGCTCACCTCCGACGTACGGCCGACCTTCTACGAGGTCGAATCCGCGGTGGAAAGCCTGCCGGCGGCGTCGTAACGGAGTAGCGCCTTATGGCGAAAGGCAACAACGCCGCCCCGGTCATCATCAAGAAGGTCAAGAAGGTCGCCGGCGGCGGCCACCACGGCGGCGCGTGGAAGGTCGCCTATGC
>DATJOK010000253.1:0-7115 GCA_035507155.1 Allostellaceae bacterium
CTCGGCGAAGCCCTTGAGGTCGACGGTGCCGAGATACTGGCACTCGAAGCCGTCGCCGATCCGCTCGCGGGTGGCGGCGGAGATCGCGAGAGTGCCCGGCCGCGCCACCGACTGCAGCCGCGCCGCCAGGTTCGGCGTCTCGCCCAGGATCGGCCGCAGCCGGAGATCGCCTTCGCTCACCAGCGCGCCGATGACGGCGATGCCGCTCGCGATGCCGACGCGGATCTGCAGCGGCACCGGGGTCGGCAGGCACGCCACCTCGCGCACCAGCGCGAGGCCCGCGCGCACGGCGCGCTCCGCGTCGTCCATCCGCGCCTGCGGATAGCCGAAGCAGGCGAGCACGCCGTCGCCCAGGAAATGCGCGACGAAGCCGTCGTATCGCGCCACCGCCGCGACGACGGCGCGGCTGTAGGCGCGGATCACGTCGTGCAGCTCCTCCGGCTCGAGGCGCGCCGCCAGCCCGGTCGAGTCCACGAGATCGCAGAACAGCACGGAAAGGCGGCAGCGCTCGGCGCGTAGCCCCGGAAGATTCCCGTCATAGGGGTCGTGATGATCACCTGATAAAATATTCGGGGGTGTGAGGACATTCATTGTCATCGAACTCTCCCGCCGCGACGCTGAGGGCCAGTAGCAGGCAAAACGATGATCGAAGCAGGCGCTTTTCGTCCTGCCGATCCCGCTCGCTTGCCTGGAGCATGTGACGCGCGAGCGATGGCTCTTATCGGCATCCCCTCGCGGTCACGGGTGTTTCAATTGCCCCGGGCGGGTCGAATATGCAAATTGGGTTTTGCAATCGCATCAATAAGGGGGTCTTTGAGATGCGTAGCCTCAACCTGGACCAGCTGCGCGCGCTCACGGAGGTGGCCGCGCTCGGCAGCTTTTCCGCGGCGGCGCGGCGGCTCAACCTCTCGCAGCCGGCGGTCAGCCTGCAGATCCGCGAGCTCGAGGGCCGCTGGGGCCTCAGGCTCATCGAGCGCCTCGGCAAGAAGGCGCGCGCGACGGCGCCGGGGCGCGCGCTCATCGAGCACGCGCGCCGCATCGCCCGCGAATGCGAGGCGGCGGAGGCCGCCATGCGCGGCCTGCGCGACGGCTGGCTTGGCCGCGTGCAGATCAACACCACGCTGACGGCGCTGATGTACGATCTGCCGCCGGTGCTGCAGCGCCTGCGCACCGCGCATCCGCGCATCGACATCGCGATCACCAACACCTCGACCCGCGACAGCGTCGAGAACGTGATCCAGAACGCCGTCGACTTCGCGCTGGTGACGCTGCCGATCAAGTCGGCGCTCCTCAAGGTGACGCCGCTCCGCCCGCAGATGTGCGTGGCGATCCTGCCGGCCTCGACGCCCGACATTCCCGACGAGGTGACGCCTGGCTTCCTGGCGCGTCAGCAGCTGGTGCTCGAGCACGATCGCGGCGCGGTCCACGGTCTCCTCATGCAGTGGATGGCAAAGCAGCTGCCGCTCACGCGCCAGCCCATGCATGTGGGCATCGTCGAGGCGGCGAAGCAGGCGGTGGCCTCCGGCCTCGGCGTCTCGGTCGTCCCCGACGTGTCGGTGGCCGAGCCGTTCCCCGGCCTCGTGGTCCGTCCCTTGAAGCCGGCGCTCTTCTGCACGCTCGGCCTCATCGAGCTCCGCAACAAGCCCAGCGATCCCGCGCGCACCATCGTGCGCGACGCGCTCCTGTCGCTCAGCACTCTCGATGCGATGCCGGCGCGGAAACCGCGGCGGCGGGACGCTCTCGCCCGGCCAAGACGGGTCGCCTAGTAGAACCCCTCGTAGCGCCGCTGATGGGTCGCGGCGTAGAGGTAGTCGATCATGGTCACGAAATCGAAGACCGGCACGCCGATCGCGTCCTGCAGCGCGCGGGAATAGGGCGGCAGCATCGAGCATTCGAGGAGGATGGCGGCGAGGTCGCGATGCTCCGCCTTGATCTCGCGGCAGACGCCGATGAGCTCCGCCTCGACCAGGGTCGGATCGATCGAGCCCTTCTCCTCCAGCACCGAGGACTTGAACTCCGGCTTGTCCTGCAGGCCGCGGATGATCACCTTGTTGCCGACGCCGACACCGTTCCTGGCGAGGAAGGCCGGCGTCAGGTTGTTGGCGTCGGCGGTGATGATGGCGATCGGGCGCGAAGGCGCGAAGGCGTTGGCGATCATCGGGAGCTGCAGCAGGCTCGACATCATAACCGGGATGCGCACCGCCTCGCGCACCGCCGCCTGGAACTGCAGCATGAAGCCGCAGTCGCTGGCGATGGCCCGCACCCCCTGCCCTTCCAGCGCCGCCGCCGCCTCCACCGCCGCCGCGGCGAGATCGGGCGCGCCGCGCAGGCAGGCCGCCGTCGAGAGGCCCGGCACGACCCGGTAGAGCACGGGATAGCGATAGGTGGACGCGTTGTCGACGTCGCCGGGAATGAAGGGCAGCGAGCAGTCGAGCTGGAGGATGCCGACCGCCTGCCCGTAATTCCGCGCCCCGCGCCGCGTTGCATAGACGGTCATGAATCCTCCTCTGGCGTGCAGAGCCGCCGCGATCCGCCCGAGGTTAGTTCATTGCCGCAACGGAGGCAAAGCCGGGGCCGTCACGCCGCCTTCTTGCGGTTGGCCTCGAGCCGCGCGTCGACCAGCGCCACGATCGCGTCGATCGCCGGATGGCTCATGCCCTTCTGCCGGGCGATGAGCTGCACCAGCTTGTCGGCGCGCTCGATGTAGGGCGCGCCGTTGTTGAGGGCGCGCGCCGCCGAGGCCGGACGGGTGAGGCTCTCCGCCGCCGCGGCGTACTTCTCGTACGGCACGAGGTCGCCGGGATCGGCGCCGAGCTTGACGCAGAGATCGACGACGAAATTGTAGACCGAGCGCGATTCCGCGGGATCGGAGTGCACGGCCTCCTGCGCAGTGCGCATGCCGTCCTTGGTGATGCAGCGGTAGTTGCCGGCGAGCAGCATCGCCCACTTGGCGAGCGGCACGAAGAGGGAGTCGTGCACGCGGAGCTTCACCGGCAGCTCGATCTTGCTGCCGTCGCCGGGATCGAAGCGGATGGCGTCGATCTCCTGCTCGAGCCGGCGCAGGATGGCATTGCCGCTCTCGACACCGAACTTCGCCGCCTTGAAGTTGGTCGGCAGCGTGACCATCAGCACGTTGACCTTCTCGTCCGGCGGCCGCACCGCCTGCGGATCCGGGCTGCAGAGGGTGAGACGGGCGGGATCGAAACTGTCCCAGACGGTGGGATCGGTGAAGGCGGGCTTCAGCGCCTCGTAGTCGAGACCGGGAATGCGCTTCACATAGGGAAGCGGCGGCATGTTCATGATCGACATGCAGGGCACGCGCGACTTCGCCACCGCGTCGAGGAGCTCGCGCACGCCGGGCGAGCGGTACTGCGGCTCCTGCATGGCAAGCGCGACGAGGTCGTAGTCTGCGGGATTGACGCCCTGGGCGCCGCTCGCGGTCACCTTGCCGGGGAGCTTCCGCGTGTCGAGCACGACCGGATCCTTGCGTCCCCTGACCGGCAGGCGGACGCGAAATCCCTCGGTGTTGATGAGATCGGCCTCCGCCGGCAGGCAGACATGGTGAATCCGGTGCCCGCCGAACAGCATCTTGGAGGCCAGCAGCGACCCGTAAGCCGCGCCCAGAATCAGGATGTTGTAATTCGTCGCCATCGCTCGTTCCCTCCCTCGGGATTCTTAAAAAAAGTTCATCCGCGGCCGCCCCGCTTCGGGAGCGTGCTGCTGTCCGATGCTAGGGCTCGTCCTCATCCACCGCAATCGCGATGCCGCTCACCCGCCGACGACGAGGCGGCTCGCCAGCTGCCGCACCGTCTTGATGACCGCCATGGCGACGAGGCGCCCGGTCTTGGGATTGCTCTCGGTCGGGATCACGTCCTCGCGGAAGGCGAAGCTGCCGAAGCGGCCCCGCGCCTCGATCTCGACCACATGGGTGCTGATCGCGGGATCGGCGATGATGACGAGGCGGGTGCGGTCGAGGCCGAGGCCGGCGAGCGCCGCAGCGGCGGAGATGTTGACGTTCTGTGGATAGCGCCGCGCGCCCTCGCGCACTGGCCCGTCGTAGAGCGTGACCGGCGCCGCCAGGCGATCGAGATCGTGGATCGTCGCCGCCTCGGTGCCCTTCCAGCTCAGCGGATCCTTGCACACGGTGACGGTGACCGCGTCGAGCCCGCCCACCGCCGCGCCGGCGAGGATATCGAGAGCGCCGATCCCCGCCGAAGGCATGATGAGGCGCGACCTGCCGCGCTCCGCGGCCGCGAGCAGCCGGTCGAACAGCGCTTCGTCCGTGAGCGCGCCCGCCGAGGTCACCAGCAACTCGCTGCCGCCCTCGAGCGCGCGGGCGCCGTGATCGCGCACCGCCTGATGCCCGGCGCATTCCAGCACCGCGTCGAAATCCTCGCGGAAGAAGGCGTCGGGATCGCTGGTGACGAGACGGCCGGCGCCGGCGGGACGCGGCCGCCGCACCAGCACGGCGGCGATGGCGATGCCGGGGAGATCGCCGCGCTCCGCCGCGGCGATCACCTCGCCGCCGATGGCCCCCAGCCCGATCAATCCCAGCCGCAGCATCGCCTCACTCCGCCGGCGCCGGGGCAGGCGCCCGCCGCGCCGACCACCGCTCGATGACGCCCACGATGCCGCGCGGCATGAAGATGATGAAGAGGATGAGCAGGATGCCGTAGATGGTGTTGGCGGCGCCGATGAAGTGGGTGCCGAAGGCGATGCGCAGCCCCTCGGTCAGCACCAGGGTGAGGAGCGCCCCCACCGTCGGCCCGAGCGCGCTGTACATGCCGCCGGCGATGGCGGCGAAGACGATCTGCAGCGAGACGCCGACGCCGGAGACCGTCTCCGGATTGAGATAGGCGACGTACTGCGCGTAGATCGAGCCGCCCATGGCGGTGATGGCGGCGCTGATCACCGTGACGCGGAGCTTCTCGCGCATGACGTCGATGCCGGCGGCGGCAGCGGCGGTCTCGTCCTCGCCGATCGCCTCCAATGCCGCGTGGCGCATGCCGTGGCTGACGCGATAGCGGATCCCCAGCACGACGAGCCAGAGGACGAGGGCGATGAAGTAGAAGTAGCGCCGGTCGGGGAACTGCAGCGCATACCAGGAGTAGCCCACCGCCGTCGGCGTCATGCCGAGGGAGCCGCCGGTGACGTCGCGCGCCGCCACGATGAAGAGCGCCACCACCTGCCCCAGCGCCAGGGTCACCAGGGCGAAGTAGTGGCCGACGATGCGCAGGCGGAAGCAGGGATAGCCGATGACGAGGGCCAGCAGCACCGCAAGCACCATGCCGGCGGGAATGCCGAGCCAGGGCGTCACGCCGTAGTAGTTCCAGAGCAGCGCCGAGACATAGGCGCCGACGCCCATGAAGGCGCCATGGCCGATGGAGACCAGGCCGAAGCGGCCCATGAAGGCCCAGGCGGTGTAGATGAAGCTCCAGATCAGCACCTGGATCGCGATGTGGAGGAAATAATCCGGCAGCAGGAACGGCAGGACCAGGAGCGCCGCGAGTCCGACACCGGAGGGAATGATCGCGCGGCTCATCGGCCGAGGATCCCCTGCGGGCGGATCATCATCAGCACGATGAAGAGCACGAAGGCGATGACGTCGGAGAGCTCGACCGAGAAGTAATAGCCGCCGATGGAGATGATCTGGCTCATGAGGAAAGCGGCGATGACGCCGCCGATCATGTTGCCGAGCCCGCCCAGCACGCAGATCATGAAGGTGATCGGGCCGAAGGTGAGGCCGATGAAGGGATGGACGTCGTACTGCAGCACCAGCAGGCAGGACGCGAGGCCGGCGAGCCCGCCGCCGATCGCCGAGGTGATGAGGTAGATCCGCCGCTCGTCGACGCCCATCAGCCCCATCACCTCGCGGTCCTGGGCGATGGCGCGGATCGCCGTGCCGAGGAAGGTCTTCGACAGGAAGAGATAGAGCCCGCCGGCGCCCAGCAGCGCCGCCAGGAAGGCGAGGAGGCGCGCGAAGCTCAGATCGATGTCGCCGAGCGAGATGATCGGCAGGCGGACGCCCACATTGCGGAAATCGGTGCCGAACAGCAGCGTCGCGAAGCTCTGCAGGAAGAACAGGAGCCCGCCGGTGGCCAGCAGCTGGTTGATCGGCGCCGAGCCCAGGATCGGCTCGATGATGAGGCGATGCACGAGGAGCCCCATCAGCGCCACCAGCAGGATCGCCGCCGCCGCCGCCAGGATGAACGGCCAGCCGTAATAGACGTGCAGCCAATAGATCGCATACATGCCGCACATCACCAGCTCTGCGTAGCAGATCCAGACCACGTCGATGACGCCGAAGACCAGATTGAGCCCGAGCGCCAGGAGCGCCAGCAGCCCGCCCAGCATGATGCCGTTCATGACGGATTCGAGGAGGTAGATGTCCACGGATTACCTCGCTCGATGGATGGGCTGGCGCCTAACCCCTCCCCCCTTGAGGGGGAGGGTCAGGGAGGGGGGTGTCGCCGGAGGACTCATCACATCCCCAGATAAGACTGCCGCACCACGTCGCTCCGCTTCAGCTCCGAGGCTGTTCCGGAGAGCGCGATGCGGCCGGCTTCCAGCAGATAGGCGCGGTCGACGAGGTCGAGCACCTGCTGCACGTTCTGCTCGACGATCAGCACAGTGAAGCCCTCGCCGGCGATGCGGCGCACGAGATCGAAGACCTGCTGCACGACGAGCGGCGCCAGGCCCGCCGAGGGCTCGTCGAGCAGCAGCAGGCGCGGCTTCGACATCAGGGCGCGGGCGATCGCGCACATCTGCTGCTCGCCGCCCGACATGGTGCCGGCAAGCTGGTGCCGCCGTTCCAGGAGTCGCGGGAAGAGCTCGTAGACCCATTCACGGCGCTGGTCGAACTCGGCCCGCGCCGCCGGCAGGAAGGCGCCCATGCGCAGGTTCTCCTCGACGGTGAGGCGCGGGAAGAGCCGTCGGTTCTCCGGCACATGGGCGATGCCGGATGCCACGATGTCATGCGCCTTGAGCGCGCGGAGCGGCTTCCCCTCGAAGACGAGCTCGCCCGCCTGCGGCGGCAGCAGGCCGGAGATCACCCGCATCAGCGTGGTCTTGCCGGCGCCATTGGGCCCGATCACCGCCACCGTCTCGCCGGCCGC
>DATJOK010000254.1:0-6073 GCA_035507155.1 Allostellaceae bacterium
TTCCGGCTGCTGAAGGGCGAATGGATGTGCCACGCCAAGACCAAGGTGGTGGCCGTCGCCCAGCTGCCGCCGGCGCCGCCGGAGCCGCCTCTGACGGTGGTGGTCTCCCCCTATGCGGAACCGGCGGCGCCGATCGTGGCATCCGTGCAGCCGGTGACGCCGCCGACGCCGTTGCCCGCGATGGCCGCCGCCGGGCCGGCGCATCCGAAGGCCGCCGTCCCGCCGCCGGCGGCGCCCGCCGTCGCAATGGCACCGCCGCCGGCCGCCACGGCACGGCCCGCCGCAAAGCCCGCCGCGCCCGCCCTGGCCCAGCTCCCCGAGACCGCGGCCACCCATCATCCGACAGCGCCAGCCGCACCCTCGAGGCCCATGCAGGCGCCTGCCCTGGCCCAGCAGCAGGCGGCGGCGCCGGCGATCACGCCAGCCGCCGCCCGCGCTCTCAGCGGACCGCCGGTGCACGGCGAGATGGTGATCCAGAGCGGCACCAGCCAGTCCGACGCGGAAGCGATCGCCGGCGAGCTCAAAGGCTTCCCCGCCAAGGTGCGCCCGGTTGAGAAGAACGGCGTCACCACCTACGAAGTCGTGGTCGGCCTCTCCGGCTGATCCCGCGTCAGGAAGCGCCGCGCTCCGCTGCCGGCAGGCAGACGATGAAGCGGGCGCCGATCACCCGGCCCTCGCGGTCGCGGCGGTTCTCGGCGCGGATGGTGCCGCGGTGGGCGTCGACGATCTGCTTGGAGATCGAGAGGCCGAGGCCCGAGTGGGTTCCGAACTTCTCGCCGACCGGCCGCTCCGTATAGAAGCGGTCGAAGATCGCCTGCAGCTTGCCCTCGGGAATGCCCGGCCCCTCGTCCTCGACGATGACGTTCACATGGTCGCCGGCAGGCTCGGCGGTGATCTGGATGGTGCCGCCGGGCGGGCTGAAGGAGACCGCGTTGTCGATCAGGTTGCGGAAGACCTGGCCGAGCCGGCTCTCGATGCCCGGCACCACCAGCTTCGAGCGCGCGACGCCGGGCGGCAGCACCAGCACCGGCTTCGGCGCGCCCTCCTTCTCGCTCGCGGCGTAGACGTCGGCGAGCGCGAGCAGCATGTCGGCGAGGGAGACCGGCTCGACCTCGATGCGGCTCAGCTCCGCGTCGAGGCGCGAGGCGTCGGAGATGTCGCTGATCAGCCGGTCGAGGCGGGCCACATCCTCGACGATGACGTCGAGGAGCCGGCGTTGCTTGGCGGGATCGGTCATGCGCACCGCGGTCTCCACCGCGCTCTTGAGCGAGGTGAGCGGATTCTTGATCTCATGCGCGACATCGGCGGCGAAATGCTCGATCGCGTCCATGCGGCGCCAGAGCGCGTCGGTCATCTCGCGCAGCGCCCCCGAGAGCTCGCCGATCTCGTCGCCGCGCTGGGTGAAGTCCGGGATCGCCATCTGCCGGCCGTGACCGCGCCGTACCCGCTCGGCGGCGATCGCGAGACGCCGGATCGGCCGCGCGATGGTGCTGGCGAGGTAAAGCGACAGCAGCACCGTCACCGAGAGCGCCAGCAGGAACATCTTCAGGATCTCGAGGCGCACCAGGCGCACCGCCTGCTCGATGCCGCGGCTGTTGCTGGAGAACATCACCGCGCCCAGCACCTGACGGTAGCGCTGCACCGGCACCGCGACGCTCAGCACCAGCTCGCCGTTGATGCGATCGCGGCGCACCGCATGGGCCGGCTCGCCTTTGAGTGCCGATTCCACCTCCGGGAAGTCCTGCGCCGTCGGCGCCACGTACTCGACGTCCGGCGGATAGTCCGTCGAGGCCGGCAGCCAGGAGCGAATCCAAGCGAAGATCCGGTCGACGTTGCGGGTGAAGGAATCGCCGGAAGCCGGCGGCGGCAGCTCCTCCACCTGCACCGGGCCACCGGGGCCGCCGAGCCAGCGGGTGTCGGCGATGAGCGTGCCGTTGGCGTCGAAGAGCCGCGCCCGGCCGCGCGTCGGCTCGACCAGGCGGCGGATCATCTGGCGGCCGAGGTCCGGGATCAGCAGCTCGGGCTCGTTCGGCACCTCGAAGACCGCGCCTTCGGAGAGCGCCGCGGCGGAGATCTCGCCCTGGGTCTTCAGCGCCTCGAGCTCGGTCGCGATCAGGCTGTTGCGGTATTCGCCGAGATAGAGGAGCGCGAGGCCGAGCAGACCCAGCGCCAGTACGTTCACCGCCAGGATGCGCCGGGTGAGCGGCGACAGGCGCCGCCGGAGCACGCCGCGGCGGTAGCGTGAGATCTCGGCCGGCTCGGAGACGCGCGAGCGCGCGTTGGGCTCCGCCGAGTCCGCGCTTATCGCGGCGACAGCCGCGCGATCATCGGTCGCGGTAGCGATAGCCCACCCCGTAGAGCGTCTCGATCTGCGAGAACTCGCCATCGATCGCCTTGAACTTCTTGCGCAGCCGCTTGATGTGGCTGTCGATGGTGCGGTCGTCGACGTAGATGTGCTCGCCGTAGGCGCTGTCCATCAGCTGGTCGCGGCTCTTCACATGGCCGGGGCGGAGCGCCAGCGCCTTCAGGATCAGGAACTCCGTCACCGTGAGATCGACGCTCTGCGCCTTCCAGCTGCACTGGTGGCGCGTCGGATCGAGCAGCAGGTCGCCGCGCTGGATCACCGGCTCGCCCTCGCTGTCGCCGCGCGCGATCTCGCCCCGCCGCAGCAGCGCGCGGATGCGCTCGATGAGGAGGCGCTGAGAGAACGGCTTCTTGATGTAGTCGTCGGCGCCCATGCGCAGACCAAGCACCTCGTCCACCTCGTCGTCCTTCGAGGTCAGGAAGATCACCGGCATCTGGCTCTGCTTGCGCAGGTGCGACAGCAGCTCGAGCCCGTCCATGCGCGGCATCTTGATGTCGAGGATGGCGAGATCGACCGGCTGCTGGCCGAGCGCCTTCAGCGCCTCGGCGCCATCCGCGTATGTCCGGACGGCGAAGCCCTCGGCTTCGAGCGCCATGGCGACGGAGGTCAGAATGTTGCGATCGTCATCGACGAGCGCGATGGTGGAGCCCACGAAACGATCCTTTTCCTGCGCCGGCTGGCTCTGCGGGGCTATCCCCGAGGTTCCCTTGATCACCACGGATTTTCTCCTGCCACTGTGGCGCCTTTGCGGCAGAACCGGGGCAGCGCCACGATCAAGGGGGTTTGAACCGGCTTGGGGGTCGGCGTCAAGTGAGCCCCATTGCCGGCCTCCATCGCCCGACTAAGATCTGTCCATGACCAGCCCCCCGAGCGAAACTCCGGCCCGACAAGCGCGCACGGTGATGCGCGCCACCGACCGCGCGGCGCTCGCCACCTCCCAGGGGGGCTGGCCTTTCGCTTCCCTGGTGCTGGCGGCACTCGACCATGACGGCACGCCGCTGCTGCTGATCTCCGATCTCTCGGAGCACGCCAAAAACATCAAGCGCGAGCCCCGCGTCTCGCTGCTCTTCGACGGCACCCGCGGATTCGACGACCCGCTGACCGGCCCCCGGGTCACCGTGCTGGGCGAGGCGCAGGCGAGCGCCGAAAAGCGCCTGCTGCAGCGGTTTCTTGCGCGCCATCCGGCCGCCGAGCTCTACGCTGGATTCGCCGACTTCCACCTCTACCGCATTGCCGTAACCCGCGCCCATCTGGTGGCCGGCTTCGGACGCATTCATTGGATCGAGGCGAGCGATCTGCTGCCCGCGGTCGATCCGCGCTGGACGACCGGCGAAGCGGAATTGGTGAGCACCCTCAATGGCGATCCGAGCCGGCTGCAGGGAATGCTCACCGCCTATGGACTGACCGGCGAGTGGCATTTCACCGGCATCGATCCCGAGGGGGCCGATCTTCGCAATCGCGGCAACATCGGCCGACTCGAATTTGCCACCGTGCTGCAGAAGCCCGGCGATGGACTCGCCGCGCTCGCCCAAGCCACATTAACCACGCTCTGAGATCGGCGCAGCGACCCGAACCTGCGATTGCCGGACGGAGGCCTCTCGGCTATCGTCCCGCGCGCGGGCGGCAGGCTGCTGGCTCGATCTTAACGATAATGAACGCCAGACGAGGGAACGCGACGTGATGGACGGCATAGCAGGCGAGATCGGACTCAAGGGATCCGTGGGCCTCGATCAGCAGGGCTTCCAGCGACTGGCGGCAGTGCACTGGAACCTGAGCGTGCCGCTGCTCTACGAGCACGCGATCCGGCGGCGCGAGGGCGAGGTCGGTGCCGGCGGCGCGTTCGTCGCGGTGACTGGCGTGCACACCGGCCGCACGCCCAAGGACAAGTTCATCGTCGAGGACAAGACGACGAAGTCCGAGGTCGACTGGAACAGCATCAACCAGCGCGTCGATCCCGCGGTGTTCGAGAGCCTGAAGCAGCGCATGCTCGCCTACTACCAGGGCCGCGAGGCCTTCGTCACCGACAGCTTCGCCGGAGCCGATCCCGACTATCGCGTCTCGGTGCGTCTCATCAGCGACAGCGCCTGGCACAGCCTCTTCGCGCGCAACATGTTCCTGCGCCCCACGCCCGCCGAGATCCGCAGCTTCCGGCCGGATTTCACCATCATCCACGCGCCGCTCTTCGAGGCGACGCCCGCCATCGACAAGCTCAATTCCGAGGTCTTCATCCTCGTCAACTTCACCGAGCGGCTGGTGCTGATCGGCGGCACGCGCTACGCCGGCGAGATCAAGAAATCGGTCTTCGGCCTCCTCAACTTCCTGCTGCCGCCGCGCGACGTGCTACCGATGCACGGCTCGGTGAACGTGGGACCGAAGGGCGACAGCGCGATCTTCTTCGGCCTTTCCGGCACCGGCAAGACCACGCTCTCCGCCGACGGCGCGCGCACCCTGGTGGGCGACGACGAGCACGGCTGGAGCCCGAAGGGTCTCTTCAACTTCGAGGGCGGCTGCTACGCCAAGGTGATCCGCCTCTCCGCCGAGGCCGAGCCCGAGATCTATGCCACCGTCCGCCGCTTCGGCACCGTGCTGGAGAACGTGGTGCTGGATCCGGTGACGCGCGAGCCCGATCTCGACAACCAGAGCCTCACCGAGAACACCCGCGCCTGCTATCCGATCGACTTCATCCCGAACGTGAGCGCGACCGGCGTCGCCGGGCATCCTTCCAACGTCATCATGCTGACAGCGGATGCCTTCGGCGTGCTGCCGCCGATCGCCAAGCTCTCGCCGGACCAGGCGGTCTATCATTTCCTCTCCGGCTACACGGCGCGCGTCGCCGGCACCGAGAAGGGCATGGGGAACGCGCCGCAGGCCACGTTCTCCACCTGCTTCGGCGCCCCCTTCATGCCGCGCCATCCCGCCACCTACGCCAAGATGCTGGGTGAGCGCATCCGGCAGCACAACACCGACTGCTGGCTCGTCAACACCGGCTGGTCCGGCGGCGCCTATGGAACGGGCCAGCGGATGAAGATCCAGCACACCCGCACGCTGGTGCGTGCGGCGCTCGACGGCAAGCTCCGGGATGTGCCCACCGAGCGCGATCCCTTCTTCGGCCTCAACATTCCGCAGAGCTGCCCGGGTGTCCCCAGCGAGGTGCTGAACCCGCGCAACACCTGGTCGGACAAGGCGGCCTACGACGACACCGCCCGCGAGCTCACCAAGCGCTTCGCCGAGAACTTCAGGAAGTTCGAGGCGCACGTGAGCAACGAGGTGAAGGCGGCGGGCGTCAAGGCGGCGTGAGACGGACCTTCTGAAAAGCCGGGCCGGCGGCAAATCGCCGGCCCGTTTTCGTTCACGCCCGCCCCCTCTCGGCGTCATGCATCCACGGCTTGCGTTCGAGCCGCGGCAATCACGTGGACGGCCGGATCAAGGCCACGGTTGTCCGGTTCCGGTTTCGTCGCAACGAGAACGCTTCCTTGCGTGGAGTCCAAACCATCAAAAGTCGTCATGGCCGGGCTTGTCCCGGCCATCCACGTCTTGCTTTCGCGCGGTTGCAAGCCGTGGATGCCCGGCACAAGGCCGGGCATGACGATGGAAAACGGCACCGGACTCCCCCTTTCACAATCGACCTCGCTCAGCTGGACACTCGCGGGTCAAGCCCGGGCACGACGATGCAGAGGAGCGAGCGCTGACGCTGCTCAAGCCTCCACC
>DATJOK010000255.1:0-7031 GCA_035507155.1 Allostellaceae bacterium
GAGATCGCGTATTCCTGCGCATAGCCGTTGCCGCCGTGGATCTGCAGCGCATTGTCAGCATTGGCCCAGGCGGTGCGCGCGGCGAGCAGCTTTGCCATGCCGGCGTCGATGTCGCAGCGCCGGCCGCTGTCCTTCTGGCGCGCCGCGAAATAGGTGAGCTGGCGGGCGATCATGGTCTCGACCGCCATCCAGGCAAGCTTGCCGTGGACACGCGGGAAGCCGTGGATGGCCTTGCCGAACTGCCGGCGGTCGAGCGCATAGCGGAGCCCCAGCTCGAGGGCATTCTGCGCCACGCCCACCGCGCGAGACGCGGTCTGGATGCGGGCGCTCTCGAAGGTCGCCATCAGCTGCTTGAAGCCCTGGCCCTCGGTGCCGCCGAGCAGGTTCTCCGCCGGCACCGCGAAGCCGTCGAAGCCCACCTCGTATTCCTTCATGCCGCGATAACCCAGCACCGGGATCTCGCTGCCGGTCATGCCGGCGGCAGGGAACGGCTCCGAGGCGCTGCCGCGCGGCTTCTCCGCCAGCAGCATGCTAAGGCCGCGATAGCCATGCTCGCCGGGGTCAGTGCGCACCAGCAAGGTCATCAGATCCGAGCGGCCGCCATGGGTCATCCAGGTCTTGGCGCCGTGCACACGATAGCGATCGCCCTCGCGAATGGCGCGCGTCTTGAGGCTCGCGAGGTCGGAGCCGGTGTCGGGCTCGGTGAAGGCGGCGGTGGGCAGGATCGCGCCGCTGGCGATCCGCTGCAGGAAGCGCTGCTTCTGCTCCTCGGTGCCGCCGGCGCGGATCAGCTCGGCGGCGATCTCCGAGCGCGTGCCCAGGGAGCCCACGCCGATATAGGCGCGCGACAATTCCTCGGAGACGATGCACATGGCGAGCTTGCCGAGCCCATGGCCGCCCCATTCCTCCGGGACGGTAAGGCCGAAGACGCCGAGCTCGGACATCTCCTCCACCACCTCGATCGGGATCAGCGCATCGTCGAGATGCCATCGGTGGCAGAACGGCGCCACGCGCTCGGCGCCGAAGCGGCGGAACTGCTCGCGGACGAGGTCGAGGGTGGGATCGTCGACGGCGAAGGCGCCGAAACTGCCGCCGTCGAGAGCATCTGCGATGAGCACGCCAAGCCGGGTGCGTACCGCCTCGCTGTTGCCGCAGCGGATGAGCTTGGCGGCTTCCGGCCGGCGCAGCGGCGCCAGATCCGCCTCCTCGAGGCCGAGATCGGCGGGCCGCACGATCTCCCCCTGTGAGAGCGCGATGCCGCCTTGCAGCTGGGCCAGGTATTCGCCAAAGCCCATCTGCACGGTGAAGGTCTCGATCTCGCCGAGGCGCTCCGTCGACTGAAGTCGGCGCGCCCAGCTCAGCAGCTCGCGCAGCGCCGTCGCGTATGTGGCCATCCAGGCAAAGCCGTGCGCGGCGAACTGCCGTGCCTCGAGCTTGTCGGCGTCGAGAGTGCCATGGGTCGAGAGAGCCGGCGTCAATCGTTGCTTTGCGGAGGCCACGACCGCGTCGGCGGCGGCGAGCGCCCGCTCGGCGGTCGGCAGGAGGTCAGGAAGCAGGCCGGTCGCGGCGTCGGTCATGCCGCTGTCATAGCATCATCGCGGGGCCATCGGCAGGGCTCAGCCGGCGGTGGGAAGGGCTCAGAGTCGCGTCGAGAGCCAGATGGCGAGGCGCGAGCCGGTCTTCACCGCCGCGGTCAGGAGATCGTGCAGGGGCGCCTCGGTGGCGCCATGGGCGAGGCCGGTGTCGCGATGTTCGAGCTCGTCGTCGCGGAATTCCTCGATGGTAGCGCGGAGCGCGCCCTCCTCCGTGCCGAGGCGCTCCGCCTGCTGGCGGTAGTGCTCGTCGATCACCTCCTCGACGGCGACGGTGCAGGCCATCGCGGCGCGGGCGCCGAGCAGAGCGCTGGCGGCGCCGAGCGCGAAGCCGGCGACGTGCCAGAGCGGGCTCAGCGCCGTCGGCCGCACGTGCCGCTCCTGCACCAGTTTCTGGAAGCGCTCGAGGTGTTGGCGTTCCTGGTCCGCCATCTCGCGGATGACGGCGCCAGAGGCGGTATGGCCGAGCACGGCGAGCTGGCCCTCGTAGATGCGGACCGCGCCATATTCGCCGGCGTGGTCGACACGGATCATGCGGGCCACCTCCTCCTCGGGGGAGGGATCGCCGGGAAGTCGGTGTGCGGTCATCGCGCGCTCCGGTTCAGGGCGCGCCGCAGCGCGCTCGTGCTGAACACCAGCAGGATGACAGAGACTACGAAATTCCAGCCGGCGAGCGAAACCCCGAACAGCGACCATTGCACCTCGTCGCAGCGGACCGGCTGTTGCTGCAGCAGCATCTTCTCCAGGTCCTCGATGCTCTTGGCGCCGCCCGTATTGCCCCCGGTGCAGGCGGTGGGGCCGGCGATCCAGTGCTGCTCCACGCCGACGTGGTAGGCGCCGAGGCCCGCGCTCACCAGGAAGGCGAGGGCTGTCAGCGCCAGAACCGCGGTGGTTGCGCGGGGGTTGCGGGCCAGCAGCGCGAGGAGATTGAGCGCCAGGACGATATAGTAGGGCCAGCGCTCGGCGAGGCAGAGCTCGCACGGCACCAGGCCGCCGACATACTGCGACAGCAGGGCCGCGCCCACCACTGCGCCGGCGGCGAGGAACAGGAGAAGCGGGGCGGAGCGGGGGTTCAGCACGGGGATCATCTCGCCTGAGCTAGCCTTTGATCCGGTGCTTCCAGTGGCGGCGGACGTACCAGATGACGGCGATGACGAAGAGGCCGACGATGACCGCATCGAAGCGGTGCAGGATATTGCGCAGCTCCGGATCGGTGTTCCAGCGCTCGCCGAGGGTGGCGCCGACATAGGCGAGACCGAAGCACCAGGGCCAGGAGCCGAGGAAGGTGTAGATCTGGAAGCGCAGCTGCGGCATCTGCGCGACGCCGGCGGGAAGCGCGATGAAGGTGCGCACCACCGGCAGCAGCCGGCAGACGAAAACGGTGATGCCGCCGAAGCGCTCGAAGAACCAGTGCACCATGTCGAGATCGCGCTGGCTCATCAGGATATAGCGGCCCCATCTCTGCACGAAGGGCTTGCCGCCGTAATACCCCGCCGCATAGGCGAGGGTCGATCCGACATTGCAGCCGATGGCGCCCGCGGTGGCAACCAGCGCCAGATCGAATCGTCCGGTGAAGACGAGATAGCCGGAGAACGGCATGATCACTTCGGAGGGGAGCGGGATGCAGGCGGACTCGATCGCCATCAGCAGGACGATGCCGCCATAACCGAGAGTGGAGATGATCGCGACGATCAAACCCGCCAGCGGGGCGATGATCCGGTCGAGCATGTCGGGGGAGACCTCCCAGGCGACGGGGGGAACCGAGTGACCGTCCGCCCGTCGAGCCGCGCCCTTCTAACCGCATTCCGGAACCCAGGCAAGCCGCGGCGGGCTGCCATCTCGGTCTGTTGATGCAGACGCCGAGGCGGCGGGGCCAGTCGATTGACCCCCGGATGACCCTCGCTATAGTGCCGAGGCTTCTCGCGAGCCCCTGTGGCGGAATGGTAGACGCGGCAGACTCAAAATCTGTTTCTCGCAAGGGAGTGGGGGTTCAAGTCCCTCCAGGGGCACCAGGATCCTTCGCGGATTTCGCCAAGATGGAGAGGCCGGGGCGCGGCTGGGATCCGCGATCCTCCTGCTACGGCAGCCAGCTGTAGACGCCATAACCAACCATTCCGGCGCCGGCGACGAGAGCGGCCACGATCAGCATGACGTAGTCGGCAAAGTAGGCCCCGATGGGAACCCGGCGCTCGATGCTCGGACGCACGACAGCCGTTCGCACGACGGCCAGGCCAAGATGGAGGAAGACCGTTGCGGCGACGACGAACACGCCAAGCCTCAGCAACTCATGCAGAAGGTGTGGCATGCGTCTCCCCCGGTTGGCCCGCTGCGCTGGGATGAAGACCGGCCGCGGTCATTCCCACGAGCTCTTAACCAAATCAGATCGGGAAACCGGAAGTTTCGCAACCGCTATCTCGACTCCTCAGGTTGTGGTGGCGCCCACAGTGACGGCGCCAGGCTCAAGCGCCGATGGAGATTGTCCACTCCGCTTTGAACGGCGGGCGCGTTATTAATGATTTACGCAGTCCGGTCGTTGGGCCAAGAAGCAGTTAGCGTGTTCGCGAAGACTGGCAAGGTTAATTCTACATTTCCATTACAAGCACATTTACGAATTTGCATTTGACCTTTAGCTCAAACTCCAGGAATGTCAGCGCAAAGCCTGCTAATCGCTTGGTCTGGGGATGCCAAGTCTTGAGGGTATTCCGGCATTATCTGTCGGCGTCGGCGCTGACGCTGTTTTTGTTCGAAAGCAGCGTGATGATGGTCGCGCTGCTGGCCATCATGCAGGTGTTTGCCGTCTCTGATCTGAGCGGGCGTGCGGAAACCGCGGATGCGCAGCAGGCGCCGATCGTCGCGATCACGCTGGCGGGCGCGCTCGCCGTCTCCGTCATCATGTATTCGGTCGGGCTCTACGAGCGTTGGTATCTGCGGGACGTCCGGCATTTCCTGCAACGCCTCGTCGTCTGCATCGTCATCTGCAGCCCCATCCTGATCATCGATTTCGAGTACACGACGAGCCCGCCGTTCAAAGGACCGGCGGCGAGCGCGCTGTTCTACGTTCTCCTGCTGACGATCGTCTTCGCCTGCGTGGCCGGCGCCCGGTTTGCCAGCATCATGGCGGCGAGATTCATGATCGCGCCCCATCGCGTTCTCGTCGTCGGCGTCGGCAAGCTCGCGAGCGAGATCGAGCGGCTGGTAGCGACCCAACTCGATGCCGATGCGCGCATCGTGGGATTTCTGCCGATGCGCGAGACGGAGCCGCAAGTCGCGCCCAGCGCCGTGCTGGCGGGTACCGATTCGCTTCTGGAAACCGCCCGTTTCCTCGGCGCCAGGGAAATCGTCGTTGCCCTCGACGATCGGCGCGGCGTGCCGGTCGAGCCCCTGCTGGAAGCGCGGATGGAAGGGATCACCATCACCAGCTATCTCTCGTTCTGGGAGCGCCAGACGCGCCGCGTCAATCTGGCGGCGCTCGAGCCGAGCTGGCTGATCTACTCGGACGGCTTCCGGATCGGCACCCTCACCAATCGGTGCCTGAAGCGGATCTTCGACTTCGCCGTCAGCCTGGCGATGCTGGTTCTGACCCTGCCGGTGCTGCTATTGACTGCGCTCGCGATCCGACTGGAAGGGCCGGGGCCGATCTTCTACCGGCAGGAACGGGTAGGGCTGAACGGCAGCACCTTCACGATCTTCAAGTTCCGCACCATGCGCGTCGATGCCGAGCGCAACGGCATTCCGCAGTGGGCGGCGCTGCGGGATCCGCGCATCACCCGGATCGGAAACTTTCTCAGGCTGACGCGCATCGACGAGCTGCCGCAGATCTTCAACGTCCTGAAAGGGGAGATGAGCTTCGTCGGGCCGCGGCCGGAGCGGCCGTTCTTCGTCGAGAGCCTCAACCGCGACATTCCCTACTACTCGGAACGGCACCGCGTCCGGCCGGGCATCACCGGATGGGCGCAGATCAACTATCCCTACGGCGCCTCGATCGAGGACGCGAGAGGCAAGCTCTCCTACGACCTCTACTACATCAAGAACTTCAGCATCCTCTTCGATTTCCTGATCCTGCTGGCGACGGTGCAGGCCGTCCTCTGGAAGCAGGGGGCGCGGTAACCGGAAGCCGCTCGGGCCGGCCTACTGGACGCGGATGTCGTAGTGCCGCAGCAGGTCGTAGAGGGTGGGCCGGCTGATATCGAGGAGCTTCGCGGCCCGCGTCATGTTGTTGTCGGCGCGCAGGAGTGCGTCCTGCACGGCGGCGAGCTCGGCCTTCTCCCGCGCCTCCTTCAGGGTAAGCGGCCCTGCCGGCTCGCCGGCGAAGGGGAGATCGAGGTCGGACGCCTTGATCTGGTTCCCTTCCGCCATGATCATCGCGCGCTTGATGCGGTTCTCCAGCTCGCGCACGTTGCCGGGCCAGCGATACTCTCCGATTGCCGCCATCGCCTCGGGCGAGAAACCGCTGATGTTCTTGCCGCTCTGCTGGCTCATGACGTCCAGGAAATGGCGGGCAAGCAGCACAGGGTCGCCCGGCCGGTCGCGCAAGGGCGGGATTTTGATCACGAGCTCGCTCAGCCGGTAGTAGAGATCCTCGCGGAAGCGATGGGCGGCGATCAACTCCTCGGGCTGCTGGTGGGTGGCGCAGATGATGCGCACGTCGACGGCGATCTCCTCGCGACCGCCGATCCGCTCGAACTTCCGCTCCTGCAGGAAACGCAGCAGCTTCGCCTGCAGCGGCATCGGCATGTCGCCGACTTCATCAAGGAAGAAGGTGCCCTGGTCGGCAAGCTCGATCTTGCCCACCACCTGGCGGTGCGCGCCGGTGAAGGAGCCCTTCTCGTGGCCGAAGAGTTCGCTCTCCAGCAGGTTCTCCGGTATCGCCGCGCAATTGATGGCGACGAAGCGCCGGTCGGCGCGCGGTCCCATCTCGTGGAGCGCGCGGGCGATCACTTCCTTGCCGGTGCCGCTCTCGCCGAGCAACAGGACGCTGACGGCGGTGGGCGCCACCTTCTCCACCACGTTGCAAACGTTCAGCATCGACGGGCTCGCCGTCACCAGACCGCGGAGCGGCGAGCGGCGTTCCAGCTTGCGGAAGCGGCGGTTCTCGCTCTCGAGCGTATAGAGTGCATGGGCGCGGTCGACGATCAGCCGGATGGTGTCGGGGTCGATCGGCTTCTGGTAGAAGTCGTAGGCGCCTAGGCTGATCGCCTTCAGGGCATGCGCGCGGTCCTCATTGCCGGTGACCACGATGATCTTGGAATGCGGCGAGACCTGCTTCACGCGCTCGAGGGTCGCCAATCCCTCGGTCGCACCGTCGGGATCCGGCGGCAGGCCGAGATCCAGGGTCACCACCGGTGGCTGCGCCGATTTTGCCTGCGCGACCGCGCTCTCCTGCTCGCCGGCCGACAGCACTTCATAGCCTTCAAAGGTCCAGCGCAGCTGGCGCTGCAG
>DATJOK010000256.1:0-5883 GCA_035507155.1 Allostellaceae bacterium
GCCGCCGGCGGAGAGCGCCGCCCTCTGGGCGACGTCGCCGGGCATCATCGATCTCCGCGACGATGCCGGCTTCTACCTGGTGCCGCCGGTCGCCGGCACCGGCCTCAAGATCGGCGACCACCGCTTCAGCCGCAGCGGCGATCCCGACGGCGACCGCACCGCCCGCGCCGAGGAAGGCGCCAGCATCCCCGAATTCTGCCGCGCGCGACTCCGCGACTTCGACCGCTTCCGCCTCGTCGAGAAGAAGATCTGCTTCTACACCGTCACCGACGACGAGCGCTTCATCGTCGAGCCGCTCTCCGACCGTAGCCTGGTGGCAAGCCCCTGCTCCGGCCACGGCTTCAAGTTCGGTGCCTTGATGGGGCTGGAGATCGCGGAGGCGATCGGGAATGCCGCGGCCATGGCGCGACTTGCCGCGCGCATGGCAGGGCAGCTCGATTAGCGGCCCTCCGCGGCACGCCTTTCAGAGGCGGGCGACGCCCTGACGCCGCCGCAGCGAGGCGACCAGCTGCGATGCCGCCGAGCAGATGACCAGGTAGATTGCGGCGACCGCCAGATACATCTCGACCAGGCGTCCGTTGAGCTGGGCGATCTTCGAGGCCGCGCCGAGCAGGTCCGTGATGGACAGCACGTAGACCAGGGACGTGTCCTGAAACAGGATGATCGTCTGCGTCAGCACGATCGGGCGCACCGCCCGGATCACTTGCGGCAGCACCACCAGCCAATAGGTCTGAAACAGCGACAATGAGAGCGCCCTCGCGGCCTCGAACTGTCCCCTGGGCACGGAGCGCAGGCCGGCGCGGATGATCTCGGCGTAATAGGCGGCCTCGAAAAGCGCGAAGGTGATGAATGCCGTCCAGGCGGCGCCGACCGGAACCGGCCGACCCGTCCGCGTCAGATGTCCGAGGATGAGCGGCACCAGGAAGAAGAACCAGAACAGCACCAGGATCAGCGGCACCGATCGCATGAGGACGACATACCCCTGGACGGCCTGATCCAGCACCGGCAGCTTCACGTGACGGATCACCGCCAAGAGCGTGCCGAGCACCATCCCCGCGGCGAAGGAAGAAGCGGTGAGAGCGAGGGAGAATTCGAGCCCGCCCCAGAGATAGTGCAGCGACTGCCAGACGATGGTGAAGTCGAGATCGCTCACGAGTTCACCCCGGCGGTCTCAAGCGGCGCCGCGACGACACGGCTCTGTGTCGGCTGCGTGGGCTCGGTCCCGGGAATGCGCAAGGCCCGGTCGATGAGCACCATCAGCCGATAGGCGACGAGCGCCAGGGCGAGATAGATCAGGGTTGCGGCGCCGAACGCGGCAAATGTCGCGAAGGTCGCCTCGCTGATCTCGCGCGCCGCGGCGGTGAGCTCGATGACCCCGATGGTCAAGGCAACGGACGTGTTCTTGTAGATGCCCATCACCTCGCTGGTCAGGCTGGGCACGATGAGACGCAGTGCCTGGGGGACGAGCACGAGCAGATAGACCTGGACCGAGCGCAGGCCAAGCGCTGCGGCAGCTTCTCGCTGGCCGGCGGGGAGCGCCTCGATGCCGGCGCGGACCTGCTCGGCGATGCGCGCGGCGGTGTAGAGCGCGAGGCATATCAGCGCCGGCAGGAAGGTGCCCCAGGGCAGCGGCAGCTGCTTGATCCAGTCGCCGATCGCCTTCGGCAGCAGCTCCGGCAGCACGAAGTACCAGAGGAACATCTGGACCAGCACCGGGATGTTCCGGAACACCTCCACATAAGCCCGGCAGGCGACGGCGACGGCCCGGCTGCCGGAGGTGCGGCCGGCGCCGATGATGACGCCGACAGCGAAGGCGATCCACCAGCCGAAGAAGGCGAGGGCGAGTGTCCAACCCAGGCCAGCGGCGAGCCACTCGATGTAGAGCCGGCCATCCGGTGCCTGGGTGAACAGGACGGAGAACATTCCGATGTCCTAGCGGCCTGTCATCTCGTCCGCCGCGCCGTCACAGGGGAGCGCCGGTCAGTAGTCGACCTTGTCGCTCGGATGGGCCACGCGCTCCTTGAGCGCCTCGCTCATGGGAAATTCCAGATTGATGCCCTTTGGCGGGATCGGGCTGGTGAACCACTTGGCGTAGGTCTTGCTGAACTGACCGGAAGCCATCTCCTCGGACAGCACCTTGTCGACGAGCGCTTTGAACTCGGCATCGCCCTTCGGCAGCATCAGGCCGTAGTAGAGCTCCTGGTAGCCGCCCGGCAGAAAGCTCAGCGACGCCGGGTTCGGTGCCTCGGCCTTCAGCCCGGCGAGCAGGATGTTGTCTTCGAGAAAGGCGCTGGCGCGACCGGTCTCTATCATCAGCAGCGATTCTGCGTGGTCTTTGGCCTGCACGATGCTGAGACCCAGCTTCTCCGAGCTGTCCGCGGCACGCGCGAAATCGATCGCGTTGGAGCCCTGGGTGACCACGACGGTCTTGCCCTTGAGGCCGGTCGTGGTCTTGATGCCGGCGTCGCTTTTGACCAGCCAGCGCGGCTGGCTCACGAAAGTCGCGACGCTGAAATCCACCTGCTTCTGGCGCGCGAGGCTGTTCGCCGTGCCGCCGCATTCGATGTCGATGGTGCCGTTCTGGATCAGCGGGATGCGGTTGGAGGAATTCACCGGCGTGAGGTTCACCGCCAGCTTGTCGAGCTTGAGCTCGCTCCTGATGCGGTCGACGATCGCCGAGCAGAGGTCGAGCGAGAAGCCGACGGGCTTCTGATCGACGCCGAGGTAGGAGAACGGGATCGAGGCTTCCCGGTATCCGAGCGTGATCGAGCCGGACGACTTGATCTTGGCCAGGGTCGGGCTCTCAGCCTCCGCCGCGGTGCTGAGAACGAGAGCCGAGATCGATAGGACCGCGGCGGCAATGACGGCTTTTGTCTGCGCTAGCATGCTGGGTCTCCTCGTGAGCTTCCTGTTGCTGTCAGTTTTTCTATGGGTGACTGCAGATCACTGCGGCGGCGGATGATCTCCACCAGCCGGTCGATATCCTCGACAGTGTTGAAAACTCCGAAGGAGACGCGGATGCCGTCGCGCTCCGGCGAGACGCGCACCTCCTGGCTGGCGAGGTAATCGGCCCAGCCCTCGCCCGGCAGATCGAGAACGTAGATGTGCGATCGGTTCGCCCGCTGACGCGGGCCGACGAGGCGGATCCCCATCCCGTCCAGGCGCTTGATGAGATGGTCGCCGAGGTCGAGCAGATGATTGGAGATCGCATCGACGCCGAGCGCCTCGATCATCGCCAGCGAGGCTGCGAGCGCGTGGATGTTCGGAATGTTGTAGTTGCCGATCTCGAAGCGGCCGGCGTCCGCGCGCAACGCCATGTTGTCGGCGCGCGCGATGAGATCGGCGGGCGGGTCGGCGAGGCCGGCGGTTGCAAGATAAGTCGGCTGCAGCTCGGTCAAGTCCTTCCGCACGTAGAGGACGCCGAGCCCCTGCGGCACATAGAGTCCCTTGTGGCAGCCGAAGGCGATCATCGCGGCGCCGATCTTCGCGACGTCGACTGGCAGCACGCCGATCGACTGCATGGCGTCGACCACGAGATGGAGGTGCCGGTCGCGCGCCAGCCTGCCGATGCTCTCGACATCGAACCGATGTCCGGAATGAAAGGTGACGTGCGAGATGGAGATGGCGCGGGTACGGGCATCGACATGGTCGGCGAAGGTCGCGGCATCGACGCGTTCCCCGCTCAGCGGCAGGAAGCGGACCTGGACGCCTTTGCGGCGCAGATTGAGAAAGGCATAGGTATTGTTTGGATGATCGCCCTCGATCATCAGGACGTTGTCGCCGGCGGCGAAGGGGATCGCGTTGGCGGCGATGTTGAGGCCTTCCGAAGTGTTCTTGGTGAAGGCGATCTCGCCGGGCTCGGCGCCGATGAGCGCGGCGACCTGGGCACGCACCGCCTCGACGCGCTCCAGCCACAGCGGCTTGGGTCCCCCATACTCCAGGCCCTCGGCATAGAAGCTGTCGAAGGCGGCACGGACGCGCCTCGCCAGCGGAGTCTGATGCGCCGCATCGAGGTAGAGCATCCGCTCCGTGACCGGGAATTCACGGCGCAGCGCCGCGACGTCGAAGCGCTCGATCATCCGGTTCCCATGCCTACTCACTGTCGGATTCATCCTCGATGATCGCGGTCGACAGGCGCGAAGCGGCTTCCTGCAGCTTCGGAACGATAGCGTCGAGCGCCTCGAAGCTGGTGCGAGCCGCGGGAATTGAGACGCCGAGGCCGGCAATCAGGATGCGGTCCGGCCCGAAGATCGGGACGGCACAGCCGACGACGCCCTTCACGAGCTCCTCGTTCGATTTCGCCCAGCCGCGCTTTCTCGTGCGCTCGACCTCGGCCAAAAGAGCGCTCGGCGAGGTGATGGTCCGGTCCGTGAAGCGCCGCAGCTCCAGCGTCTTGATCAGCCTCTCCCGCGCGCTGCGAGCGAGCTGACCCATGTAGATCTTGCCGGTGGAAGTGCAATGAATGGGCGCGTTGATGCCGGGATCGAACTGCAGCCCGGTGGGTGGCATGACCCGCACGCTGTCGACGTAAGCGACCATCGTTCCGCGGACGACGCCGATCTCGCATTGCTCGCCGAGGTCGCGGGAGACCTCCTGCAGGACGGCGTGCCGCCGCGCGGTGCGGAACGCGGCGCCGATCGCCCGCGCGCTCAGCAGCAGCATCCGGTTGCCGAGCACGAGCCGCTTCGAGCCGAGGGTCCGCTGCAGTAGCCCTCGATCCTCCAGGTTGCCGATCAGCCGGTGGGCTGTAGGAATCGGCAGGTCCAGCGCCTCAGCGATCTCGGCGATGGCCACGGATTTCTTCTGGGCGGCCACCCATTCGACGATGGCGAAGGCACGGCCGAGAGGACCGTCGGCGGAGATTTCCAGCATGGGACTGCCGTGGCTGTTCCGGGTATCCGCAGGATGACGCGACCCCTGGAGAATCGCTATCGATATTCTCGTATTCCGACATCTTCAATTCCGAATTTCGATAAATTATCATTTCTGGGCGGGCCGCCCGGCCCTCAAGGCCGCGCTGCGCGGCGGACGCCGCCCCTCGCGCGCAGGCGAGACCGCCTATATAAGAGCGCACCATGAACGTCCCGAATCCCATCCTCTGCGCCATCGACACGCCGGACATCGGCCGCACCCGGTCGCTCGCGTCGTCGCTCGCGGGCTTGGTGGGCGGGATCAAGCTCGGGCTCGAGTTCTTTGTCGCCAACGGGCCCACCGGCGTTGCCGCGGTGACCGGCGGCGGACTGCCGCTCTTCCTCGATCTGAAGCTGCACGACATTCCCAACACGGTGGCGGGCGCGGTGAAGAGCGCGGCGGCGCTCCATCCGCTGCTGCTGACCCTGCAGGCCTCGGGCGGGCCCGCGATGATGCGGGCGGCGGTGGAGGCGGCGGAACAGGCGGCCGCCGGCCGGCGACGGATGAAGCTCCTGGGCGTCACCGTCCTCACCAGCCTCGACGACGGTGACCTCGACGCGGTCGGGCAGCAGGGGCCGGTCGCCGATCAGGTGCAGCGCCTGGCGCTCCTCGCCCGCGACAGCGGCCTCGACGGCGTCGTCTGCTCGCCGCGCGAGGTCGCCGACCTGCGCGAGGTCTGCGGCCCCGATTTCCTGCTGGTGGTGCCGGGCATCCGCCCCGCCGGCAGCGCCAGCGGCGACCAGAAGCGCGTCATGGGTCCGCGCGCCGCGATGCAGGCTGGCGCCGATTATCTGGTGATCGGCCGGCCGATCACCGAGCACGCCCATCCCGCCACCGCCGCCCAGGCGATCCTCGACGAGCTCAAATGAGCGTCGACGCCAAGATCTGCGGCCTCTCGACGGCGGCGGCGGTGGATGCCGCGGTCACCGGCGGCGCGCGCTTCGTGGGCTTCGTCTTCTACCCGCCGAGCCC
>DATJOK010000257.1:0-29514 GCA_035507155.1 Allostellaceae bacterium
GCAGGCCTCCGCCCGGCCCACCAGCAGCATCCCGCGATTGGCGAAGCGGCGGAAGTCGATGGTCTCGCCGCCATGGGCGCCGCTCACCGCGATCGTCACATGCTCGGTGGCGGGATCGCGGGTCTCCACATCCCACAAGCCCAGCACGCCCAGCCACCAGACGAAGTCCCGCCCGCGGTAGCGCCGCGGCGGCCGGTTGTGCGGGCCGACCGAGAGGGTGACTGGGCGTCCCGCGCGCAAGAGCTCGTCGGCGATCTGCGCGCCGGAGGAGCCGGCGCCGATCACCAGCACCGCGCCCGGCGGCAGCTGGGCGGGGTTGCGATAGTCCCTGGAATGGATCTGCAGGAGGCCCGCCTCGGCCGGCACCAGAGGCGGGATGACCGGCCGCTGGAACGGCCCGGTGGCGACGACGACGTTGCGGCAGTCGACCGCGCCCGCCGGGGTCTCGGCGCGAAAGCCGCTGCCGTCCTCTTTCCGGCGGAGCGCCGTCACCTCGACGCCGCAGCGGATGGGGGCGCCGATATCAGCCGCATGGGCGGCGAAATAATCCGCGATCTCCCGGGCGGTGGCGAAGCTCAGGGGATCGCAGTCGAACTCGCGGGTCGGAAACCGGTCATGCCAGGCGGGGCCGTTGGCGACCAGGCTGTCCCAGCGCTCGGAGCGCCAGCGCTCGGCGATCCGCTGCCGCTCCAGCACCAGATGCGGCTCGCCGCGCTGGAGCAGGTGCTCGCTCATGGCGAGCCCGGCTTGGCCCGCGCCGATGACGAGCGTCTTTATGGTCTCGACCGACATGGCTCCGCGCTCCGCTTCGACCCGCGAAGCAGTCTCGCCTGCCTCGCCGGATCGGCAAAACATAATTGCTTGGGGATCAAGATCGGGAAAATTGATCTCCTAGGCTCTTATAGGCCCGCGGAGCACGTAACGCGCAAGGTGCAGCTCCTCGCTATTCGAGGGGGCAGTTATAGGTCGTGAGGATATAGAGACCGGGTCGCATCCGCTTGACGTTGACGATTTCGCAATCGGAATAGCGACGTGCCCATTTAGAGGCCGCATCGATGTCGGAGATCGTGTCGCTCGGGTTCGATACGAGATAGGAATCGTTCTCCATGCCGGCGATACCCCAGCTATCCCAGGTCAGGATGATGCCGTCGGTATCCGCGAATCGATCGACGAGCTGACGATGGAGAGGGTGCCAGAACAGAAAGGCGAGGCGATCGTGATCGAAGACGCGGGCGCCGAAATAGGCCGTCGATGCCGCGGCGACGATCGCGAGGACCGCCGCCAAGGCGGACCATCGACGAGCCGGCTCCCTGTCGACGATGGCCCAGATGACGAGACACAGGCAGACGAGGAGAAGCGCCGGACCATAGCAAAACCAGGCAAACAGGAAGACGGCAAAGTCCCGGCTCCACGCCAGTGGCCCGGCCGTCGCCAGGACCGCGACCGCAGCCCAGACTGGCAACCACCTTGTGATGCTTACCGCCCTCATGGGCCCGATGGTAGGCGCGCCAACCGCTACCGACCAGCAGTTCCAGGCTCGAGCCAGGCCGGCTCATGTGCTTCACTCGCCGAGCGGACTTGCCGACGCGGCGCGCTTTGCCGCTATGATGACCGCCGGGGTTCGACATCCGAGGCGGGCATGAGGGCGGAGCGCGAGAGATGCTGAACGATCCACGGTCGCACGGGCTCTGGGAGCGGACGGCGCCGCCGCCACCGCCGACGGAGCGGCTCGCCGGCGACGTCACCGCCGACGTCGCGATCGTCGGCGCCGGCTACACCGGGCTCTCGGCGGCGCTGCACTTGGCCGAGCGCGGCATCGGCGTCGCGGTGCTGGAGGCGGTGGAGATCGGCTTCGGCGCGGCGGGGCGCAGCACCGGCCTCGTCAATGCCGGGCTCTGGGTCATGCCCTCGGTCTTCAAGGAGATCCTCGGGCCGGTGCATGGCCAGCGGCTCCTCGACCTGCTCAGGGATTCGCCGCGCACGGTCTTCGACATCGTCGACAAGTACCAGATCCCCTGCGAGCTGAAGCGTGCCGGCACCATCCACTGCGGCGCAGGATCCAAGGGTGCCGCGGAGATCCGCGAGCGGGCGCGGCAGTGGCAGGAGCTGGGCGCGCCGGTC
This sequence comes from Allostellaceae bacterium, assembly GCA_035507155.1. GTDB lineage: Bacteria > Pseudomonadota > Alphaproteobacteria > ATCC43930 > CGMCC-115725 > DASZHJ01. Next base: position 2,122 of record DATJOK010000257.1, read on the forward strand.
CACGTGCTGGAGGCGGAGGAGACCCGCGCCAAGACCGGCACCGCGGCCTTTCCCGCGAGCATGCTCGATCTCCGCGCCGGCACGATCCAGCCGCTGGCATATGTGCGGGGCCTCGGCCGCGCGGCGATCACGACCGGCGCCCGCGTCTTCACCGGAAGCCCGGTCGAGCGCATCCAGCGCGAGGGCGGCACCTGGCAGCTCACCACGCCGGGCGGCAGCGTGCGCGCGAAGCGCGTGCTGGTCTCCACCGACACCTATACCTCGCACATCATGCCGGAGCTCCGCCGCGAGCAGGTGGTGGTGCCGTTCTTCCACATCGCGACGACGCCGCTCGGCGACAACATCCGGCGCTCCATCCTGCCGGAGGGTCGCGGCTGCTGGGACACCAACACGGTGCCGAGCGCGTTCCGCACCGACGATGCGGGCCGCCTCGTCGTCGGCAGCGCCGGCGCCATCCGCGGCACCGGCGTCGCCGTCCATCGCGCCTGGGCGCAGCGGCGCATCCGCAAGGTGTTCCCGCAGCTCGGCGAGGTCACCTTCGAGCACGAGTGGTACGGCCGGATCGGCCTCACCAACGATCACCTGCCGCGGCTCCATGCGCCGGCGGAGAACCTGATCGCGCTTGCCGGCTACAACGGCCGCGGCATCGCGCCGGGCTCCGTCTTCGGCCGCGAGCTCGCCCGCCACCTCGCCGGCGAGGTGGCGCTCGACGGCCTGTTCCTGCCGGTGACCACGGCGCGGGACGCACCGTTCCGCACGATCCGCGAGGGCTACTACGAGCTCGGCGCGCAGATCGCCCATCTGCCGCCGATGCGATGATGCCCGCGACGCTCACCCTCCGCTCCGTCGCGCTGCGCGCGGTCTCGATTCCGCTGCGCCGCCCGGTGGTCTCCAAGGTCGGCCGGTTCGACGAGTGGCCGGTCATCCTCATCGATCTCGAGACCGAGGAAGGCATCACCGGCCGCAGCTATCTGGAGCCCTATCTCCGGCACTCGGCGGGCGCCATCATGGCGACGATGCAGACGCTCGCCGCGGCGCGCCGCGGCCAGCCGATCCGGCCGATCGAGGATTTCCAGCGCGGTCTCAAATCGCTCAACCTGATCGGCTACGAGGGCGTGGCGATGATCGCCGTCGCCGGCCTCGACATGGCCGGCTGGGATGCGCTCGCCAAGGCAGCGGGGCTGCCGCTGGCGGTGCTGCTCGGCGGCTCCCTCGGGCCGGTGCGCGCCTACAACAGCAACGGGCTCTGGCTCACCGAGCTCGGCTCGCTCGGCGAGGAGGCGGCGGCGCTGGTCGCCGAGGGCGGCTTCGCCGGCCTCAAGCTGCGGCTCGGCCGCGACCGCCTCGCCGACGATCTCGCCGCCATCGCGGCGGTGCGCGCCGCCGCCGGCGCCGATATCCGGCTGATGGTCGATTTCAACCAGGGCCTCAGCCTCGGCGACGCGCTCCACCGCTGCCACGCCCTCGACGACGAGGGTCTCTACTGGCTCGAGGAGCCGATCACCTACACCAACCTCGCCGGATATGCCCAGCTCGCGCGCGAGCTCCGGACGCCGGTGCAGCTCGGCGAGAATTTCTACGGACCGCGCGCCCTCTTCCAGGCGCTCGCCATGGGCGCCGGCGACTACGTGATGCCGGACCTCATGCGCATCGGCGGCGTCACCGGATGGCTGCGCGCGGCGGCGGTCGCCGGCGCCGCCGGCATCGAGGTCTCGACCCACCTCTATCCGGAATTCTCGGCGCATCTGATGCGCGTGACGGAGACCGCGCACTGGCTCGAATGGCAGGACTGGGCCTATCCGATCCTCGCCGAGCCCTTCGAGGTCAAGGAGAGCCAGCTGATCCTGCCGGACCGGCCAGGCGCCGGGGTCGAGTGGGACGAGGCCGCGGTGCGGCGCTATCGCTACGATCCCTGAGCATCGGCCGGCGCATTCCGGCGCTACGGCATGGTCGCGGGCGAGGAGAACGGCTTGCCGGCGTCGGTGACGAACATGACCAGCGCGTGGAGCTCGCCGGAGCCGCTGCTGGAGACCTCCATCGGCATGCCCGGTCCGTGCCCCGGCATGGAGTGGCCGGCCTCGACGCGGCTCACCCCGTGCGGCGTCTTCTGGCTGAGCTCGCCGGTCAGCACGTAGAAGGTCTCCGATCCCGGATGGGTGTGCACCGGCGTCTTGGCGCCCGGCGGGCCGCCGGTGCTGTTGATGCGCAGCAGATATTGGCTCGCCTGGAAGGACGGCACCGGACCGATCTCCGCCACCTCATGACCGCCCGGCGACGAGCCGCCCTTGGGACCGAGGGTGAAGAGCCAGTCCTTGCCGGCGACCTCGGCGGCAAGCGCGGTCGGGCCCGCGGCGGCGTTCGCCTGCGCCAGCGTCGGGAAGGTGTCGACGCGCCAGTACCAGGGACCGGGCGGCAATTGCGCCACCTTCTTCTCGGCGACGGATTTGATCTCGAAGGTCTGCGCCGGAGCGGGCGACGGCCACAGCAGCGCCGCCGCGATCAGGCCGGCGCCAAGCGGAAGCGCGCCGCGCAACTTCCCTGAATGGATCATCTGGTCCTCTCGTCTGGCCGGCGCCGCGTGCCGGGCGCCGGCAACACTGCGGCGGCGGCGGCCGGAGCGATATCCGGATTCCGAATCGGTATGCGGATCGCGCCGAAAAGGACTATCGTGAGCCCTCGCCGGGCCGGATTTCGTCGAGACGCGCGCCTGATGCCGATCCCTACTCCGATAGATGAGCTCGATCCCGATCGCGACGGCAGGGGCGGTCCGGCGTCCTCGCGGGCGATGCCGGCGGATCTGGTGCGCGCGCTCGCCTGGCTCCGCAACCATCTCGCCGAGCCGGTCGATCTCCCGACGCTGGCCGGGATCGCCGGCGTCCATGTCCGGACACTGGAGATGCATTTCAAGCTGTTCCTCGGCACCACGCCGCTGGGCTGGGTGCGCCGCATGCGCCTCGCCCGCGCACGCCAGGAGCTGCTTCGCCCTGAGCCGGACGCCACGGTGACGGGGATCGCGCTTGCCAACGGCTTCGGCCAGATGGGGCGCTTCGCCGCCCAGTACCGGAGCGCTTTCCGGGAGCTGCCGTCGACGACGATCCGGCGCGCGCGACGCGCGGCGGCTGATGGATTCGACGGCGATCTCGACGAGGCCATGCGCCTCACGTCGATGGCGCTGCCGCTCGCCTTCGCGGTCGGACGGCAGCAGTGCAACGCCGCGCTCGAGGAGCTGGGCCGTCCCCTGGAGCTCGCGCCCGGCTACGGATTGCCGCGCGCGATCGCCGGCTGGTGCTGGGCGCAGCGGGCGGCGCATAACTTCAGCTCGACCCCTCATGCGGATCGCGATCGGGCCAGCGAGCTCGCCGAGCAGGCCTACGAGCTCGCCCCGGACGACGCGCTGACGGTGACGCTCAGCAGCGGCGCGCTGGTGCTGCTGCACCGGCTCGCGGAGGCGGACCGGCGGCTCGAGCGCGCGCTGGCGCTCGATCCGTGGCTCGCCTATGCGTGGATCCGCCGCGGCTGGATGTCGGCCTATCTCGGCGACAGCGACAGCGCGCTGCGCGAGCTCAAGATCGCGCTCCATCTGATGCCGTTCGAGCCGCTGCGCCACATCACCCTCATCGGCATGGGCTGCGCGCATTTCGCCGCCGGGCGCTACGATCGCGCGGCGCTCTGGATCCGGAGCGGCGTCGAGGCCTATCCGGAGTCGCACTGGGCGCAGAGAGTCGCCGTGGCGGCGGTGGCGCTGACGGGAGCCCGGGCGGAAGCGCGCCGCATGGGGCGGCAGCTGCTGGGCCGCGAGCCGGAGCTGACCGTCGCGCAGGCGCGACGCGCCTGGCCGTTCACGCCGAGCTTCATGTCCCGCCTCGGCGACGGGCTCGAGAGCGCGGGCCTGCCGCAAGCCTGACCGCCGGGGCACGCCGGGCCGGCGCGGGCAGCCTTGCCTTGTCGCGATCCGATGCCGATGCTAGCAGCCGAGCGAAGCGCTGCGGCGCAAGGGCCGGGCAATGGGAGGCAGCAATGGGTGACCGCTTACGCGGCAAGGTCGCGCTGGTCGTCGGCGCGGGCTCGATCGGACCGGGCTGGGGCAACGGCAAGGCGACGGCGGCGCTCTTCGCCCGCGAGGGCGCCAAGGTCTTCTGCGCCGATCTCAACGAGGCCGCCGCGGGCGAGACCGCCGATCTCATCGCCCGGGAAGGCGGCGCCGCGACGGCGTTCCGCGCCGATGTCAGCCGCCACGACGACATCAGGCGCATGGTGGAGGCGTGCCTCGACGTCTACGGGCGGATCGACGTCCTCGACTACAACGTCGGCTTGGCGCTGGTGGGCGGCGTCGTCGAGCTCCCCGAGCAGGAATGGGACCGCATCTTCGACGTCAATCTCAAGGGCTGCTTCCTCGCCATGAAGCACGTCATCCCGGTGATGGAGCGCCAGGGCGGCGGCTCCATCATCACCATCTCCTCGGTGGCGGCGATCCGCTACACCGGCGTCCCCTATGCCACCTACTACGCCACCAAGGCGGCGATGAGCCACCTGACGCGCACCACCGCCGTCCAGTACGCGCCGAAGCACATCAGGGTGAACGCGGTGCTGCCCGGGCTGATGAAGACGCCGATGGTCGAGCATTCCGCCGGGCTCGCCGCCGAGTACGGCAAGGGCGACGTCGCGGCGATGTGGCGCGCCCGCGACGCGCAATGCCCGATGGGGCACATGGGCGACGCCTGGGACGTGGCGAATGCCTGCCTCTTCCTCGCGTCCGACGACTCGAAATACGTCACCGGCATCGAGCTCGTCGTCGATGGCGGACTGACGCTCAAGTACCACTGAGGCCATCCGAGGCGATGAGCTCCGCCGCGAAGGCGGCAAAGGCGCGCGCCTTGGCGCTGGCGCGGCGGCCGGTCGGGAACACCGCCCAGAGATCGAGCGCGGGCAGCTTCCAGTCCGTCAGCACCTCCTTCACCACGCCCGCCTTCAGCTCCGGCGCGAACATCCAGCTGGTGGCGACGGCGAGGCCGAGATCGGCCAGCACCGCCGCGCGGATCGCCTCGGCGGCGCTGCTGCGGACGCGGCCTTGGAGCGTCACCGGCGCCTCGGCGTCACCGCGGCGGAAGGTCCAGGCGTCGCCGCCGCCGCGCTGCATGTAGACCACCGACTGGTGGCGCGCGAGATCGGCGGGGGTCGCGGGCTCGCCGCAGGCGGCGAAATAGGCCGGCGTCCCCAGCACCAGCAATCGGCTCTCGCCGATCCTGCGCGCGGTGAGGCTCGAGTCCGCGAGCCGGCCGATCCGCAACCCGACATCGATGCCCTCCTCCAGGAGATCGATGGTGCGGTCGTCGAGCACCAGCTCGACTTCGAGCGCCGGATGCTGCGCCAGGAATGCGCCGAGGCGCGGAATGATGTGGAGCCGCGCGAAGGTGATGGCGGCGCCGACGCGGAGCCGGCCGGAGAGACCGGCGCCGGCGCCACGGGCGGCGAGTTCCGCCTCGTCCGCCTCCTCCAGCGCGCGCCGCGCATGCTCATAGAAATTCTGCCCGGCCTCGGTCGCCGTGAGGCCGCGCGTCGAGCGCAGCAGCAGCCGCGTGCCGAGCCGCTCCTCGAGGGCAGCGATGGTCTTGGAGATCGCCGGCTGGCCAAGGCGCAGCTGGCGCGCCGCCGCCGAGAAGGAGCCGGTATCGACCACCCGGATGAAGGCCGCCATGGCGGCAAGCCGATCCATGCCTATTCCTCCAGGGAATAGAAATTATGAGATCTCCCTCTCTACCCCATTTCCGGGGGAATAGGCCACATCACCGCAGGGGCCCGATGCGCCCGGCGGCAGGCCTGAGGCCGCGGCGCCGCCCTGGCAACCGAAGAGGAAACCGTCATGTCATTGCAGCAGAAGCTCGACGCCTTCAGGGCGAATTTCGAGGCGGGCGGGCCGCCCTACAACGCGCCGGCCTGGATCCACGGGCCGATGCATCGTGCGACCGACGAGCTGATCGCGTCCGGCGCCGCGAGCCGCGCGCTCAAGGTCGGCGACACCGCGCCCGCCTTCACGCTCAGGGATCCCGCGGGCAAGGAGGTCTCCTCGGCGAGCCTGCTGGCCCAAGGGCCGCTGGTCGTCACCTTCTATCGCGGCGTCTGGTGCCCCTACTGCAACATGGATCTGCAGGCGATCCAGGCGGCGCTCCCCGAGATCGAGAAGCGCGGCGCCAAGCTGGTGGCGATCTCGCCGCAGACGCCGGTCAACAGCCGCCGCTCCCAGCGCGACAACAAGCTCGGCTTCCCGATCCTCTCCGATCCCGGCAACGCGGTTGCAGCGGCCTTCGGGCTGCGCTTCAAGCTGCCGGACTACCTGATCGAGCTCTATCGCGACGTCTTCAAGAACGACCTCGCGGTGGCGAACGGCGATCCCAGCTGGACCTTGCCGATGCCGGCGCGCTTCGTGATCGGGCAGGATGGCAGGATCCTCTACGCCGAGGTCAATCCCGACTACACGCGGCGCCCGGATCCCGAGGAGCTGCTGCCGGTGCTCGACCGCCTCACGGCGAAGGCGGCCTGAGCCTCTGCTTCAGCCCATACGGCCCACCACCTCGTCGGTGGCGAGCACCGCATGGGCGAGGAAGCGGTAGTTGACGAGCGCCGCCTGGTAGCCGTCGCCCCAGACGGGATGGCGGGGGCCGGCGACCGCGTCCTTCGCCACCGCGACCTCGAAGCCCTGCTCGAGGAAGTCGCGGAGATGCGCCTCGACGCACATGTTGGCGAGCATGCCGCCGAGGATGATCCTGCCGATGCCGCGCTTCCTGAGCTGCAGCGTCAGGTCGTTGGTCTGCGGCCCGAACACCTTGTGCGGGCTCACCACGATGGTCTTGCCGTCCTCGATATAGGGCCTGAACCGCGGCAGCCAGTCGGCGCCGGAACCGGCGAAGCCTTCCAGGGTAAGCGGCCCGCCGCGCGCGAAGGTATGGGTCTCGAACTCGTCCGTCTCCAGCGGCCCGTTGAACTTCCAACGGTCGTCGGTCGGATAGAAGTAATGCGGCGAGATGAAGACCTCATAGCCGCCGCCCTTGGCGGCCTTGAAGATCCGCTCCATGTTCTCGACGGTGCGGTTCTCGGTGACGCTGGCGCCGACCGCGCCCCAATTCGCCCCCTTCTCGCTCAAGACATCGATCTGCGGATCGATGAAGACGACCGCGGTGTCGGTATGGCTGAAATCCATGGAACACCCCCTGGTCCTGCCTGCGAGTGATGGCAGAAGCCCCGATGATCGGCTCGTCGCCGATTGCTGCGTCATGGCCGCTTCTTGCGGCCCTGAGGAAGGCGCTCTGCAGCCTAGAACTTGATCAGGCCGACCCGCGTCAGCGTCGTCGCGGTGGCGACGCGCGGCGCCACGGTGAAGTCGTAGGCGACGTACTCCTCGATGAAGGGGCTGTCCGCCGACATGGTGTCCACCGGCACGACGGCGCTGAAGCCGTGGAACACCGCCTCGTCGCTGGTGTGCAGGACGGCGCCGTTGGCGGCGGTGCCGGCGACGATCACCGTCTTGATGCCGTGCTCCCTGAGGATCTTCTCGAGATCCGTGCCGACGAACTTGTCGGGCCCGGACTGCACCGCGGGCTCCTTCCCGACGGGCGCCACCTCGGGCATCGTGTCGGCCATCGTGCCGCCCGAGACGAAGCTGTAGACCACCAGCATGTTCTTGGCGCGCGCCTCGGCGAGGAGCTGCTTGGCGACGGGCAGCGAGGCGACGCAGCGCGGCCGGCGCTCGCAGGCCTGCTTGACGAAATCCAGCATCAGCAGCGCGGTGGTGGCGGGATCGACGGTCACCGGCTTCAGCGCCGGCGCCGGCGGCGCCTTGATGTCGGGCCACGTGTCGATGATGGTCTGCTGCGCCCCGGCCTGATCGGGCGCCGCCGCCAGCATCGCCGCCATGATCGCCAGTCCCAGCAAGCCGCGCTTCATGAGAGCCCCTCGTTCTTCGTCTCGCATCTCGCGCGACGGGCGCGCCTCCAAGCCACTATCGGCCGCCGGATCGGGCGTCCGCAAGGCCGCGCGGGCGTGCTCGCCGGATTGTTACTGGCGGGGATCGACGTCGAGGCGGACGACGATGCCTTCGAGTTCCGGCCGCGGCGGCGGATAGCGGCGGAGCTTGAGGGGGTCGTGGCCGGGCACGATGTGGGCGGGCGAGCTCGCGAGCTTCTTGAGCGTCTGATAACCCTCGAACATGTCGGCGAGATTGTAGATCACCGGGAAGGGCCGGCTCTGCTCGATGTTGGCGTAGAGATGGACGGCGTCGGCGGCGAGCACCACCCAGCCGCGTTTGGTGAAGACGCGCACCGATTGCAGCCCCATGGTGTGGCCGCCGATCAGGTGCACGCTGAGGCCGGGGGCGATCTCCTCGCTGCCGTCGTGGAACTGCACCCGGCCAGCGAACAGGCGCCGCACCATCGCCGAGACGTCCTCCGGCTCGAAGGAGTGCTTGATGCGGCCGTGGCACATGCAGCGCCCGGTGCAGTACTGCATCTCCTTGTCCTGGATGTGGTAGCGCGCGTTCGGGAACAGCTCGTGATTGCCGGCGTGGTCGTAATGCATGTGGGAGATGATGACGTCCTCGACCTCAGCGGGATCGACGCCGATCATCCTGAGCCCCTCGCCGGGCGAGCGCAGATGCTGGCGGCCGCGCTTCCGGCCGATCTCCGGATCGAACCCGGTGTCGAGCACGAAGGTCTTCTCGGGCCCGACGATCGCCCAGACGAAGTAGTCGAGCGGCATCGGTCCGTTGTGGGGATCGCCGCCGAGGAAATTCTCGCTGGCCGGCCGGTCGTGATGCGCATAGCGCACCGCGTAGACCTCGTAGGGGACGGGCATCGACATGAAGGTACTCCTTATCTACTGGCCGCGGTTGAGGGCGCGGATGCCGTCGAGGGTGATCGGCGTGAAGGGCGCCACGGTCATGACGCGGCTCGCCTGGTGCTCCAGCAGCGGTCGCACCACGTCGATGAAGGGCGCCCAGCCCGGATGGGCGGCGCAGGCGGCGCGCCGGCGCGCGCGATCCTCCAGGCTCTCATAGGCCCAGAGATGCACGACCTCGTTGAGCGGGCCGACGTCGGTGACGAAATAGCCGATGAGCCCGCCCAGGCACTCCCGCATCACCGGCAGGCCCAGCGTCTCCACCGCCCGGAGATACTCCGGCGTCTTGCCGAGCTTCACGAGATAGGTCCGCTGTTCGACGATCATCGCAAACTCCATCCGCTAAAGCCCCTCTCCTCCGCGATGGCGGCGGAGAGGGGCCTTCTCTTCCACTCGGAGCGTCGCTACTTCCCGACCCAGACCGGTTTGGCGGTGGCGGATTCCGGCGGATAGACCGTCACCGGCACGCCTTTCTGCCACTGCACGATCACCAGCGGCGCGCCGACGCGGCGGCCGTTCGCGTCGAACTTGAGGTGCCCGCCGGCGAAGTACCTGGCGGCGCCCTCCGTCGTGTCCATGGCGCGCACCGCCTCGGCCACCTTGCGGCGGTCGGCGCTGCCCGCCTTCTCCAGCGCGTCCTTGATGATCCAGAAATGCCCGTAGGCGCAGAGCGCGTCCTGGGTGAGCCAGGGCTCGCCGGTGCGCTTCTTGTATTCCTCGATCAGCTTCTCCTGGCCCTTGAGCGCCCAGTTGGCAACCGTGACGAAGGTGTCCTCCATCGCATCGGCGCCGGCGGTCTTGAGGAGCTCCGGCGCTCCCATATGGGCGCCGTTCCCCACCACCGGCAGCTTGTTGGCACCGATCCCCATCTCGGAGAGCTTCTGCAGCAGCAGCGTGTCGTCCGGCACGTTGGTGGAGATCACCCACAGGAACTGCGGCCGCGAGGTGCGCACCTTGCTGACCAGCGGCGTCGCGTCGGAGAGCGGCGGCGTGTAGGTCTCGTCCACCAGCAGCTTGACGCCGTATTTCTCCAGCCCGCCGTTGCGCATCGGCTTGACGAAGCTCACCGGCGCCGCGGTGTTGTCGCTGATGATGCCGGTGGTGGTGGGCTGCTTGCCGGTGGCGGCCTTCGCCATCTCGAGCATGGTCGGCAGCGCCAGCTCCGCCTGGCGGTCGCCGGTGGCGGAGGTCTGGAACACGTAATGGAAGCCGCGGTTGGTGATCTGGTCCGAGTAGGAGAGCGTGAACCACGGGATCTCCGCCCGCTCGGTCACCTCGGTCACCGCCAGCGTGAAGGAGCTGAGCCAGGCGCCGACGCCGCCCACCAGGTCGGGCTCCTGCGCCACCAGGCGCTGCGCCGCGTTCTTCGCCTTCTCGGCGCTGTCGCCGGCATCGGCGACGATGAGCTTCATCGTGGCGCCGCCCAGCGCCTTGATGCCGCCCCCCTTGTTGATGTCGTCCATCGCCATCTCGGCGCCTTCGCGCTCGAGCAGGCCCTGGCGCGCCCAGGGGCCGGACAGCGGCACGATGAGCGCCACTTTCACTTCCTTGGTCTGCGCTGCGGCAGGTGCCGGCACCACTATCGCCGCGGCCACCAGCGCGGTGCTGCCAAGCAGGCTCAGAATCACTTTGCGTCTCGTGGACATCGCTGTTTCCTCCCGATGTGTTGTTTCGCGCTGCTACATGCCGAGATAGGCCTTTCTGATGCGATCGTCCGCGAGCAGGCTGCGGTGCGAGCCTTCCAGCACCACGCGGCCGGTCTCCAGAACATAGCCGAAATCGCAGGACTGCACCGCCTCGGCGACCCGCTGCTCCACCAGCAGCACGGTGAGCCCGTCCTCGCGGTGGAGCTCGCCGACGCGGTCGAAGATGAGGTCGGCGACCGCCGGCGCGAGGCCCATGGAGGGCTCGTCCAGCATCAGGAGCCGCGGCTCCGACGCGATGCCGCGGCCGATCGCCAGCATCTGCTGCTCGCCGCCGGAGAGCGTGCCGGCGAGCTGGTCGCGGCGCTCCGAAAGCACCGGAAAGAGCTCGAAGATGCGCTGGAGATTGCGCGACCAGGACTGGCGATCGCGCGCCGCGTGGGCGCCCATCTCCAGGTTCTCCAGCACCGTCATCGAGTTGAACACCTGACGGCCCTCCGGCACATGGGCGATGCCGAGATGCGGCCGCTCCGCCGGCGGCACCGCCAGCAGGTCGCGCCCCTCGAAGCGGATGCTGCCGCCCGACGGCGTGACGGTGCCGGAGATCGCCTTGAAGAGCGTGGTCTTGCCGGCGCCGTTGGGGCCGACGATCGCCACGTACTGGCCCTCGCCGACGGCGAGGCTCACCTCCGAGAGCGCTCGGAGGCCGCCGTAGGTGACGGTGAGCCCCTCAACCTCCAGCACGGATCGCCGCCCATTTGGCGCCGAGATAGGCCTCGACCACGCTGCTGTCGCGGGTGACCTCGCTGGGCTTGCCCGAGGCGAGGATGCGGCCGTGGTTCAGCACCACGAAGCGCTCGGCGAGCCGCACCATCGCCTTCATCGTATGCTCGATGATGACGATGGTGACGCCGCCGGCAGAGACCGCGCGCACGACATCCAGCATGTCCTCCACCTCTGTCGCGCCCAGTCCCGCGAGCGGCTCGTCCATCAGCAGCAGCTTGGGCCGGCCGGCGAGCGCGCGCGCCAGCTCCATCAGGCGCAGCTCCTTGTTGGTGAGGCCGCCGGCGACGATCCCGGCGCGATCGAGCATGCCGACCCGCTGCAGCGCCTCGCGGGCGGCGGCGAAGGCTTCGGCATCGCCCGCCTCGGCGTGATAGGCGCCCACCACCACGTTCTGCAGCACCGACATGCGGGCGAAGCTGCGCACCACCTGGAAGGTGCGGCCGATGCCGAGGCGGCAGATCCGGTTCGGCTTCATCCCGACGAGATCCTGCCCCTCGAACACCACGGTGCCGCGATCGACGGCGAGGAAGCCGTTCAGCAGGTTGAAGAGCGTCGTCTTGCCGGCGCCGTTCGGGCCGATGATGCCGAGGATCTCGCCGGCATCGACCTCGAAACCGACATCGGCCACCGCCTGCAGCCCGCCGAAGGATTTCGAGAGGCCGGTCACCGTGAGGATGGGGGTGCGCGCCGCCGGTGTCGCGAGCCGCACCACGGTCGCCGCCGCCGGACGCGCCGGCTCCAGGGAAGGTAGCGCGCGCGGGCGATGGAAGCGGTCGCGCACGCGCCAGAAGATCCCCTCCGGCGCCAGCAGGATCACCAGGATGATGGCGAGGCCGTAGACCACGCCCTGGATGCCGGGAATGACGTCGCCGAGCTGCGCCTGCAGCGTCTCGCTCAAGGGGATCAGGATGGCGGCGCCGATCACCGGGCCCCAGAGCGTGCCGACGCCGCCGAAGAGCGCCATGATCAGCGCCTGGGCCGAGGTGAGGACGCCGAAGACGCTGTCCGGCGTCACCACCAGCAGCACCACCGCGTAGAGCCCGCCCGCCGCCGCCGCCACCGCGGCGCTCAGCATGATCGCCCGCATCTTCCAGCTGAGCGTGTCGATCCCCGCCGCCTCGGCGGCGGGCTCGTTCTGCTTGATCGCCGTCAGCGACATGCCGAAGCGCGAGCGCTCCACCGCGAGCGAGAGCAGCAGCGCCACCACCATCAGCCCGACCGCCAGCGCGATATAGGCGCGATAGTCGGTGAACTGCATGAACCAGATGGGATGCGCGCGCTTCATCGGCAGCGGCACCTCCTGGTATCCCAGCCACTGGAAGACGTAGAGGAGGGCCATCGGATAGGCCAGCATGGAGAGCGCGAAGTAGTGGCCGCGCAGCCGGAAGGTCGGATAGCCGATGACGGCGCCGGCAAGCGCGCCCACCACCATGCCGAGGGGAATGCCGAACCACGGCGTCAGGTTGAACTGCACCAGGGCGATGGTGACCGTATAGGCGCCGAGGCCGAAGAAGGCGGCATGGCCGAAGGAGACGAGGCCGGTGTAGCCGGAGAGCAGGTTCCACGAGAGACCCATCACCGCCCAGATCGGCACCAGCGTCAGCATGAGCTGGTAGTAGGAGTTGGTGACCACCGTGCCGAGCGCCATCCAGCCCAGCGCCATCAGCGCGATGACGAGGAGCGGAAGGCCGAGCCCGGCGCGCTCGCCCATGGCTCAGACCCGCTCCGCGCTGCGGCCGAAGAGGCCCTGCGGGCGGATCAGCACGATCAGCAGGAACACCACGAAGATGGTGGCGTTCTGCAGCTGGATCGGCAGCACCAGCGTCGAGAGCTGCTGCACCAGCCCGATGGTCATGCCGCCCCAATAGGCGCCGAGGATGCTGCCCATGCCGCCCAGCACCACGCCCGCATACATGATGATGACGTAATCGAGGCCGACATAGGGCTGGAACGGATTGAAGGTGGCGACCAGGCCGCCGGCGATGGCGGTGATGCCGATGCCGATGCCGAAGGCGATGCGGTGTGCCCAGTTGACGTCGATGCCCATATAGGTGGCGGCGCGCGGATTGTCGGCGGCGGCGCGCAGCAGCTTGCCGAGCCGCGAGCTGTTGACGAGCCAGTAGAGCCCGGCGCCCACCACGATCGAGACGATGGCGGCGATCACCCGCGCCTTGTTGAGGAAGAGCGCGGCGTTCGGATCGTAGAGCAGCGGCAGCTCCCAGGCGCGCGAGGAGAGCGGCGTGCGCACCGCCTGCGGCGTCGAGCCGAAGAAGATGAGGCCGCCGTTCTGCAGCACCAGCGACACGCCGAGGGTGAGGATGAGCTGGGCGTAATGCCCCTCGCCCTCGTAGGCGGCCGCCCGCGTGCCGGTGACCCGCGAGATCAGGAAGCGGTGCAGGAGGTAGCCGCCGACAAACAGCACCGGCCCGGCGAGCAGTGCTGCGACGAAGGGCATCGCCTCCGATCCCGCGAACGGCAGCAGCGCCAATCCGGCGGCGATGTAGAGCGTCGCGTACATGCCCAGCATCAGGAAATCGCCCTGGGCGAAATTGATGACGCGCATCACGCCGAAGATGATGCCGAGTCCGACGCACATGAGGCCGTAGATGGCGCCGACCAGCAGGCCGGCGGTGAGCGCCTGCAGAAAATTCTCGGCGAAGATGCCGAAATCGCCCATGCCTCCCCTTTCGCTGCCGGATTTGCCCGCCGGGCGCTTCTCTCGCTTGCCCTGACGCTATCGTGGAAACGTTTCGCCAGCAATCTTGTTCAGGGGCGACGATCGGTGCACGCTCCCTCTGTCTTGCCGCAACACCTCACTCCGGCGTGAGGGCGCGGCGCTCATCAGCAGAAAGCAGAAAGAGGAGAGCCCCATGGTCAAGGAAACACCCCCCAGCCCCGCGCGCGATGTCGTCCGCACCGTCGCGCCGAAGCTGATCGAGCTCACCGAGAAGGTGCTGTTCGGCGACGTGTGGGAGCGGCCGGGCCTCTCCAAGCGCGATCGCAGCCTGATCACCGTGGCGACGCTGGTGGCGCTCAACCGCACCGAGCAGCTTCCCGGCCATCTCGAGCGCGCGCTCAACAACGGCCTCACCAAGGAGGAGATCATCGAGGCGATCACTCATCTCGCCTTCTACTCCGGCTGGCCCACCGCCATGTCCGGCGCGATGCGCGCCAAGGAAGTCTTCGACAAGCGCTGAGGCGCGAGCGCGCCGGCGCAATTTCCAAAGGGAGGACGCGATGCAAGTTGGCTTCATCGGTCTCGGCACCATGGGTGCCGGCATGGCCGCGAATCTGCAGAAGGCGGGACACCGGCTGGTGGTGCATGACGTGAAGCGCGCTGCCGCCGAACCGTTCCTCGCCGAGGGCGCGATCTGGGCGGAGAGCCCTGCTGGCGTCGCCGAGGCGGCGGAGGTGATCTTCACCTCGCTCCCCGGCCCGCCGGAGGTGGAGGCGGTGGCGCTGGGCAAGAACGGGTTGCTGCCGGCGATGCGCAAGGGCGGCGCCTACTTCGATCTCTCCACCAACTCGCCGACGGTGGTGCGCCGCATCCACGCGGTCTTCGCCGAGAAGGGCGTCCACATGCTGGACGCGCCGGTCTCCGGCGGCCCGCGCGGCGCCAGGAGCGGCAAGCTCGCGATCTGGGTCGGTGGCGAGGAGGCGATCTTCGCCAGGCACAAGCCGGTGCTCGACGCCATGGGCGACCAGGCGCGCTACATCGGCCCGATCGGCGCCGGCTCGGTGGCGAAGCTCGTGCACAACTGCGCAGGCTACGCGCTGCAGACCGCGCTGGCGGAAGTGTTCACCCTCGGCGTCAAGGCCGGCGTCGAGCCGCTCGCGCTCTTCGAGGCGGTGCGCCAGGGGGCGACCGGCCGGCGGCGCACCTTCGACGGGATCATGGACCAGTTCCTGCCGGACAAATACGACCCGCCCGCCTTCGCGCTGAAGCTCGCCCACAAGGACGTCTCGCTCGCGACCGCGCTCGGCCGCGAGATCGGCGTTCCCATGCGGCTCGCGAACTTGACGCTCGAGGAGATGACCGAGGCGATGAACCGCGGCTGGGCCGGCCGCGACAGCCGCGTCGCCATGCTGCTGCAGCAGGAGCGCGCCGGCGTGAAGATCAAGGTGGAGGAGGAGCGGCTGAAGAAGGTGGTGCTGTAGGTTTCAGGTTCGGAGATCTGCATCACCCCCCACCCTACCCTCCCCCTCAAGGGGGGAGGGGCTATTTGTCGAAACATCTCGAATCCCCCTCCCCCCTTGAGGGGGAGGGTTGGGGTGGGGGGTGGGCCGCGAGACTCGCTCTCCGCCCTCACCCCGCCCAGCCGAGATGGCTCAGGAACTCCCGCGTGCGATCCACCTTGGGCGCATCGAAGATCTGCGCCGGCGGGCCTTCCTCGACGACGGTGCCGCGCTCGAACACCACCACCCAGTCGGCGACGCGCCGCGCGAAGCTCATCTCGTGGGTGACCACGATCATCGTCATGCCCTCCTCGGCGAGGCGCTTCATCACATTGAGCACCTCGCCGATGGTCTCGGGATCGAGCGCCGAGGTGGGCTCGTCGAACAGCATCACCTCCGGCTCCATGGCGAGCGCGCGGGCGATGGCGACGCGCTGCTGCTGGCCGCCGGAGAGGTTGGCGGGATAGCTCGCCGCCTTGTCGGCAAGCCCCACCTTCTGCAGCAGCGCGCGGGCGCGCTCGCGGGCGTCCGCCTCGCTCATCCGCAGCACGGTCAAGGGACCGATCGCCACGTTGTCGAGGGCGGTCTTGTGCGGGAAGAGCTCGAAGTTCTGGAACACCATCCCCATGCGCCGGCGCATCCGGCGCATGCCCTGCTCGTCCCGGGGCAGCGCCACGCCGTCGAACAGGATCTCGCCGCCCTGGATCTCCTCGAGCCCGTTGGTGCAGCGAAGGAGCGTCGACTTGCCGGAGCCGGAGGGGCCGATGAGGCAGACCACCTCGCTCTGCCGCACCTCCATGCTGACGCCGTCGAGCGCCACGAAATCGGCGAAGGTCTTGCGCACGTCGCGATAGCGCAGCATCGGCGGCGCGCCGGCGCCTTTCGGCCGGGGAGCGGTCATTCCGTCACTCCATATTTCCGGTGCAGCCAGTCCACCAGCTTCGCCTGGGGATAGCCCAGCATCCAGTAGATGACCGCCATCGCGGTCAGCATCTCCAGCACCCGGAAGGTCTGCGAGCGGATCTCCATGGCGGTATAGGCGAGATCGCCCACCGCGATCACCGAGACCAGCGAGGTATCCTTGAAGAGCGAGACCCAGGTGCTCGCCAGCACCGGCAGCACCCGGCGCGAGGCCTGCGGCAGCACGATCTTGCGCACCGCCTGCCAGCGGCTCATGCCGAGCGCCAGCGCCGCCTCGGTCTGACCCTTGCGGATCGACGCGATGCCGGCGCGGAAGGTCTCGGCGTTGTAGGCGGAGACGTTGAGGCTCAAGGCGACGAGGCCGGTGGCGAACGGCGACAAGGCGAGGTCGGTGAGCAGCGGCAGCACGTAGAACGCCCAGTAGACCAGCAGGATCAGCGGCAGGTTGCGGAAGAACTCGACGAAGGCGGCGCTCGCCGCCTGGGCGAGCCGCAGCCGCGAGAGGCGCATCAGCGCCAGCAGGATGCCGCCCGGCACCGCCACCGCCATGGTGAGGAGCGTCAGCAGGATGGTGACGAGGGTGCCCTCGGCGAGCGCCCCGCGGTGCTGCCAGACGACGCCCCAGTCGAGGTTCACGACCGCCCCAGATGCGCGAGGCGCGCGTAGATCATGTCGATGAGCCGCGTGGTCGGGAACAGGATCAGGAAATAGACCACCATCGCCACGGTGAAGACCTCGATCGGGTGGAAGCTCTGCCCCGCCACCGTCTGCGAGCTCTCCATGTATTCGGGCACCGCGATGACGGCGGCGATCGCGGTGTCCTTGATGGTGATCGAGATGATCGAGGCGAAGGCGGGCAGCATGCGGACGATGCTCTGCGGCAGGATCACTTTCCGCACCGCCTGGGCGCGCGACATGCCGAGCGCCACCGCCGCCCGCATCTGGCCCGGCCGCACCGAGGCGATGCCGGCGCGCACGATCTCCGCCACGTAAGCCGCGATGTGGAGGGTGAGCGCGGCGAGCGCCGCCCAGAACGGCGGCAATGTCACGCCGGTCAGGATCGGGAAGGCGAAATAGACCCAGACCAGCACCACCAGCACCGGGATCGAGCGCATGGAATCGATGTAGAAGGTGAGCGGCAGCACGACCCCGCGCGGTCCGTAGCAGCGCGCGAGCCCGACCGCGCCGCCCACCACCAGGCTCGTCGCCACCGTCGCCACCGACAGCAGCAGGGTGACCCCGAGCCCATGCAGCAGATAGAACCGGCTGTCCCAGATCGGTGAGAAGTCGAAGTCCATGAACGACGCCGAACCTACAGACCCTTTCCGCCGCGAGAGCGGGGGAGAGGGAGGGGACCCATCGCGCAGCAATGGGGAGGGTGAGGTGGGGCGGCGACGGCGGGGAGTTGGCGCGGTCGCAGCTTCACTCTGCGCCTCCCCGCCCCACCTCACCCGGTCGCCGCCGCGCGGCGCCCACCCTCTCCCCCGCTCTCGCGGCGGAGAGGTTCATGAAGGCGCCTGCGCGAGACATCACTGCATCGAGTTCACGACGCGGGATTCCTCCGCGTCGAGCTTGGGCTGCATCTGCTTCTCGACCGCGCGCAGCCAGGCGAGGAAGACCGGCTGCTTCTTGTCGATGGCGAGGCCGACGGGCTGCGCCTTCTCCTGGCTGTCCTGGCAGTTGTTCGCCTTCGGCAGCACGGCCAAGCCCTTCACCTTGCGGTTCATCGCGACCCACGGCACCCGATTGATCGGCGCCGCGTCGGCGCGGTGCGCCATCACGTCCTCGAGCGGCGCGGTGGCGCCGGAATTGCTGACGCCGCGCAGCTGCGCCTTGGCGAAGCGCTCCTTCACCCAGCCCTCCTCGCCGCCGCCGATGAAGTAGGCGATGGTGATGTCGGGCTTGTTGAGATCGTCCACCGTCTTGGCGTTGGCGAATTTCGGATTGCTGGCGAGGCCGAACATGCAGACGCTGGTGTTGGAATAGAGGACGAAGTCGATCACCTTGTCGCGGTCCGGTGTCTCCGCCAGCGGGGTGATGGTGAGGTCGACCTGGTTCGCCGCCAGCACCGGCACCTTGGTCTCGTGGCTGACCAGCACCGGCTCGAGCTTGACGCCCAAGAGCTTGGCGTATTCCTGGCTCAGCATCCAGGCCGGGCCCGACCACTTGTCGCCGGAGCCGGTGGTGTTCTCGATCAGCCACGGCGCGTTCGCCAGCACGGCGACGCGCAGCACGCCCGCCTTGCGGATAGCGTCGACGCGCGGGCTCTCGCCTGGCTTCGGCGGCTCCTGCGCGACGGCCGCGGAAGCGGCGACGAGCACCGCGCCCGCCGCGATCAAACCCAGCACCTGTCTAGCCCGTTTCATCCCGTTCTCCCTTGCTTGCCCCGCGCTCGCGCGCGGTGGCGGTTGCATCAATTCCAGCCCTCGACGGTCGCGGCAGCGCCGCGCGCGGCGAGGCTCTCCAAAACTTCCAGCACATCGGCGCGGAAGCCCGCCGCGGTGGCGAGATCCCCTGGCACCAGGTCGCTCATGGCGAAGATCGCGTCGCGGAGCGCCGCCGGCGTCCCGGCGCCGCGCGCCGCCGCGGTGAGGCGCTCCGCCAGTGGGTCGTTCACCGTGAGCGCCGCGCCGCTGTCGGAGCGGCCCTGCAGAAATTTGAGCCAGGCGGCAACGCCGAGCGCGATCCGCCGCGCCCCCTCCCCGCGCTTCACCCGATCGAGCGCCGGGGCGAAGAGCCGCTGCGGCATCTTCTGCGAGCCGTCCATGGCGATCTGCGCCGTCAGGTGCCGAAGGCCCGGATTGGCGAAGCGCTCGATGAGCTGGCGCTGATAGGCGGGACAGTCGATCTCCGCCGGCAGCCGCAGCGTCTCGGCGCTCTCGCGCATCAGCGCCGCCACCTGGCGGGCGAGCGCCGGCACCGCCATCGCATCGGCGACGCTCGCCCAGCCGGCGAGCTGGCCCAGATAGGCGATGGTGGAATGGCTGCCGTTGAGAAGGCGGAGCTTCATCTCCTCGTAGGGCCGGACGTCGCCGACCAGCGTGGCGCCGCCCGCCGGCCAGTCGGGCCGCCCCGTGGGAAAGCGATCCTCCACCACCCATTGGCTGAAGGGCTCCGCCACCACCGGCCAGGCATCCTCGAGACCGATGGCGCGCGAGATCGCCGCGCGGTCGGCGTCGGTGGTGGCGGGCACGATGCGGTCCAGCATGGTCGAGGGGCATGCCACCTCGCCGGCGATGAAGCGGCCGAGCTCGGAATCGACGAGCGCGCCGAAGCGCGTGAGCAGCCGATGCACGGTGGTGCCGTTGGCCGGCAGGTTGTCGCAGGTGAGGACGGTGAAGGGCGGCGTCCCGGCGGCGCGCCGCGCGCGCAGGCTGGCGGCGAGGAAGCCCAGCACCGTCTTCGGCCGTGCCGGCTCGGCGAGGTCGTGGCGGATATCCGGATGATCCTCGTCGAGCTCGCTGCCGCTGCGGCAGTAGCCCTTCTCGGTGACGGTGATCGAGACGATGCGCACGGCGGGATCGTTGAGGCGGCGCACCAGCGCCACCGGATCCTCAGGCGCCACCAGGATGCCGGTGAGCGGCGCCATCACCTGCAGCCGGTCGCCCGCGGGCCCGCGCTCCGCCAGCGTATAGAGCCAGTCCTGCGGCTCCAGCGCGTCCCGGGTGTCCGGCCGCTGCAGGCTGGCGCCGAGAATTCCCCATTCCGGCGTCCGTGCCAGCAGCGCCTCCGTGTGGAACGCCTCGTGGGCGCGGTGGAAGGCGCCGATGCCGAGATGGACGATGCCGGTCCGGAGCGTCGCCGGATCGAAATCCGGCCGCGCCACCCCGGCCGGCAGCTTCGCCAGCGTGGCGCGCGAGAGACGCGGCAGGGCGGTGGTGCCGGCCATCATCTCGTCTTCAAGGACGGCCGGTCCGCCCGCGCGGGATCGGCATAGTCGGCGTTCGGCACCAGCGGATACCAGCCGGGCCGCGCGGGATCGCGATCGTAGGGATATCCGCCCAGCGACTTGTAGAGCTCGGCGTATTTGCCGAGCTTCTCGCGGTCGAGGGTGACGCCGAGGCCGGGCGCGCGCGGCACCGCGATGGCGCCGTCCTTGTAGGCGAACTTGCCGCCCTCGATGATGTCATCGGTGAGATGGTGATAGTGCGCGTCGGCGGCGAAGCCCAGATTGGGCACCACCGCGCCCAGATGCAGCATGGTGGCGAGCTGGATGCCGAGCTCGCCGGAGGAATGGACGGCGACGCCGAGGCCGAAGGCCTCGCAGATGCCGGCCGCCTTGATGCAGGGCCGGATGCCGCCCCAGAAGGTGGTGTCGAGCAGGATCACGTCGACGGCGGGATCCCTGATGTTGGCGGCGAGCTGCTCGAAATTCACCACCACCGTGTTGGTGGCGAGCGGCATCCGCACCTTCTCGCGGACGCGCCGCATGGCCGCGAGGCCATAGGTCGGATCCTCGAGATAGTCGTTGCGGAGATTCTCGATGGCGCGGCCGAACTCGATCGCCTGGTCCGGCGTCAAGACGCCATTGGGATCGTAGCGCACGCCGTCTCCCGGCACCGCGGCGGCGAGCGCGCGGAAGCACGCGAGCTCGTAGTCGGGCGGGAAGACGCCGCCCTTGAGCTTGTGGGCGGTGAAGCCGTGCTTGGCCTTCAGCGCCTTCGCCTCGGCGACGAGCTGCTCCGCTGTCCTCACCTCGCCGCGGCCGGTGGCGGGGTCGGGATAGCGGAAGAAGAGATAGCTCGCGAAAGGGACGCCCTCGCGCACCCGGCCGCCCAAGAGGTCATGCACCGGCACGCCCAGCTTTTTCCCCATTATGTCGAGGCAGGCGAATTCCAGCGCGGCGTGCAACTGGGTCCGGTTGTTGTAGAGGGACGCGGTCGGGTTGCAGATCGCGAACCGCATCCGCTCCAGCTCGAAGGGATCGTGGCCGAGGAGGTAGGGCTTGAGGCCGGCGAAGGCGAGCTCCGCGCTTTCGCCGCCGCCCCCCATCTCGCCGAGGCCGGTGATGCCCTCGTCGGTCTCCAGCTCGATCACCGTGCGCACGAAGCGGCCCCAATGGGCGCCGTTGCTGTGGCGGAGCGGCGCCTCCAACGGCACGGTGACGGTGGTGACCTTGATGTCAGTGATCTTCACGAAGGACGCTCCGGGTGAAGGGCCTGCTCACGGGCGCCGCCGCCGCGGCTTCGAGCGCGCGCCCTCGAAGAAATCCGCGTGCTCGGCGGCGATGCGGTCGGCGGCGGCGAAGACGGTGCGGAGATGCGCCTGCATGGCGCGCTCGGCGCCCGCCGCGTCGCGCTCGGCGATGCGCTCGATGAGGGCGCGATGCTGCTCGAAGATCATGTCGAGCCAGTCGCCCGCCTCCAGCGAGAGGTAGCGCACCCGGTCGAGCTGCGCCTTGGCGGCGGCGATGGTGTCCCAGACCTGCGGATGGCCGGAGGCCGCCAGCAGCTTCTGATGCATCTTCTCGTCCGAGGCGAAGAAGCGCGCCCGGTCGCCGGCCATCACCGCCCGCTCCTGGATCTTGAGCTCTTGGCGGAGGCCGCGGATATCCGAGGTGCCCGCCTTCGCCGCAGTGAGGCGGATGGCGCGGCATTCGAGCGCCTCGCGGATGAACTGGCTGTCGGCGACGGCGGCGAGATTGATCGGCGCCACGAAGGTACCGACCTGCGGCACCACCCGGAGGAAGCCGTCCTCGACCAGGCGGTGGAACACCTCGCGCACCGGCGTGCGGCTGACGCCGTACTGCTCGGCGATCCGCGTCTCGGAGAGATCCTCGCCTGGCCGGCGCCGGCCGGTGATGATGTCGTCGTGGAGATCCTGATAGAGCCGCGCGCCGATGGCGCGGGCGGTCTCGGCGGGAAAGGCGTCGCGCGCCACGCCAGCATACCGGACCACCGCCACCAGAACGTCCCTCCCCGCCTCGCTGCCTGGGCCGCTTTGCCGGCCGCTGGTCTTGTATACTAGTACACAGGAAAAGCGGCCGCAAGCGCCGCCCGGCTCGCCACGACGCAACCGAAAGTCCCTCTCCGCCGCGATAGCGGGGGAGAAGGAGGGGACCCGTTGCGCCGCAACGGAGAGGGGCTTGGCCGCGAGACCGTTGTCCACCAGCCATCGGCGACGAGCGCCGCGCCCCGACCATCTCCCCTGCAGTTGTCGCGTCTTAATTGCGGGATTAGGCTTTTCGCGGCTCCAGCGCGAGAACGCGCGCGAGCGGCGAGGACCGATGGCGGTCTTCCAAAATCCGGGGGTGCAGACAATGAAGCGAGACACGAGCAGCAGCATCGATCGCAGAAGCGTTCTGAAGCTGGCGGCGGGCGCCGGGCTTGCGGGCGCGGCGGGTCTCGGTAGGGCGCCGGCGGCGCGCGCCGCCGGCGAGACCACGCTCGCCGTCTGGACCGGCTTTCCGGAGCTGCAGCCCTTCTACCAGGCGGTAGGCGACGCCTACAGCAAGCTGCACCCGGAGGTGAAGCTCACCTATTTCAGCACCTCGCTCCGCGAGATGGAGCAGAAGCTGAGCGCTGCCGTCCCCACCGGCACCGGCCCCGACATCTACGACATCGGCACCAACATCAGCATCAACTTCATCGACAACGGCCTCATCGAGCCGAACCCCGCCGACGTCGACCAGTATCTGAAGGGCGGCGCCTGGAACAGGCAGGTGGTCGATTTCTGCACCTGGAAGGGCAAGACCTACGGCCTGCCGCTGATGGAGGGCAGCAAGGCCTCGATGTACTACAACAAGACGATGTTCCAGGAGGCGGGGATCGCCGAGCCGCCGGCGACCTTCCCGGACCTGATCGCGGCGGCGCAGAAGCTCGTCAAGTTCGACAGCTCCGGCAAGATGACGCGGAGCGGCCTCAGCCTGCGCCTCTCCGGCCAGGGCAGCGGCATCACCGAGAAGTTCCGCTACATCCTGGAGGGCGCCGGCGCCTCGGTGATCGCGCCGGCCGCCGGCGGCAAGTACCACAACAATTTCGACAACGACGCCGGCCGCGCGGCGCTGCAGTTCATGGTCGACGCGGTGCAGAAGTACAAGATCGACGACCCCAAGGTGCAGCACGACGCCGACGCCTTCGTCGCCGGCAATACCGCGATGCTGTTCCGCGAGGCCTGGGTGATCGGCGAGATCCACGACAAGAACCCGAAGCTCGAGTACGGCGTGGCGCCGATCCCGAAATGGACCGCGTCGAGCCCGCACAAGATGCTGCTGCAGCCCTGGGCGATCTACGTCAACGGCAAGAGCAGCAATCAGAAGGCGTCTTGGGAATTCCTCAAGTTCCTCACCAACCCCGAGAACTCGCTGCGCATCACCGAGATGACCGGCTGGGTCTCCGAGCGCCAGGACGTCGACTGGAAGCCGCTCCTCGACAAGACGCCGCAATTCGCCACCTTCGTCACCCCGCCCAAGGACATGACCTACTACGTCGAGCCGATCCTGACGCCCTGGGACGAGATCCAGAGCAAGATGGCGGACAAGCTGACCGCGGCCTACATCAACCCGGAGCTCAACGGCAATCCGGCGAAGCTCGCCGAAGCCGTCCACGCCATGGCGGCGCAGACCGACCAGATCCTGAAGGAAGCGGACCTCTACAGCGCCACGTGATCGGGGCATCATCGCGGGCGCCCCTCCGCGTCCTTCGACGCGTCCGCTCCGCGGACGGCTCAGGATGAGGACCAATTTTTGTGCCACAAAGAAAATCTCCTCATCCTGAGCCATGGCCCAAAGGGCCATGAGTCGAAGGACGCACAATGTTTTCCCGAGTGATACCCAATGCCTGAAGGGACCCTGACGCCGCCGCGTCCGCGGCCGCATTTCCTCGCCGCCCGCTGGAGCGAGATGCGGGCGGAGTGGCGGCTCCTGCTGTTCTGCTACATGGCGCTGGCGCCGGTGATGGCGCTCTTCGCCTATGCGCGCATCTTCCCGATCGGCTGGAGCGTGGTGCTGAGCTTCTACCGCTGGGACCTGATCAAGCGGGTGAAGCCTTTCATCGGACTGGCCAACTACGAGCAGCTGCTGCACGACGAGAACTTCCGTCTCGCCCTCGTCAACACCTTCGTCTACTCCTTCGCCACGGTCGTCTTCAGCACCGCCCTGGCCTTGCCGCTGGCGCTCTTCCTGGCGCGCAAGGGCCGCCTCGCCGCCATCTACCAGACGATCTACTTCCTCCCGGTCATCACCCCGATGGTGCCGATGGCGATCGCCTGGAAGTGGATCTACGACTACAACTACGGGCTCCTCAACTACGCGCTCTCGTTCCTCGGCATCGCGCCGGTGCCGTGGCTGACCGACCCCCGCATCGCGCTCTGGGCGCTCATCATCATGAGCGTCTGGAAGGTGCTGGGCTACAACCTGATCCTGTTCCTGGTCGGCATCCGCAACATCCCCGACATGTATCGGGAGGCGGCGGGGCTCGACGGCGCCACGCCCTGGCAGCAGTTCCGCTACGTGACGCTGCCGCTGCTGAAGCCGATCCTGCTCTACGTGCTGGTGACCGCCACCATCAACGCCTTCAACGTCTTCACCCAGGTCTATGTGATGACGCTCGGCTCCCAGGCGGCGCCGGGCCAGGCGGTGCGCGTCCTCGTCTTCGACATCTACCAGAACGGCTTCCAGTACCTGAAGATGGGCTACGCCTCGGCGGAGGCGGTGGCGCTCACCTTCATCGTGCTGGGCTTCACCATCATC
The DNA here is from genome assembly GCA_035507155.1 of Allostellaceae bacterium. Lineage (GTDB taxonomy): Bacteria > Pseudomonadota > Alphaproteobacteria > ATCC43930 > CGMCC-115725 > DASZHJ01. The sequence continues at coordinate 27,223 of DATJOK010000257.1, forward strand.
CAGTTCCGCTTCGTCAGGAGCCAGGAGGGCTAGATGCAGTACCGGCGCAGCCTCGCCGCCCGGATCGGCACGCTCCTCGCCCATGCGATCCTGATCCTGGGCGCGCTCTTCATGGTGCTGCCGATGCTCTGGATGCTGGCGACATCCTTCAAGCCGGCGACGGAGATCGCGGTCTGGCCGCCGAAGCTGCTTCCGGTGGCGCCGACCTTCGCCAACTACACCGGCATCTTCGAGGCCGCGCCCTTCGCGCGCTTCTTCGTGAACAGCATGGGCATCTCCCTGGTGGCGACGGCGAGCGTCGCCGTCACCTCGCTCTTGGCCGGCGCGGTCTTCGCCAAGTACCGCTTTCCCGGCCGCGGCCTGCTCTTCGGCCTCGTCATCGCCACCGCCATCGTGCCGTCCGAGAGCTACATGATCCCGCTCTATCTGCAGCTCAACGCGATCAAGTGGATCAACACCTATCAGGGGATCGTGCTGCCCTATCTCATCATGAGCTTCGGCATCTTCCTGATGCGTCAGCACGTGGCGTCGGCGATCCCCACCGACTACCTGGAGGCGGCGCGGATCGACGGCGCCTCCGAATGGTGGATCCTGATCCGCGTGGTGGCGCCGCTCTCCATGACGGCCTTCAGCGCCATCGGCATCTTCGCCTTCATCCAGGCCTGGGCCGCCTTCCTCTGGCCGCTGCTGGTGGCGAACGATCAGCTCCTGTTCAACATGGAGGTCGGCCTCACCGCCTTCCAGTTCAAGTTCAGCGCCGACTACGGCAAGCTGATGGCGGGCTCCGTCATCAGCACGCTCCCCATGCTGGTGATCTTCCTGATCCTGCGCCGGCGCATCATCGAGAGCGTGGCCCTCACCGGCCTCAAGGGGTGACCGTCCCGCGAAGCATTTTGCGTCCGCGGCGGAAACCGCAGCAGCAACGGTATCATCGTTCTCCGGCAATAACTTGGGTCACTGCCCGCGCCCGCCGACGGTCTTGAATTCGGCTGCGACACATGGCACATTATTAGCGACAATTGACGGCACAGCCATGCGCCACGCAGCGCCACACCCCGCACCCGAAGAGCAGCCGCGGATCCGGCGAACCGCCGATCTCCTGGGCGGCATGCGGGTCTTCCACCGCAGGCTCGCCGGTCCACTCGACGTGCACCATGCGATCTCGCGCGGCTTTCCGGCACGCGCGCTCACCTCTCTGCTCTCGAAGGTGGGCCTGCTCAGGAAACAGGACTTGCTCGAGAACGCGGTCGGGATGAGCGTGCGCACGGTCCAGCGCTTGAAGAAGACGCCCAACAGGTCGCTGAGCGCCGAGCAGAGCGGGCGCACCTGGCAGTTCGCCGAGGTGCTCACCAAGGCAACCGAGGTGCTGGGATCGCAGGAAGACGCCGAGGAGTGGCTGCTCAAGCCCGCGATCGGGCTCGATCGGCAACGCCCGCTCGATCTGCTCGGCACGCCCGCCGGTGCCAAACTCGTCGAGGAATATCTCGGACGCCTTGAATATGGCGTCTACGCGTGACGCCGCTTCCGGCGCCGCTCGGCTCCGGTCCATTGGCGGCGTGGCGACTGGATCAAGCGAGGCATCAGGCGACCTGGGACAGCGGGGAGGGCGCCTATCTCTTCGGCGGCCGCTGGAACAGCGCGGGCGTTCGCGCGGTCTACTGCTCGATCGATCCGGCAACCGCCATTCTCGAGGTCGCGGTCCATAAGGGCTTCAAGGCCCTCGACACGGTGCCGCACGTGCTGACCGAGTTCACGATCACCGATCCGCCGCGCGTCCATGTCGTCGATCCCGCAGCGGTGCCCGACGCTGACTGGCTGATGCCGGGCATACCGATGCCCGCTCAGCAGGCATTTGGCGACGCCCTCCTGGCGGCCCATGCGCTGATCGCGATCCCGAGCGTGGTCTCGCGGAGCAGTTGGAACGTCGTGTTCGTGGCCGCCAACGCCGCTGGCGCCTATGCACGGATGGCGCAGGAGCCTTTCGTGATCGACCCGCGGCTCCACGCGCCACGCACGGCCACGCCTTAGTGCCCGACCGGTTCCGGCACCCGCTCGGCGGGCGGCGTGTTGCGGGAGCGGCCGATGCGGGCGATGCCGTCGATCACCACCATGCCGATGCCGGGGAGATCGCCTTTTTGGACGCTGTCGAGCAGGTCCTTGCCGGAGGAATGCTGCGCGCGGTCGAGGAACAGCAGGTCGGCGGCGCGCCCGACCTCGATCAGCCCGCCATCGAGTTTGCGCAGCCGCGCGGTGTTGCCGGTGGCGCAGGCGAACACCTGTTCGGCCGGCGCC
>DATJOK010000258.1:0-23809 GCA_035507155.1 Allostellaceae bacterium
CAGCAGCCGCTACTGGTTCCTCGCCAACTATCAGCAGCGCTTCGAGGCCGGCGAGAAGCAGCAGAGCTTCGACAAGGATTTCGTCCGCAGCTGGGTGGTTGCCCGCTGCGATCCCTACAAGGACCCGATCCCCGAGATCCCGTCCGAGGTGATCCTGGAGGCAGCGGCGGTCTATATCAGCGCCTACGAGACCATCACCGGCAAGAGCTTCGAGCTCCCGGATCCCAAGGAGCCGCCGCTGGAGCGGATCCGGAGGAACCTGGCGAAGTACGGGGGGTGAGGCGGAGAAACTCCCTTCATCGTCATGCCCGGCCATGACGCCGGAGCGAGTGCGTCGCGCCCCGAGGCTACATCACCGCGCCCAATTGCCAGGGCGTGAACTCGTCCTCGCCGAACCCCAGCTCCTCGCTCTTGCTCTTCTGGCCGGAGGCGGTGGCGAGGACGAGCTTGAAGATGCGCTCGCCGATCTCCTGCACGCTGGCGCCGCCGTCGGCGATCGGGCCGCAGTCGATGTCCATGTCGTCGCCCATGCGCTGGAACAGCGGCGTGTTGGTGGCGAGCTTGAGACTGGGCGCCGGCTTGCAGCCGAAGACCGAGCCCCGGCCGGTGGTGAAGCAGATGATGTTGGCGCCGCCCGCCACCTGGCCTGTCGCCGAGACGGGGTCGTAGCCGGGCGTATCCATGAACACGAAACCCTTCTCGGTGATCGGCTTCGCATATTCGTAGACCGCGGTCAGGTTGGTGGTGCCGCCCTTGGCGACGGCACCCAGCGACTTCTCGAGGATGGTGGTGAGGCCGCCGGCCTTGTTGCCGGGGGAGGGGTTGTTGTTCATCTCGCCGCCCGTCTTGGCGGTGTAGTCCTCCCACCAGCGGATGCGCTCGACCAGTGTCTCGCCGACGGCGCGGCTCGCCGCCCGCCGGGTGAGGAGATGCTCGGCGCCGTAGATCTCCGGCGTCTCCGAGAGCACCGCGGTGCCGCCGTGGCGCACCAGCAGGTCGACGCAGGCGCCCAGCGCCGGATTGGCGGTGATGCCGGAATAGCCATCGGAGCCGCCGCACTGGAGCGCCAGGGTGATGTGGCTCGCTGGCAGCGTCTCGCGGCGGACCTTGTTGGCCTCCGGCAGCATCGCCTTCAAGCGCGCCACGCCCTCGCGCACGGTCTTGACGGTGCCGCCGCTGTCCTGGATCGACATGGTCTGCAGCAGCGGCCCTTCCGTAAGCCCTTCGGCCCGCATCAGCCCGCCGATCTGATTGGCCTCGCAGCCGAGGCCGAGAATGAGAATGCCGGCGAAGTTTGGATGCCGCGCATAGCCGCCGAGGGTCCGGCGCAGCAAGTCCATGGCGAGCCCCTCGCTCGCCATCCCGCAGCCGGTGCCGTGGCCCAGCGCCACCACGCCGTCGATGTTGGGGAAATCCGCGAGCGCGCCGCCGCGGAACTGCTCAGCGATGAAGCGCGCGGCGGTTGCCGAGCAGTTCACCGTGGTGAGGACGCCGAGATAGTTGCGCGTGGCGACGCGGCCGTCCGCGCGGCGGATGCCCGCAAAGGTGGCGCGCCGCGCCTCGGGCACGAAGTCGGTCGGCCTGGCATTGGCGCAGAACGCATAGTCGCGAGCGAAATTGCCCATGGCCAGGTTGTGAGTATGCACGTGCTCGCCGGGGTCGATCGCGGCGGTGGCAAAACCGATGATCTGGTTATATTTCCGCACGGGCTCGCCGGACCCGATGGCCGCTGTCGCCACCTTGTGACCGGCCGGGACGTGGCCTTTCGTCGTCACTCGCTCATCGCCGATCTCGGTGCCGGGCAGCAGGTCCGCGCGCGCGACGACGACGTTGTCGGCCGGGTTCAGGCGGATGGTGAGCGACGGCATCGGCGGTTCTCCCAAAGCGGAAGCATTGAATGGATCGCGGCGAGGGCGGACAATGAGCCCAATTTACAGGGCGCTGCCCGGCATGGCAATTTCGGGCGCTTTCAGCGGAGGGGAACGGGATGGCTGGACGTTTGGACGGCAAGAAGGCGCTGGTGACCGCGGCGGCGCAGGGGATCGGCCATGCAACGGCGCTCGCCTTTGCCCGCGAGGGCGCTTCCGTCGTGGCGACCGACATCAATGCGGAGAAGCTCGAGCCGCTCGCCAAGGCGGGCGGCGGCGGGATCTCGATCCGAAAGCTTGACGTCACCGATGCCGCGGCAGTGAACGCGCTGGCAGCGGAGCTCGGCGCCATTGACGTGCTCTTCAACTGCGCCGGCTTCGTCCACCATGGCACCGTGCTCGACTGCACGGAGAGGGACTGGGACTTCACCATGACCCTCAACGTCAAGAGCATGTACTACACGATCCGCGCCTTCCTGCCGGCGATGTTGAAGAGCGGCAAGCCCGGCTCCATCGTCAACATCTCCTCGGGCGCTTCCTCGGTGCGCGGCATTCCGAACCGCTTCGTCTACGGCACCAGCAAGGCGGCGGTGATCGGCCTCACCAAGTCGGTGGCGGCGGATTTCATCAAGCAGGGGATCCGCTGCAACGCGATCTGCCCCGGCACCATCCAGACGCCGTCCCTCGACGATCGCATCGCGGCGCAAGGCAATGTGGAGGCAACGCGCAAGGTCTTCGTCGAGCGCCAGCCCATGGGCCGGCTCGGCACCGCGGAGGAGATCGCGGCGCTCGCCGTCTATCTCGCCAGCGACGAGGCGGCCTTCACCACCGGCGCCATTCACGTCATCGACGGCGGCTTCAGCCTCTAGCCGCCAGCCATTCGAACCATCAGCAACGGGAGTTAGCAATGAAACTGCTGCGCTACGGCCCACCGGGCCAGGAGAAGCCAGGCATTCTCGATCGCGACGGGCGCATCCGCGATCTCTCCGGCGCGGTCTCCGACATCGGGCCCGAGACCCTGTCGCCCGCCGCCCTCGACAAGCTGCGCAAGCTCGATCCGGCGAGCCTGCCGGCGGTGAGCGGCACGCCGCGGATCGGCCCCTGCGTCGGTCGAATCTCCAAGCTGGTCTGCGTCGGCCTCAACTATGTCGACCATGCCAAGGAAGCGAACCAGCCGCTTCCCAAGGAGCCGATCCTGTTCCTGAAGGCGGTGAGCTCGATCTGCGGCCCGAACGACGCAGTGATCATCCCGAAGAATTCCAAGAAGACCGACTGGGAAGTCGAGCTCGGCATCGTCATCGGCACGAAGGCTCAGTACGTCTCCGAGGCCGATGCGCTGAAGCACGTGGCGGGTTATTGCATCGTCAACGACGTTTCCGAGCGCGAGTTCCAGCTGGAGCGCGGCGGCAACTGGTCCAAGGGCAAGAGCGCCGATACCTTCGCGCCGATCGGCCCCTATCTGGTGACCTCCGACGAGGTGCCTGATCCCCAGGCACTGGACGTGCTCTGCGAAGTCAGCGGCGAGAAAATGCAGAACGGCAACACCAAGAACATGATCTTCTCGGTGCGGCAGATCGTCAGCTATGCGAGCCAGTTCATGACCCTGATGCCGGGCGACGTGATCCCCACCGGCACGCCGGCGGGCGTCGGCCTCGGCATGAAGCCGCCGCGCTTCCTGAAGCCCGGCGACACCATGCGTCTTGCGATCACCGGGCTGGGCGAGCAGCGGCAGCGGCTCGTTGCCCACGGCGGGTGAAACCATCGCCAGCCCTGCGCGCGGCCGACGAAAGTGGGCGAAAGCACGCGATCGGCTGCATGTAGGGCTGGCGCATTCCCTTAATTTCGCGTTATGCTCAACCGTTCGTAGACCGTTCTCAGAGGCTCCATGTACGAGCGCCGGCCCGGATTCTTCCGGAATGATGAGCCCCAGGCAGGTCGTCGCGCCGAGGGCAAAGTGAAGTGGTTCAACGCGACAAAGGGCTTCGGCTTCGTGACATTCACGGACGGTTCCCAGGACGCGTTCCTGCCGATGGCAGTGCTGCGGCGCGCCGGGTACGAGGATGTACGCGAGGGTGCCACGATCACCTGCGAGGTGGGAGCGGGCGCCAAGGGGCCACTGGTCCTGAGTGTCCTCAACGTCGACGCCAGCACCGCAACCGCGGCGCCATCCGGCGGCGGGGGTGGGGGCAGCGGCGGTTTCGGCGGTGCGCCGCGGCCGAGGGGGCCAGCCACCACCGTCGAGGGGGCGGTCAAATGGTTCGAGCCCGATAAGGGCTACGGCTTCATCTCGCCGGATGGCGGGGGCAAGGACATCTTTATTCATGTGACCGCGTTGCGTCGGAGCGGCGTTGCGTCGCTCGATCCGGGGCAGCGAGTACGCGTCGAGGTAGTGGACGGCCGCAAAGGTCTGGAAGCGGATCGCATCACGCTGATCTGAGCATCGGATGATCCCGGCACGCTGAATGCTTGCCTGGTGGATGCTCGGCTTCGGGGCGGTTCGCACCAGGCCGTACGGGGGGATTGCGGTGGAGGAACGCCTTGGAACTGCAGGACACGCTGAGGACCTACCGGCTTTTCGCCGGGTCCTATGACTTCGTCTTCGGGCCGATCTTCCATCCCGGCCGCAAGGCAGCGGTGGAACTGGCGAACGACCGCCCGCATCAACGCATCCTCGAGGTCGGTGTCGGCACCGGCCTCTCCCTGCCGCACTTCCGGCGCGACGCCCGTGTGGTGGGCATCGACGTCTCCAAGGAGATGCTGGCCAAGGCTCGCCGCCGGGTCGCAGAGCGCGGCCTGAAGCAGGTCGAGGCGCTCCTCGAGATGGACGCCGAGGCGATGGACTTCGAGGACAACGCCTTCGACGCCGTCCTGGCGCTCTATGTCGCCTCGGTGGTGCCAGATCCAGCGCGTTTCGCCCGTGAGATGCGGCGGGTCTGCCGGCCCGGCGGCACCATCGTGATCGTCAATCACTTCACCAGCGTCAACCCCGCGATGCGCTGGATGGAGAAGCGGCTGGCGCCGCTTGCCGGGCGCATCGGCTTTCACGCCGATTTTCCACTCGATGCCTTCCTGAAGGCGAGCCGGCTCAGCGTGCGCGAGACCCGGCCGAGCAACCTGTTCGGCTACTGGAAGCTGCTGCGTTGCATTAACGAGAAGGGCTGAAGCCGGCCCGACCTATTTCGCGTCATCGTCGCTCGCGGTCGCCGCCCTCTCGTCGCGCACCAGATTGCGGATGAAGGCATCGAGCATCGCGATCCGCACCTCGAGATCGTTCAACTCTCGCTGAATTTCCCTCGCGCTGCGGCCGATGAGCTCGGCCCTGCGGTCGAGCCAATCCGCATCGTCCGTCTCGATTGGGGGTGGGCCATTGTCAGGCACCATCGCGGATCTTCCTAAAAAGTAGGACAGGAAAAATCTACGTCGCCGTGCTTCGCGGTGACCTGTGTCAATAATTTGTCGCGATTTTTCAGCACTCTTAACCGCGATTAACGATCGCGGCTTGCCTGCTTAGAACGACTCCGGATCGAAGGCCATCACCGCGGCGCCGCTGGTGATCGCGGGCAGCAGCCCGGACGCCGTTGCCAAGCTATGCTCCGCGAAGAAGCGGGCGGTCACCAGCTTCGCCTCCAGGAAGCGGGCGTCCTCGGGTCGCTGTGCCAGAGCTGCCTCAGCGGCAAGGGCGCCCTTGGCCAGCAGCCAGCCGCCGGCCACGATGCCGAAGAGGCGGAGGTAGGGGACCGAGCCGGCGAGCGCGGAGGGGGGATCGGCCGCCAGCGCCGCCACGATGGCGTCCGTCGCCGTTGCTAGGGCATCGAGTCCGGCGGCGAGGTGCTGGCGGATGATGGCGAGGTCGTCGCCGGAGGCGCGCGCCAGCCGCCCGTCGAGCCCCCGCATCTCGGCGATGAAGGCGTGCGCGACCGCCCCCTTGTCGCGGCCGAGCTTGCGGCCGACGAGGTCATTGGCCTGGATGCCGTTGGTGCCCTCGTAGATCGGGGCGATGCGGGAATCCCGCAGGTGCTGCGCGGCGCCGGTCTCCTCGATGAAGCCCATGCCGCCATGCACCTGGACGCCGAGCGAGGCGATCTCGACGCCGAGATCGGTGGCCCATGCCTTGACGACCGGCGTCAGAAGATCGACGAAACCCTGCTGGCGAGCGGCCTCGGCGGCATCGGGATTGTGCCGCGCGCGGTCGATCGCGGCGGCGGTGTAATAAGCGAGCGCGCGCGCCGCCTCGATGCCCGCGCGCATCTCCAGCAGCATGCGACGGACGTCCGCGTGATGGATGATCGGCAGCGCGCCGTTGCTCTTGCCGCCGGCCGGCCGGCCCTGGACGCGCTGGCGCGCGTAGTCGCGCGCCTGCTGATAGGCGCGCTCGGCGATCGCGACGCCCTGCAGGCCGACGCCGAGGCGCTCGGTGTTCATCATCGTGAACATGTATTCGAGGCCGCGGTTCGCCTCGCCGACGAGATAACCGACCGCGCCGCCGCCGTCGCCATAGGACATCACGCAGGTCGGGCTCGCATGGATGCCGAGCTTGTGCTCCAGGCTGACGCAGCGGAGGTCGTTGCGCTCACCAAGGCTGCCGTCGGGGTTCACCAGGAATTTCGGCACGATGAAGAGCGAGATGCCCTTGCTGCCGGCGGGAGCGTCCGCAAGGCGCGCCAGTACCATGTGCACGATGTTGGGTGTGAGGTCGTGCTCGCCGTAGGTGATGAAGATCTTCTGCCCGGTTATCCGGTAATGGTCGCCGGACTTGACCGCGCGGGTGCGCAGCGCGCCGAGGTCGGATCCGGCCTGCGGCTCGGTCAGGTTCATGGTGCCTGTCCATTCGCCGGAGATCAGCTTCTCGAGATAGAGCCGCTTCTGCTCCACCGAGCCGTGCGCCTGCAGCAGGTCGGTGGCGCCGACGGTCAGCAGGCCGCAGAGCGAGAAGCTCATGTTTGCGGCGCACCACATCTCCATCACCGCCGTGGAGACGAGATGCGGCAGGCCCTGGCCGCCGTAGTCAGGATCGAAGGGCAGCGAGTTCCAGCCCCCGTCCACGTAGCGCCGATAGGCCTCGCTCCACCCCGTGGGCGTGCGCACCACGCCGTTTTCCAGCCGGCTGTGCTCGCGATCGCCGACGGTGTTGAGCGGCGCAATCACCTCATGGGCAAGCCTGCCCGCCTCGTCGAGGATCTGGTCGACGAGATCCGCCGTTGCCTGTTGGCAACCCGGCAGTTGTGCAAGCGTTGGCAGTTCCGCGACCTCGTTGAGGACGAAACGCATGTCGGCGAGGGGAGCGATATAATCGGACAAGCGCGCGGACCTCGTGGCTGGAAAAAGAGGGGCCGTCGCGGATCCTATCGCGTCCGCGTCGGGTGTCCAGGCATCGCGCGGATCGCGCCGGAATGGGCGCTGGCCCTCGCCGTCGGCAAGGCTATGATGCCCTCTGGCCGAGGATGGCAGTTCCGATCGGAGCAGGAGACCTCTCGATGAGCTGGTTACCAGCGCAGGAGCCGAGATGCGAGGCCGGCGCCGGCACCGCGCTCGACCTCGTCATCGTGCCGCGGCAGCGCGACCTCGGCGGCCTCCAGGTCCGGCGCGTGCTGCCGGCGTCGGAGCGGCGCATGGTCGGGCCCTTCGTCTTTCTCGACCAGATGGGGCCGGTAGCGTTCAAGCCGGGCGCCGGCCTCGACGTGCGTCCGCATCCGCACATCGGCCTCGCCACGGTGACCTATCTCTTCGAGGGCGAGATCCTGCACCGCGACAGCCTCGGCAGCGTGCAGCCGATCCGGCCCGGCGAGGTGAACTGGATGACCGCCGGCCGCGGCATCACCCACTCCGAGCGCACGCCCGAGACGCTCCGCATGGCGCCCTCGCGCCTGTTCGGTGTTCAGGCGTGGGTCGCATTGCCGAAGGCGCAGGAGGAGAGCGCGCCGAGCTTCGCCCATCATGACACCAAGGCGCTGCCTGTCGTCGAGACGGATGGCGCGCGCGTCCGCGTGATGGCGGGCTCCTTCAGCGGCCAGCGTTCGCCCGTGAAGACGGTATCGGAGATGATCTATGCGGACGCCACGCTGCGCGCCGGCGGAAAATTGTCGTTCCCCATCGAGTACGAGGAGCGCGGCATCTACATCGTCGACGGCATGGTCGATCTGGGCGGCCGCTCCTTCGGCACCAGCCAATTGCTGGTCTTCCGGCGCGGCGTCGATGTCAAGGTGACGGCGCCGGCCGGCGCGCATCTGCTGCTGCTCGGCGGCGCGCCGCTCGACGGCCCCCGTCACATCTGGTGGAATTTCGTCTCCAGCTCCAAGGATAGCATCGAGAAGGCGAAGGCGGACTGGAAAGCCGGCAATTTCGCCTCCGTCCCCGGCGAGACCGAGTTCATCCCGCTGCCGGAGTGACCGCTGAGGCGTCGCCGATGAGCCGGAGCCAGCAGTGACGCAGATCCTCAACGTCGAGCTGAGCGACGGGCTGCTGGCGCGCTCTGCCGGGGGCGATGCGCCGGTGCCCTGGTGGAGTTTCGGCAAGACCGTGCTGGCTGCGGCGGCGCTCGCCCTCGTGCGCGACGGCCGGCTCGCCCTTGATGCGCCGCTGGATGTCAGACCTTTCACCCTGCGCCAGCTGCTGCAGCACACCGCCGGGGTGCCGAACTACGGCGGTCTTGCGAGCTATCGCGCGGCGGTCGCCCGCGGCGACGAGCCGTGGTCGGAGGGCGAACTGCTGCGGCAGGTTCCGCCCGAGCGGCTGCTGTTCGCGCCCGGGACCGGTTGGTCCTATTCGAATGTCGGCTATCTTCTCGTCCGTCGCGAGATCGAGGCCGCGACGGCAGCGCCTCTCGATGTCGCGCTGCGCACGCTGCTCTTCGCGCCGCTCGGCATCGACGGCGTGCGGATCGCGGAAAGGCCCACCGACCTGCCGGACAATGCGCGCGGCTATCATCCGGGCTGGGTGTATCACAGTCTGCTGGTCGGGCCGCTGACCGGAGCCGCGTTTTTCCTCGACCGGCTGCTGGCCGGCAATCTGCTGCCGCCGGATCTGCACTCGGCCTTGCTGGCGGCGCGACGGATCGGCGGATCGTTTCCTGGCCGGCCGTTCCGGGCGCCTGCCTATGGTCTCGGCGTCATGGTCGATGCGGAGGGCGCGCTGGGGAGGGCGATCGGCCACACCGGCCAGGGGCCGGGCAGCACGGCGGCGGTCTACCATTTCCCGGATCTCGCTCCGCGCCGCACGGTGGCAGTTTTCGCGCCCTTCGATGGCGACGCCGCCCAGGGGCAGGTCGAGAGCCGAGTGCTCGCGCTGGCTAGCGAGCCTGGCGTCGCGCCGCGGGCGCGGCCTCCGGCGTCTCCACGCTGATCACCTTGCCGGGATTCATGATCCCGTCGGGATCGAGCGCCAGTTTCACGCGGCGCATCAGGTCGATCGCCGCGGCGGGCTTGTAGCGCGGCAGGTCGTCGCGCTTCAGGATGCCGATCCCGTGCTCGGCGCTGATCGAGCCGCCCATCTCGACGACGATGCCGTGCACGATGTCGTTCACTTCCTGGCGGCGCGCCAGGAACGCCTTGGTGTCGGCGCCGACCGGCTGGCTGATGTTGAAATGAATGTTGCCGTCGCCCACATGGCCGAAGGCGACCGGCCGGCAATCATGGACGCGCGCCGCGACCGCGGCGGTCAGCCGCTCGATGCATTCCGCGACCCGGCTCACCGCGACGGAGACGTCGTGCTTGATGCTGCCGCCCTCGAACTTCTGCGCCTCCACCATCGCCTCGCGGATGCGCCAGAGCTGCTGCGCCTGCTGCGCGCTCGCCGCCACCACGCCGTCCTCGATGAGGCCGGCGTCGAGCGCCTCCGAGAGCAGGCTCTCGAGCCCGTCGCGCAGCCCGCCGTCGGGGCGGCTGGAGGCGACGTCGAGCAGCACGTACCAGGCATGCGGCCTGTCGAGAGGATCGGTGACGCCGGCGACATGGCGCAGCGAGAAGTCGAGGCCGATGCGCGGTATGAGCTCGAAGGCGGTGAGCTGATCGCCGCTGGCGGCGCGGGCGCGGGCGAAGAGCTCCATGCCGTCGCGGGCGCGGGCGAGCGCCAGGAACGCGGTCTCGGTCTCGCGCGGGCGCGGGAACAGCTTCAGCGTCGCCGCGGTGATGATGCCGAGCGTGCCCTCGGCGCCGATGAAGAGCTGCTTCAGGTCGTAGCCGGTGTTGTCCTTGCGCAGGACGCGGAGACCATCCCAGACGCTGCCGTCCGGTAGCACCACCTCGAGGCCGAGGGCGAGGTCGCGCGTGTTGCCGTAATGCAGCACCGCGATGCCGCCGGCGTTGGTGGAGAGGTTGCCGCCGATCTGGCAGGAGCCCTCGGCGCCAAGGCTGAGCGGGAACAGGCGATCGACCGCCTCCGCCGCTTTCTGGATGTCGGCGAGGATGCAGCCGGCCTCGACGGTGATGGTGAAATCGATGGGATCGACGGCGCGGATGCGGTTCATGCGACCGAGGCTGAGCACGATGTTGCGGCCGTCGCCGTTGGGCACGCCGCCGCCGCAGAGGCCGGTATTGCCGCCCTGGGGCACGATCGCCATGCGTGCTGCCGCGGCGAGCCGCACCACCTCGGCAACTTCGTCGGTGGAGGCCGGCCGAACCACCAGGCTGGTCCGGCCGTGATACATGCCGCGGCTCTCCACCAGGTAGGGCTCGACCTGCCGGGGATCCTCGACGATACCTTTGGGGCCGACTGCGGCCCGAATGGCTCGAAGCGCCTCTTCCAGCGATAGCGTCACGACCCGTCTCTCCTCGTGCCCTCCCGAAGCTCGCATCTAAGCACGGGCGGCGCCCAAGAAAAGGGGAACATCGTATCGAGACATTGGAGCGCCTCAGGGGCGCGGTGCCGCTGCCCGCCGCAGCCGGTCGTTGATGGCGGTGCCGAGCCCGTGCTCGGGGATCGGCATCACCGCAATTCCGCTGAAGGAAGGCTGGTCGAGCTCGCGCAGCAGCGCGAACAGATTGGCCGCGGCCTCGGTGAGATCGCCGCTGGCGGAGAGCGTGCGCACCGCGGCAAAGCCCGGTGGCGGCGCGGCGGGGCCGAAAGCGAGGAGTGCTTCGCCCGATTGCCTCGCTTCGGTGGCGCCGAGGCGGAGCGGCAGATGCGGCGCATAGTGGCTCGCGAGCATGCCCGGCGAGCGCGGCGCCGCATCCTCGTGGCCGGCCATGGCCAGCGGTCCCAGTGCGGCCTCCAGCGCCTCCCGCGGGAGGCCGCCGGGCCGCAGCAGGGTCGGGACAGAGCCACTCAAATCGACCACGGTGGATTCGAGCCCGACAGTGCAGGGGCCGCCATCCAGCACCGCGGCGATCCGGCCGGCGAGCTCCTCCATCACATGGGCGGCGGTCGTGGGGCTTACGCGTCCCGAGCGGTTGGCACTGGGGGCGGCGAGCGGGCGGTCGGTTCGGCGCAGCAACTCCAGCGCCAGCGGATGCGACGGCATGCGCAGCGCCAGGGTGTTGAGGCCGGCGCTTGCCAGCAGCGAGACTGGGCAATCTTGCGCCCGCGGCAGCACCAGGCTCAGCGGGCCCGGCCAGAAGCGCTCGATGACCTGCTCCGCGCGGTCGTCGAGCCGGGCAAGCCGGCGTGCCAGCGCGATATCGGGCACATGTACGATCAGCGGGTTGAATTTCGGCCGGCCCTTCGCCGCGAAGATGCCGGCGACCGCGCGGTTATCGGTGGCGTCGCCGCCGAGCCCATAAACCGTCTCGGTCGGGAAGGCGACCAGCTCGCCCGCGCGCAGCAGCCGGGCGGCCTCGTCGATCTCGCCGGGTGACAGCAGTCGGGTCATGCGGGCCCTGATGCTCGATCGGTCCTCTACCGCCCGCGCGCGATGAAGTTGTCGTTGAGGAAGCCGGGCTTGCCGTAGCGGAAGGGCGCCCCCTCCGGCGTCAGCACGCAGCCGCCGGCCGCCTCGAGCACCGCCTGGCCTGCCGCCGTGTCCCATTCCATGGTGGGGCCGAAGCGAGGGTACAGATCTGCCTCCGCGGCGGCGATCAGGCAGAACTTCACCGCGCTGCCGGAGACGCGGGTCACTGGCGCTGCGAGCGTGGCGAGATATTCCGCGATCTTCGCCTCGTTGGCGTGCGAGCGACTGTGCAGGACAACGGCGCCGCTCGCCGGCACTGGCCGCGCGTTGATCGCGGCGGTAGGCGAGGTGCCCCGCTGGCGCGTCGCGCTGCCCGGGCCCGCGCCCGCGAAGGTGAGGCCGAGCGCCGGCACGTGCACGATCCCGAGCACCGGGCGGTCGCCTTCGACGAGGGCGATGTTGACGGTGAACTCGCCGTTCCGACGCAGGAACTCCTTGGTGCCGTCGAGCGGGTCCACCAGCCAGAAGCGCGGCGGCGTCTGCGTCGGGATGCCATGCCGATCGCAGTGCTCCTCGGCGATGATGGGAATATTCGGCGCGCCCGCCGCCAGCGTCTCCGTGATCAGCGCTTCGGCGCGCTCGTCGGCGAGCGTTACCGGCGAGGCGTCCGATTTGTGGCGCACATCCGGCGCCGCCGCGGCGTGGTAGACATCGAGGATCGCTGGCCCGGCGCGGAGCGCCGCCCGACGCGCGAGCTCCAACAGGAGGCTGAGCTCGCCGGCGGTCATTCGGCGGCGCGGGCGGTCCGGGCCTGCTGGATCGCCTCCCAGACGCGGCGCGGCGTTGCCGGCATGTCGATGTGATCGATGCCGAGCTCCGAGAGCGCGTTCACCAGCGCGTTCATCACCGTCGGCGGGGCGCCGATCGCACCCGCCTCGCCGGCGCCCTTGATGCCGAGCGGATTGCTGGTGCAGGGGACTACGTTGAAGGCGAACTCGATCTCGGGCAGGTGAAAGGCCCGCGGCATGCAGTAATCCATAAGTGAGCCGGTGACGAGCTGTCCGGACTTCTCGTCGTAGACGCATCCCTCCAGCAGCGCCTGGCCGACGCCCTGGGCGATGCCGCCATGCACTTGGCCCGCCAGCAGCAGCGGATTCACCACGCGGCCGAAATCGTCGACCACGAGGTAGCGCAGCACGGTGGTGATGCCGGTGTCGGGGTCCACTTCGAGCTCGCAGACGTGGCAGCCGTTGGGGAAGGTGGAGGCCGCCGGCATGAAATGCGCCTGCTCGTCGAGGCCGGGCTCGATCTCCCGCGGCAGGTTGAAGGAATCGAAGGCCGCTTTCGCCACCTCGGTGATGCCGATGCGCCGGTCGGTGCCGGCGATGCGGAACTCGCCGTCGGCGAACTGGATGTCGGCCTCCGCCGCCTCCAGGCGATGGGCGGCGATCCGGCGGCCCTTCTCGATGATCTTGCGCGCGGCGAGTTCGACTGCCGCGCCGCCCACCGGCATCGAGCGCGAACCGCCCGTGCCGCGGCCGAAGCCCACCACGTCGGTGTCGCCCTGGGTCACGCGGATGGCCTCGAAGGGGACGCCGAGCCTGTCCGCGAGGAGTTGCGCATAGGCGGTCTGGTGGCCCTGACCCGAGGACTGCGTGCCGATCAGCAGCGTGACATTGCCGCCGGCATCGAAGCGGATCTCCGCCATCTCGTCGTCGCCGCCGCCGCATTCCTCGATATAGGTGGAGAAGCCGATGCCGCGCAGCTTGCCGCGCGACCAGGAGTCCGCGCGCCGCGCGGCGAAGCCCTGATAGTCGGCTGCCTCGAGGGCGTCCTCCATGTTCTTCTGGAAATTACCGCTGTCGTAGGTGCGGTCGAGGACGGTGGCGAAGGGCATCTGCTCTGGCTTGATAAAGTTCCGCCGGCGGATCTCCGCGGGATCGAGCTTGAGCGCGAGGGCGGCGTGGGTCACCAGCCGCTCGACGATATAGGCCGCTTCCGGCCGCCCGGCACCGCGATAGGCATCGATCGGCGTCGTGTGGGTGAAGACGCCCTCGGTGCGCACCACCACCGCCGGCGTCTGGTAGACGCCCACGTGCATGGCGGCGCCGCAGCCGGTCGGGATGAAGGTGCTGTAGAGCGAGAGATAGGCTCCCATGTTGGCGATGATGTGGACGCGGAGCGCCAGGAACCTGCCGCTGTCGTCGAGGGCGAGCTCGGCCGTGGTGAGATTGTCGCGGCCATGGGTATCGGTGATGAAGGCGTCCGAGCGCTCGCCGATCCAGCGCACCGGGCGACCGAACTTCTTCGCGGCGTAGAGCACCAGCGCGTGCTCGGGATAGGCGAAGAGCTTCATGCCGAAGCCGCCACCCACATCGGGCGTCACCACGCGGATGCGGGTCTCCGGCACGTGGAACACCTCGTTGGCGAGCACGCCGCGCACGGTGTGGGAGCCCTGGCTCGAGGTGTAGAGGTGATAGCGCTCTTCGGCGGTGTCGTAGTCGCCGAGCGCACTGCGCGGCTCGACGGAATTCACCACCAGCCGGTTGTTGACGACCTTGAGCGAAACGACATGCTTCGCCTTGGCAAAGCCGGCGTCGACCGCCGCGCGGCTGCCGACCTCCCAGTCGAAGCAGAGATTGCCGGGAAGATCGTCCCAGACCTTGGGCGTGCTTTTCTCGAGCGCCGCCTCGGCCTCGGTTACCGCCTGCAGGATCTCGTAGTCGATCTCGATGAGCTCGGCGGCGTCCTTCGCTTGCGCGAGCGTCTCCGCCACCACCATGGCGACGGAATCGCCGACGTGGCGCACCTTGTCGGTGGTGAGCGCCTTGCGGCGCGGCAGCTTCGCCTCGCTGCCGTCGCGGTTGGTGATCGGAACGACGCAGGGGATGGAGCCGATGCCGTCGCGGTCGAGGTCGGCGCCGGTGACGATGCCGATCACGCCCGGCGCCGTCGCCGCGGCGGCGGTGTCGATCCTGCGGATGGCGGCATGGGCGTGCGGGGAGCGCAGGATGTGGGCGTAGGTCTGCCGCGGCAGCACCATGTCGTCGGTGTAGCGCCCGCGGCCGGTGATGAAGCGCTGGTCCTCGACGCGACGGACCGGCTGACCCATTCCGAACTGTACCATCGGCTCTCTCGTCCTGTTGAATGCGGGGCTCGCGGCGGTGAGCATGCTAGGATAGGACCGCTGAAGGGGCCCACCAACGTCTTTTTCAGGGAAGCGGGCACGGGGAATGTGCGGGCGTTATGTCTTGCGGACGCCGGTAGAGGAGCTGCGGCGGGTCTTCGATTGCATCGAGCGGCCGAACCTGATGCCGCGCTACAACATCGCCCCCACCCAGGACGTGCCGGTGATCCGCCAGCGGCGCAAGCCGCCGGGCGAGCGCACGCTGCAGATGCTGCGCTGGGGGCTCGTCCCGGGTTTCGCGGAGGATCCAAAGATGGGAGCGCGGCTCATCAATGCGCGCGCCGAAACGGTGGCGGAGAAGGCGTCCTTCCGCACCGCTTTCCTGAAGCGGCGTTGTCTGGTGCCGGCCGACGGGTTCTACGAGTGGCGCGCTGACGGCACCCGCAAGCAGCCCTACCTGATTCAGCGGCGCGACCGCGGCGTCTTCGCCTTTGCCGGCCTCTGGGACCGCTGGACGCCGCAGGAGAAGCGGGAGGGCGAGGGGCCGGATTTCATCGACAGCTTCACGATCATCACCACGGAAGCGAACAGCCTGCTCCGGCCCCTGCACGAGCGCATGCCGGTGATTCTGGATGCCGATCAATACGCCCCCTGGCTGGATCCCGACGGTGCGCCGAAGCGGCTGCTGACAATGCTGAAGCCGGCGCCCGAGGAGTGGCTCTCCTACGGGCCCGTCGGCGTCGAGGTCAATGCCGCGCGGGCAGAGGGCGCGGGGCTCGTCGAGCTGACGGGCATTGAAGTGATCGCGGCTTAGGGAGAGGCTCAGCCGCCCTTGCGGGCGTCGGCCACCATTTTGCGCAGGGTGTCGAGGTCGACGGCGCCCGGCGCGAGCGTATCACCGATGATGAAGGCGGGAGTGCCGCGGATCTTGAGGGCATCAGCCAGGTCATAGTTGCGCTTGATCGTCGCCTCGATCTCCGGCGCCTTCATGTCGGTCTTGAGGCGCGCCACATCGAGGCCGGAATCCTTCGCCACCTGCATGACCACGCTCTCGCCGATCGAGCCCTTTGTGCTCATCAGGGCGGCGTGGAAGCGCGCGTATTTCTGCGCGCCCTGCTTCAGGGCGGCGAGCGCTACATGGCTTGCCACCACGGAATCGGGCCCGAGGATCGGAAACTCCTTGTAGACGATCCGCAGCTTCGGATCGTCCTTCAGCAATGTCTCGAGCGTCGGCTCGACCTGCTTGCAGTAGGGGCAGTGATAGTCGAAGAACTCGACGATGGTGACATCGCCGTTGGGGTTGCCGCCCACCGGCGAGCCGGGATCGTTGAGGAGTTCGCTCCGCTTGCCGCCGATGGCGACGCGTGCCTCTGCGTCCTCTTTGTCCTGCATCTTCTTCTCGGCGGCGCGCAGAGACTCGACGATCACCTCCGGATGATTCATCAGGTAATCGTGGATCGCCTGGTCGAGCGCCTGGCGATCGGCGGGCAGCGACTGGTCGGCGGCCTGCGCCGGCATCAGCGAGGCGATCCCGAAGACGGCCAGGAGGGCGAGGAGAAGGAGACGCGGTCGGTTCATGAGTATGCCTTCATCGCGACTATAGCATCGGCGTCCGGAGTTCCCTGTCCGAAAGCTGCTCGGACACGGAAAAATGAGATCGTCAAGGCAGCATCTCGACTTCCACAAACACGATCTCGCGCTCGCCGCCGTTGAACACCTCGTGCTCGACGCCGGCCCGGCGGAAATAGGTGACGCCCGCGGTGAGATCGGCAAGGGTCTCGCGGCCGTCGCTAACCACCCGGAGGCGGCCGGAAACCACTGGCACGATGACATAGTCGTGCTCGTGCCGGTGCGGGCCGGTGGTGCCGCCCGGCGGCAGGCGGTAGCGGGTGACACGGGTGCGATTGTTCTCGATCTGGAGATCGGCGACGGAGCTCATGGGGTTGCCTCGGCTGCGAAGGGGTGGGGGTTATTGCTTGCGCTGGGCTTCCAGCTGGATGTCCTCCGCGCGCAGCCGGCCCTGGGAGCCCTGTGGCAGCAGCTTCAGCGCGCGCTGCGCCTGCTGGCGCGCCATCGCCTTGTCGCCCGTCGCCATCGCCTGCTCGGCGAGCGCCAGCGCGCTGTCGCCCATATCGCCGCTGCGGCCATAGGCGACGGCGAGGAAGCGCCAGGTGTCGGGATTGCGGCTCTCGAAGCTTACTGCGCTCTTGAGCTGGATGAGGGCGTCGGGGTTGAGGGCGGGATCATTGGTCTCGATCTCGACCTGGGCGAACTCGACCCGCAGCAGCGCCACGTCGGGCGCCAGCTTCACGGACTGCTGATAGGGCGCCACGGCGTCGCGCACCTTGCCATTCTCGAACAGCATCTGCCCCTTGAGCTCGTGGAAATAGGGATTCTTCGGCTCCTCCTGGATCAGGCCGTCGATCAGCGCCAGGGCCTTCTTGAGCTCCGGCACGCGGTAGAACGCGACCGCCCGCGCATAGCGCGCAGCGACCGAATTGTCGCTCTCGGGATACTGCTGCAGCGTCTGGCCAGGGCCGCTCAGGAAGGCCACCAGCTTTGCCTTCATGCGCCGGTGCAGCTCGACCCAGTCCGGCGGATCGGGCACGTCGGAGTAGGGCGAGCGCTCGACGTGGTTCTTCACGTATGCGACACGCTGGGTGGTGAGCGGGTGGGTACGCATGTAAGGCGACTGCAGCGCGCCCGAGAGCAGCTCCTGGCCTTCGAGGATCTGGAAGAACTGCAGCAGGCCGCGCGCCGACTGATGGGTCTTGTCGAGAAAAGTGAGAGCGGCCTGGTCCGCGCTCGCCTCCTGCGCCACCGAGAAGGCGAGGTAGGAGCGGATGCCGACGCTCTCGCCGCTCAGCACCGCGGCGCCGCCGGCGCTGGGATTGTGGCCGAGCACCGAGGCGCCGGCTCCCACCACCATGCCGATGATGCTCTCGATGGAGGCGTTGCGCATCGCCTCCTCGCCCTTGATCAGGTGACCGCCGGCGATGTGGCCGGTCTCGTGGGCGACGATGCCGATGAGCTGATTGGGCGTCTCGCTGCGGGTGATCGTGCCGGTGTTGACGAAGATGTTCTGACCGCCGGCGACGAAGGAGTTGAGCCGGGCATCGTTCACGAGGTAAATGTGTACCGCCGACGGGTCGAGCCCCGCGGCCCTGAGGATCGGCATATAGAAGGTGCGCAGCGTGCTCTCGATCTCGGCGTCGCGGATATAGTTCAGATCCTCCGCCCCCGCTGATCGGGCGGCAAGGCAGGTCAGCAGCAGCACGCCGAGGACTCTTGCGACGATGCGCAGCACGGCCTTTTTCCCGAGATCTAGCGTGACCATGGGCCAGGCACAGGCTGGAGGTCAATGCGGGCGGCTGCCGCGGAGCGCCGTGTCGGGTTGCGGGCACTGACAGCATGACGCTCAAGGTTTCCGTCCGCGGCCAGATCCCGCCCTTCATCGTGATGGACGTGATGCGCGCTGCCAATGAGCGGGCGGCAAGCGGCGCGGATGTGCTGCACCTGGAGGTGGGACAGCCCTCGACGGGCGCCCCCAAGGGCGTCATCGCGGCGGCCTCGGCGGCGCTCCGGGACGACACGCTCGGCTATACCGACGCGCTCGGCATTCCGCCGCTGCGCAGCGCGATCGCGAGGCATTACCGGGACCGCTACGGCATCGACCTCGATCCCGAGCGGGTGGTGGTCACGACCGGCTCCTCGGGCGCGTTCCTGCTGACCTTCCTCGCCGCCTTCGATGCGGGCGATCGCGTCGGCCTCGCGACCCCTGCCTATCCAGCCTATCGCAATATCCTCCGCGCGCTCGACCTGGAGCCGGTCGCGCTGGAGGCGGGGGCGGCGGAGCGCTATCAGGCGACCGTCGATCTGCTGCGCCGGGCACCACAGCCCCTCGACGGCCTGGTCGTCGCGAGCCCGGCCAATCCGACCGGCACTATGCTGGCGCCCGAGGAGCTGGCTGCGCTTGCCCGCTACTGCGAGGCGAGCGGCATCCGCCTGGTCTCGGACGAGATCTATCACGGCATCACCTACGGCCCGCAGGAGGCGAGCGCGCTTGCGAGCAGCGACGAAGCGATCGTGGTCAACAGCTTCTCCAAGTATTTCTCCATGACCGGCTGGCGGCTCGGCTGGATGGTGGTGCCGCGGCCGCTGCTGCGCGCGGTCGAGTGCATCGCGCAGAATTTCTTCATCTCGCCGCCCGCGATCTCCCAGCATGCCGCGGTCGCCGCCTTCGAGTGCCACGACGAGCTCGCCGGCAACGTCAGGCGCTATGCGGAGAACCGCGCGCTCCTGCTGCGCGAGCTGCCGAAGGCGGGCTTCGATCGCCTGGCGCCGGCGGACGGCGCGTTCTACCTCTATGCAGACGTTGCGCATCTCACCAACGACAGCCAGGAGTTCTGCCGGCGCATTCTGCGCGAGCTCGGGATCGCTCTGACGCCCGGTGTGGATTTCGACCCGGCGCGCGGCCATCGCACGCTGCGCATCTCCTTCGCCGGCTCGACCGCCACCATGGCAGAGGCGGCGCGCCGCCTCCAGGCCTGGCGGCGCTGATCCGCCTTCACTCCATCGTCACGACTGAGTCAACCGGTGCCACCAGCCGCGCTTCGGATTGGCCGGACGCTCGTTGACGGTGATCGGCTCGGGGCGTGCGCTCGCCGGCTGAGCGGGCGAGGGTTCGCTTGCCGAGGCTTGCTCCGTCGCCGGTGCGGCGGCGGCGTGCGCGGGCTCGGGCGCGGGCTCCTGAGCGGGTGACACTGGAGCCGCCTCCTGGTGCTCGCTGCTCGGCGCCCAGCTCTCGCTCTCGCGGACGGTGGTCCACGGCTCCGGCTCCTGCGCCGGCTCGAAGCCTTGCTCGGCGGCCGGCTCCATCTCGATCTCCGTCGCCTCGCCGCCAGCCATCTGACCGTCGCCGTTCCCGCGCCGGCGCCGCTTCCCGCCGCGGCGTCCGCGGCGTCGGCGTTTTCTCTGGCCGCCATCGCCATTGGCATGCTCCGGCGCGCCCTCGCTCTCACCGCTCTGCGTCTCGAGAACGGCCTCGCCGGTGGCGATCTCCTCGGCCGAGAGCGCATGCGCCTCCTCGAAGGCCTGCTCGCCGGCCTCGCCGGCAAAGCCCTGAGCCTCGCGGCCTTCCTCGCCGCCGCGCTGGCGCCGCCGACGGCGACGGCGGCGACGGCCGCCGCGACCTTCCTCGTCACCCGCTTGGCTCTCACGCTCCCGGTTGCGCTGTCCGGCGTCGCTGGCGGCCTCCTCGGCGAGACTTTCTTCCTCCTCGAACTCCTCCTCTTCCTCCTCCTCGAGGACGGCAGGCGCCTGCTGGGCCATCGGCGGCGGCAGCGCCGCCAATTCCGACGGCGTGAAGGCGCGCACGCGATCGAGCCGGAGGTTGGGCGGGATCAGGCTGTCGTCCTCGGTGATGCTGACGCGGAAATGATAGCGCCGTTCCGCATCGGTGAGCGCCGCCCGTTTCTGGTTGAGGATGTAGAGCGCGACGCTGGTCGGGACTGCAACGGCGATCTCCGCCGAGCGCCGCCGCATGCCTTCCTCCTCGATCGTTCGCAGCACGTGGAGCGCCGTCGATTCCGTGGAGCGGATGTGGCCGGTGCCGCCGCAATGGGGGCAGGGCTGGGTCGAGGCCTCGACCAGGGACGGGCGAAGCCGCTGGCGCGACATCTCCAGAAGGCCGAAGGCGCTGATGCGGCCCACCTGGATCCGGGCGCGGTCGTGTTTCATCGCCTCCTTGAGGCGTCGCTCCACGGTGACCTGGTTGCGGTGCTCCTCCATGTCGATGAAGTCGACGACGATCAGGCCGGCGAGATCGCGCAGGCGGAGCTGGCGGGCGATCTCGTCCGCCGCCTCGCAGTTGGTCTTGAGCGCGGTCTCCTCGATGTTGCGCTCCTTGGTGGCGCGGCCGGAGTTGACGTCGATCGCCACCAGCGCCTCGGTCTGGTTGATCACGATGTAGCCGCCCGACTTGAGCTGCACCGTCGGCGAGTGGATGGCGTCGATCTGGCTCTCGACCTGAAAGCGCTGCAACAGCGGAATCGTCGGATCGGCGTAGTGATGCACGCGCTTCGCATGGCTCGGCATCAGCATCCGCATGAAGGCCTTGGCCGCGTGATATCCCTCGTCACCCTCGACGATCACCTCCTCGAGGTCGCGCGTATAGAGATCGCGGATCGAGCGCTTGATGAGGTTGCCCTCCTCGTAGATGAGAGCGGGCGCGGTCGAGCGGAGCGTCAGCTCGCGGATCTCGTCCCAGAGCCGGATCAGATACTCGTAGTCGCGCTTGATCTCGGCCTTGGAACGCTCGCTGCCGGCGGTGCGGACGATGATGCCCATGCCCTCCGGCACCTGCAACTCGTCCATCATCTCCTTGAGGCGCTTGCGGTCGGTGGCGCTGGTGATCTTGCGCGAGACACCGCCGCCGCGGTCGGTGTTGGGCATCAGCACGCAGTAGCGGCCGGCGAGCGAGAGGTAGGTGGTGAGCGCCGCGCCCTTGTTGCCGCGCTCCTCCTTGGTCACCTGCACCAGCATGATCTGCCGGCGCTTGATCACTTCCTGGATCTTGTAGGGGCGATAGCGGCGTGCCCGCTGGCGGCTCGCCTCCTCGATGTCGTCGCCGCCGATGGTCTCGACCGGCTCCGGTGCGGGATGCTCGTGAGCGGCCTCGGGTATCGCCACGGAGGCGGCAACGTCGCTCGGCGTGAAGCCAGTGGCCTCGACCGCGGTCTCGCCCTCCATGGCGGCCGGACCTGCCGCCTCCTCGGCGAAGGGCGAGGGAGCGGCGAACTGGTCGTCGGGCTCCGACTCGGCGGCATCTCCCGGTGCGGGGTCGGCCTCCGGCGTCGGGAGGAGATGATCATCGGGCTCGTCCCGAAGCACCGGCATCTCGATGCGCGCCGTGGCGGTCGCCGGCAGGCCCAGATCCTCCTCGGCTGCGGTCGCCTCGGATACCGTTCCCGGCTCTTCGATCGCGCCGCTTCCTTCGCTGGAGGCGGGCTCCGGCGCAAAAGAGGGCTCGTCGAGCCCGTCGCCGGAAGCCTCGCTCTCGGAAGGCTGCGGGCGCCCGGTACCGCGGCCACGCTCGGAGCTCTGCGGCCGATCCAGTGGACGGTCGCCGACCGGAATGCGGTAGTAGTCGGGGTGGATCTCGCTGAAGGCCAGGAACCCGTGCCGGTTCCCGCCGTAGTCTACGAAAGCAGCCTGGAGGGAGGGCTCTACCCGCGTGACTTTGGCGAGGTAGATGTTGCCCTTGATCTGGCGCTTGATCGAGGTTTCGAAGTCGAATTCCTCGAGCCGGTTGCCGCTGACCACGACCACCCGGGTCTCCTCCGGGTGGGTGGAGTCGATGAGCATGCGTTTTGCCATTGGGGGATAACTCCGGAGCGCGCCGACCGGTCCGTGCGAAGTGCGGAGCGCGGCGCTTGCTCAGTGGGGACGAAGCCGATGGTGCCTCCGGTCACTCCGTCGAACGGCGCTACATCGCGAGCTAGGGCCATAACGGAACTCGGTCGAGGCAACAGTTAAACCCCCAGGGGTCGGACTCGGCTTCGAGGTTTCAAACAGACCATTCGGTTGCGAGCGCCCCGTCCGGGGAGCGGCGACGCCCCCCAAGGGGCGGCACTCGGAAATCCGGTTGCGACGCTGTCTGCGAGCTCAGAGCCCAGCAGACGAACCGCGGTACTTCGCAGGTGCAAGGATACAAGTGATGCCCCGTTACCACAATTGCTTCTTATGGACGGCAAGGGGTCGTTAACGGGATTTGGCGGTATTGTTGCCCCACTGGCGCCACAAAGAGTTTAGACTATCGCCCGGATTCCCCGGGCGCCGACGGGAAATGGCCATAGGGTTGCCAAGCGTATGAAATTCCTGAAATTCCTCTTCGGGTTCGGGCTTGGCGTAGCGCTGCTGGGAGCGGGCTTTCTGGCCCTCACGCTCTGGTACTTCAACCGCGATCTGCCGGACTATACGCAGCTCAAGGACTATCAGCCGGCGGTCGTGAGTCGCGTCCAGGCGGGGGATGGCCGGCTGCTGGCGGAATACGCCACCGAGAAGCGGGTTTTCGTTCCGGTGCACGCCATTCCACCGCTGGTGATCCACGCCTTTCTGGCAGCCGAGGACAAGAACTTCTACAGCCATCCCGGGGTGAACTTCCTCTCCATGGCCCGCGCGGCGCTGACCGACGTCGCGCGGCTGCGCTCGAACCGACGGCCGGAAGGCGCCTCCACCATCACCCAGCAGGTGGCGAAGAACTTCCTGCTCGGCAATGAGGTCTCGCTGCGCCGCAAGATCAAGGAGGCGCTGCTGGCGCTCAAGATGGAGCAGGTGCTGTCGAAGGATCGCATCCTCGAGCTCTATTTGAACGAGATCTATCTCGGTGGCGGCAACTACGGAGTCGCGGCGGCAGCCCTCAGCTACTTCAACAAGTCGCTCGATGAGCTCAGCATCGGCGAGGCGGCCGTTCTGGGCGCGCTGCCGAAGGCGCCCAACACCTACAATCCGGAGCGCAACCCCGAGGCGGCGACGGCGCGGCGCGACCTGGTCATCGACCGCATGGTGGAGGCCGGGTTCATCACCGCCGCCGAGGGCGCGGCGGCCAAGGCGAAGCCGATCGTCACCCATCACCGCAGCGAGACGCAGCTGGTGAAGGCGGACTATTTCGCCGAGGAAGTGCGCCGCGAGCTGGTGGCGCGCTATGGCGATCGCGAGCTCTACCAGGCCGGCTTCTCCGTGCGCACCAGCCTCGATCCGCGTCTGCAGGCGATCGCCGACCAGTCGCTGCGCAACGGCCTCATCGCCTACGATCGCCGCCACGGCTACCGCGGGCCGATCGCGCATATCGACATTCACGGCGACTGGTGGAAACGGCTCGCGGCGATGCCGCTGCCGGCCGGCGCCGACGACGTCGGCTGGCAGCTCGCGGTCGTGCTCAGCACCGAGGGCGAAGATGCCGTCATCGGCCTCGCCAATCACACCGTCGGCCGC
>DATJOK010000259.1:0-2189 GCA_035507155.1 Allostellaceae bacterium
GCCCATGCGATCGTAGGCCTCCCAGGCGGCGATCGCCATGGGGAGCGCCTGGGGATCGGCAAGCCCGATGTCCTCGACCGCCATGCGCGTCATGCGGCGCGCGATGTAGACCGGATGCTCGCCGCCCACCAGCATGCGGGCCAGCCAATAGAGCGCCGCGTCGACGTCGGAGGCGCGCACCGCCTTGTGGAGCGCGCTGATCAGGTTGTAGTGGCCTTCCTGCGCCTTGTCGTAGAGCGGCGCCCGGCGCTGCACCGTGGCGGCGACGCCGGCCGCGTCCAGCACATGGTCGCGCGGCAGCACCGAGAGCTCCTCGGCGAGGTTGAGGAGATAGCGGCCATCGCCGTCGGCGATGGCGCGGACGGTGGCGCGGCCGCTCTCGTCGAGCGGCAGCTTGTGGCCGATCGTCTTCTCGGCGCGCTCGAGCAGCGTCTCGAGTGCGGCATCGTCGAGGCGGCGCAGCACGAAGACCTGCGCCCGCGAGAGCAAGGCGCCGTTCAACTCGAAGGAGGGGTTCTCGGTGGTGGCGCCGATCAGGGTCACGGTGCCGTCCTCCACATAGGGGAGGAAGCCATCCTGCTGGGCGCGGTTGAAGCGGTGGATCTCGTCGATGAAGAGGAGCGTGCCCTGGCCGCCGGCGCGGCGCTTCCGGGCGGCATCGAACACCTTGCGAAGATCGGCGACGCCGGAGAACACCGCCGAGAGCGGCTCGAAATGCATGGAGGTCGCGTCCGCCAGCAGGCGCGCGATGGTGGTCTTGCCGCAGCCGGGCGGGCCCCAGAGGATCATCGAGGCAAGGCGATGCTGTGCCACCATGCGGCCGACCGGGCCCTCCGGCCCCAGCAGGTGATCTTGCCCGACCACCTCCGAGAGCTTGCGCGGCCGAAGGCGGTCGGCGAGCGGACGCGGCGCCTGGTCCTCGAAGAGGCTCATCAGTCCCTGACCGTCACAGAGAGCACGCGTCCGCCGCGGCGCACGGCCACGGTCCAGGGCGCGCGGGTCTGCGTCATCACCTGGCCGAGTGTCGCGACGCTCGGCAGCGGCCGGGAATTCAGGGTCACGAGAATATCGCCCTTCTGCAGGCCCAGGCGGTCGGCGATGCTGCCGTCCTGCACCGATGAGACCGCGACGCCGCGCAGGGCGTCGTCGAGACCGAGCTCCTCGGCGAAGGCCGGGTTGAGATTGCCCACCGTGGCGCCCGCCAGCGGATGCCGCCCTTCCAGGGTGGTGAGGTCGCGCGGCGGATCCTCCGGCGGCGCGACCACCGTCGCCGTCACCACCTGCTGCCGGCCGGCCTGCCAGAGCGTGAGGCGCGCCGGCGAGTTCACCCTGAGCGTGGCGACACGGAAGCGGAGATCCTCGGGGTCATCCACCTCGTGCCCCTCGATCGCCACCACCACGTCGCCGACCTTGATGCCGGCAGCGGCGGCGGGGCTCGCCGGCACCACTTCCTTTACCAGCACGCCCATGGGGTGCGGCAACCCCAGGCTCTGGGCGATCTCGGCGGTGACCGGCTGGCCGGTGGCGCCGAGCCAGGCGCGCACGATCGGTCCACCGGTGCGCGCACCTTCCAGCACCGTCCGCACCATCGCCGTCGGGATCGCGAAGCCGATGCCGATGGAGCCGCCGCTTCGCGAGAAGATCGCGGTGTTGATGCCGACGAGCTTGCCGTCGAGGTCGACGAGGGCGCCGCCGGAGTTGCCGGGATTGATGGCGGCGTCGGTCTGGATGAAGGAGCGGAAGTCGCTGATGCCCACCGCGGTGCGGGCAAGGCCGGAGACGATGCCGCTGGTGACGGTCTGCCCGACGCCGAAGGGGTTGCCGATCGCCAGCACGAGATCGCCGACCTCGAGGCTGTCGCTGTCGCCGATCTCCAGCGCCGGCAGGCGCTCGCCGTGGGCGTCGATCTTGAGCACCGCGAGGTCGGTGCGCTCGTCCGAGCGCAGGAGCTTTGCCTCGAACTCGCGGCGGTCGGCGAGCACCACCCGGATCTCGTCGGCGTCCTTGATGACGTGATGGTTGGTCACTACGAGGCCCGTCGGATCGACGATGACGCCCGATCCCAGCGAGTTCTGGATGCGGTCCTGCGGCATGCCGAAGGCGTGGTCGCCGAAGAAGCGGCGGAAGATCGGATCGTTGGCGAAGGGCGAGGCATCGGTGTGGACGACCCGGTGCGAGAACACGTTCAC
>DATJOK010000260.1:0-13255 GCA_035507155.1 Allostellaceae bacterium
ATCGACAAGGAGAACACCACGATCATCGACGGCGCCGGCAAGAAGAAGGACATCGAGGGCCGGATCGGGCAGATCAAGGCGCAGATCGAGGAGACCACCTCGGACTACGACCGGGAGAAGCTGCAGGAGCGTCTGGCGAAGCTCGCCGGGGGCGTTGCGGTGATCCGGGTCGGCGGTGCGACCGAGGTCGAGGTGAAGGAGCGCAAGGACCGGGTTGACGACGCCATGCATGCGACCCGCGCGGCGGTCGAGGAAGGCATCGTCGCCGGTGGCGGCACCGCCCTCCTCTACGCCACCAAGGCGCTCGCCAAGGTGAAGGCCGACAACGACGACCAGAAGGTCGGCGTCGACATCGTTCGCCGCGCGATCCAGATGCCGGCGCGGCAGATCGCCGAGAACGCCGGTGCCGACGGCTCCGTCGTGGTGGGCAAGCTCATGGAGAGCAGCGACACCGCCCTGGGGTTCGACGCCCAGACCGGCGACTACAAGAACCTGGTCAAGGCCGGCATCATCGATCCGACCAAGGTGGTGCGCCTAGCGCTGCAGGATGCCTCGTCCGTCGCGGGCCTCCTCATCACCACCGAGGCGATGGTGGGCGAGAAGCCGGAGAAGAAGGCGGCGGCGATGCCCGGTGGTCACGACCACGGCGGCATGGGCGGCATGGACTTCTAAGCCAATCGACGCTTGGCTTAGGCATACTGGGGCCGCGGTTCGCCGCGGCCCCTTTTTTGTCTGCCACTCGAGAGAGGATGAGAGTTCGATGCCACGACCGAGAACGAGTCCGCCCCAGCTTCTCTCCTTCGACGTCTTCGGCACGCTGGTGGACGTGCGCCAGGGCTCGCGCGACGCTTTCGCGGAGATCCTCGCGCGGTGCGGTGGCAGCGCCATCGATCCCCTGCAGTTCTGGGAGCACTGGGAGCACGGCAACATGCGCCGTTACTGGGAGCCCTACTGCTCCTATCGCGAGATCTGCCGGCTGTCGCTCGCCGCGACCCTCGAGCATTTCGGGCTCCGGGGCGATCCGGACTTGATCGAGCTCTACTTCGATGCCTTCGCCGGCTTCCCGCGCTTTCCCGACGTCGACGCCGTCCTCGACCGGCTGGGAGAGCGCTACAAGCTCGCGGTCATCTCCAACATCGATGACGACCTGCTGTCGCGCACGCAGCTCGGCCGGACATTCGATCTCGTCTGCACCGCCGAGCGCGCCCGCGGCTACAAGCCCGACGGCACCCTCTTCAGATATCTGCTGCAGTGCTCGGGCCTGCCGGTGGGAGCGATCTTCCATTCCGGCCAGTCGCAGCACACCGACCTCGTCGGCGGCAAGCCGCTCAAGTTCGAGATCGCCTGGATCAACCGCCGCGGCCTCGCGCGCGCTGAGGGCGTGCCAGTGCCCGATCACGAATTCCGCGATCTCCGGCCGCTGCTCGATCTGCTCCTGTAGTTACGGCTCCGCGTCCGGCTGCTTCGCCGGCACCGCGTGGTCGAAGGCGGGCACCGCGAGGCAGGAATCGAAGATCCGCATGATGGTGGGGTAAGGCCCGAAGTCGAAACTCTTGTGGCGCTGAGCGTTGAAGACCTGCGGCACCAGACAGCAGTCGGCGATGCCGGGCGCATCGCCGTGGCAGAAGCGGCCGGTCTCCTTCTCCGCGGCCAGGCGCTGCTCAATGGCGTCGAATCCCAGCTTGATCCAGTGATTGAACCAGACCTCCACCGCCTTCTCGTCCAGGCCCAGCGGGTTCGCGAGGTAGCGCAGCACCCGCAGATTGTCGATCGGGTGGATGTCGCAGGCGATCATCTGCGCGATCGAGCGCGCGCGAGCGCGCTCCTGCGGATTGGCCGGCAGCAGCGGCGGCGCCGGATGGGTCTCGTCGAGGTATTCCATGATCGAGAGCGACTGCGTCACCACCCGGGTGCCGTCCACCAGGGTCGGCACCAGCGCCTGCGGATTGAGCCTGAGATAGTCAGGCGCCGACTGCTCGTTGCGTCGGAGGTGGATCGAGTGCTGGACGTAAGGCAGCCCCTTCAGATTGAGCGCGATGCGCACCCGGAACGCCGCCGAGGACCGGAAATAGCCGTAGAGCTTCATGTCGCCTCCCCCCACCGCCTGTCAGACTTCTTGTCGCGAGCTTAGAGCGGCGCGCCGGGCGTCACAACCTCGGCTGAAAACGCACCACCTTCTGGTCGATGGCGCCGAAGATCGAGCGGCCCTCGCCACCCAGCATCTCGATGCGGATGCGGTCGCCGAACTTGAGGAAGGGCGTCTTCGGCGCGCCGTCCTCGATGGTCTCGATCATCCGCCGCTCCGCGAGGCAGGCGGAGCCGGCGGCGGGATCGCGGTTGGAGACGGTGCCGGATCCGACGATGGTGCCGGCCTCGAGCTCGCGCGTACGCGAGGCATGAGCGATCAGCGTCGGAAAGTCGAAATTCATGTCGGCGCCCGCATTGGGCCTGCCGAAGAGCTTGCCGTTGAGCGAGCTCGCCAGCGGCAGGTT
This sequence comes from Allostellaceae bacterium, assembly GCA_035507155.1. Taxonomy (GTDB): domain Bacteria; phylum Pseudomonadota; class Alphaproteobacteria; order ATCC43930; family CGMCC-115725; genus DASZHJ01. The sequence continues at coordinate 2,493 of DATJOK010000260.1, forward strand.
CACCTTGCGGCCATCCCAGGCGGATCCCAGCTCGTCCGGCGTCACTGCCACCGGCGAGAAGGCGGTGGCAGGCTTCCCCTGCACGAAGCCGAATCCCTTGGCGAGCTCGGTCGGGATCAGGTTGCGCAAGCTCACGTCGTTGACGAGCATCAGCAGCTTGATGTGGCCGGCCGCGCCCGCCGACGAGCTTCCCATCGGCACGTCGTCGGTGACGACGGCGACTTCGCTCTCGAAATCGATGCCCCAGGCCTCGTCGCCGGCGAGGATGTCGTCGGTCGGCCCGATGAAGCTGTCGGAGCCGCCCTGATACATCAGGGGATCGCTGTAGAAGCTGGGCGGCATTTCCGCCTTCCTCGCCTTGCGCACCAGCTCGACGTGATAGAGATAGGCCGAGCCGTCGAGCCACTGATAGGCGCGCGGCAGCGGCGCCGCCACCAGCGCGGGATCGAAGGGCTCGGCGTTCGCGACCTTGCCCTCCTCGAGCCGCGCGGCCTCGGTGCGAAGCACAGGCTCCGCACGCGACCAGTCGTCGAGCGCCCGCTGCAGCGTCGGCGCCGCCTCCGGTACCGGGACGCAGCGCCGGAGATCGCGGCTCACCAGGACGAGAGTCCCGTCGCGGCCACCGCGCTTCAGGCTGGCGAGCTTCACGATGCCTCGCCGCGCCAGGAGTTGACGTACGCGACGTCCTCGACGCCTTGCGGCAGGCTGCCGATGTCGAGCGCGTCGCGCGCGTCCAGCATCACCGCGACCTCGTCGGTCTCGCCTTTCTTTGGCGCGAAGGCGCCGGCGAGCGCCTTCGGATGCGGCCCATGCGGAAAGCCGCAGGGGTGCAGCGTCACCATCCCCGCATGAATGTTGTCGCGGGAGAAGAAGTTGCCGCGGTGATAGAAGATCACCTCGTCGAAATCATCATTCGAATGGAAGAACGGCACCTTGAGTGCGCCGGGATCGCTCTCGAAGGGACGCGGCACGAAGGTGCAGACGACAAAGCGGTCGGCGAGGAAGGTCGTGTGCGCCGAGGGCGGCAGATGAGCGCGGTGGCTCATGATCGGCCTGATGTCGCGCCAGTTGAGCCTGACCGGCGCGAGGTCGCCGTGCCAGCCCACCGCATCGAGCGGATTATAGGGATAGGTGATGGTGCTGAGCGCATTGCGCCGCTTCACGCGGACGCGCCACTCCTCGCGCTGGCCTTTGGGCGTCTGCTGCGCCTTGAAGGCGTCGTCGATCGCCGGCACGTCCAGCATGGCGGGATCGAAGATCGCATGGGTCCCCACCAGCCCCTTCTCCGGCAGGCTGTAGCCGCCGCCGGTCGCCTCGATCATCAGGAAGGTGGCGGGGCCGTCGCACTCGACGCGCCACTGGGCGCCGCGCGGCAGCACGATGTAGTCGCCATCGCGGAATTTGAGGTGGCCCCAGTCGCAGAAGAGGTCGCCCGCGCCCTCATGCACGAAGAGCAGCTCGTCGCCGTCGGCGTTCCGCACGAGATGATCCATCTTTCCGCCGGTCCGCCACTGCCGATAGCGGAGATGCGCATTCGAGAGCACCCCGTCAGCTTCCCAGGGCGAGGTCGCGATCGAGTTCAGCTTGGTGAGATCGAAGGCGCGCGGGCGGAGCGGCCCGTCCCAGCTCGTCCAGCCGGTCGGCGGATGGGCGTGATACATCTGCGTCGCCGGCCCGAAGAAGCCCTCCTTGCCGAGCTCGCGCTCGTAGGTGCCGGCGGGGAGGTCGGTATGCGCCTGCCGCGACGCCACGCCCTCGACACGAGGAAAGCGGATCCAGGTCTTCATCGTCTCACTCCCTTCAGTGCTCACCGGCACAGGTGGTCGCTGCTCTCAGAAATCTAGACTCACCACGAAGGCACGAAGGATACGGAGAAGTATCTTATTCTTCGTGTCTTCCGTGTCTTCGTGGTGAATCCTACTTTTTGTTCTCCTTCGGCGCCTTCGGATCGAGGACGCCGCGGCGGATCTGGTCGAGCTCGATCGATTCGAAGAGGGCGCGGAAGTTGCCCTCGCCGAAGCCCTCGTTGCCCTTGCGCTGGATGATCTCGAAGAAGATCGGGCCGATCACCGTGTCGGTGAAGATCTGCAGCAGCAGTCCCCCACCCTCGGTCGGCGCGCCGTCTACCAGGATGCGGTTGCGCTTCATGCGCTCGAGCTCCTGGCCGTGGCCCGGAAGCCGCGCATCCACCTGCTCGTAGTAGGTGTCCGGCACGTCCATGAACGTGACGCCCTTGGCGCGCAGCGCCTCGACGGTGGCGAAGATGTCCTCGGTGGCAAGCGCGATGTGCTGGATGCCCTCACCGCGATAAGCCTCGAGATATTCCGCGATCTGCGACTTGTCGTCGGCGCTCTCGTTGATGGGGATGCGGATCCGGCCGCACGGGCTGGTCATCGCCCTGGAGCGCAGCCCGGTGTGCTTGCCCTCGATGTCGAAGTAGCGGATCTCGCGGAAATTGAAGAGATCCTCGTAGAACTTCGCCCAGAGCCCCATGCGGCCCTGATGCACGTTGTGGGTCAAATGATCGACGCCGACGAGCCCGACGCCCCGCGGCTTCGCCTCGGCGCCCGGCAGCGGCACGAAATCGACATCGTAGATCGTGTGCTCGCCGTAGCGGTCGACGAGATAGACGATGCTGCCGCCGATCCCCTCGATCGCGGGGATGTTGAGCTCCATCGGGCCGACCCGGCCGGCGACCGGCTTGGCGCCGAGCTGGATCGCCCGCTCGTAGGCCTTGGCGGCGTCGCGCACCCGGAACGCCATGGCGCAGACCGAGGGGCCGTGCAGGCGCGCGAAGGCCTGGCCGAAGCTCTCGGGCTCCGCGTTGACGACGAAGTTGACGTCGCCCTGGCGGTAGAGCGTCACCTTCTTGGAGCGGTGCCGCGCCACCGCGGTGAAGCCCATGCTATCGAAGAGCCGGCCGAGCGCCGCCGTATCGGGGGCGGTGTATTCCACGAACTCGAAGCCGTCGGTGCCCATGGGGTTGTCCCAGAGATCCTGGGGCATCTCGGACGGCCGCGCCTTGGTCGCAAGCGTCATGGCGATCCTCGCTGGCGGATGGTTGGAGGCCGGACACTTGGCTTGACCCGGCCCTGCATGGGATCCAATATAGTTTCAAATGAAACTAAAGCCAAGCCCGCGTCCCGAGCTTGCTACCGGCGAGGACGAGACCCTCGTCCTCGAGCGGTTCCTGCCCTATCGCCTCTCGGTGCTGATGCTGCGCATCTCCAACGCGATCGCGCGCAGCTACGAGCGGCGCTTCGACCTCTCGGTGCCGGAGTGGCGCGTCATGGCGGTGCTCGGCCGTTTCGGTCCGCTCTCGGCCATGGGCGTGGGCGAGAAGACCCAGATGGACAAGGTTCGGGTGAGCCGCGCCGTGTCGCGTCTTGTCGCCGCCGGCCGTGTCAGCCGCCGAACCGACCCCGCCGACCGGCGCCGCGCCGTGCTCGCCCTGACGCCGGCCGGCCGCGCCATCCACCGCCAGATCGTGCCGCATGCGAAGCGCGTGGAGGCAAGATTGCTCGCCGGCCTCACCGACGAGGAGCGCGCGGCGCTCGATCAGCTCCTCGACAAGCTCGAGGCGCGCGCCGAGACGCCTTTCGTGGCGGAAGCGGAGTAGTTCACTCCGGCCCCAGCGGCGTAAAACCCGGCCAGGCTTCCAGCTTCGCGATGCTGTTGATGACCTCGGCGACGAGCGCGCGGCCGCCCTCGCCGTTGGTCATCGCGACGGCGCCGTGGCTGCCGTCGGCGTAGCCCACCAGCAGGGCGTGGTAGCCGAAATTGTCGCCGGGATGGCGGAAGCGAAGCGTCGCCCCCTCGCCGTCGAGGAAGACGCCGAGGCCGGTGGGACCGCTGCCCTGGCGCGCCAGCATGCGGCGCGCGGTGTCGAGCTGCATCAGCGCGGAACTCTGGCCGGACCAGGCGCGCGAGAGCTCGATCATGAAATGCGCGAGATCGACCGGCGTGGTCCAGAGCCCGGCGGCGGCGAGCTCGGGATAGACGTGGGCACGGCCCTTGACTGGCTGTCCCTCTGCGTCGTGGGCCGTGGCGGCATCCGCCCAGAGATCCTCCGGCAGCGGCTGCCAATAGCCGCTCCGCACCATGTTGAGGGGCGTCAGCACCTGCTGCTCGGCGAAGAGCGGAAAAGGCTCCGCCGTCGCGTCGGTCAGCAGCTGCTGCAGCACCTCGTAGCCGCCGCCCGAATAGCGGAATGCGGCGCCCGGCTGCCAGCGGACCCGCACCGGCCGGGTGTTCGCCGGCGGCTTGCCGTCGAGGATCTCCCTGAGATCGGGGAGCCGCGCCTCGGCGTCATAGCCGGGAAAGCCCGGCACCGTCAGGCCAGCGCGGTGGCTCAGCAGCTCCGCCAGAGTGACAGGATGACCCCGCATCGGCGGTGGCGTCGGGAGACGCCACGATTTCAGCTCCCGGTTGACGTCGCCGTCGAGCGCCAGCCTGCCTGCCTCGACGAGCCGCATCGTCGCCGATGCCGCCACGGTCTTGCTGATCGAGGCGGCCTGGAAGAGGGTGCCGACGTCAACGGCGTCCGTGGTTCCGGCGGTGCGCACGCCGTAGGCGCCGATCCAGACGATGCGCTCGTCGCGGATCACTGCCAGGCTGAGACCGGGAACGTGGTAGTGCGCCATCCGCTCGGCGATCGTCTGCGGCGTCGCATCGGGGCCGCCGTCGAGCGGCAGGATCGCGGTCTCGAGGCCGCCGATGCCCGCGTCCTGCGGCGTCGCCGGCGCGCAGGACCACAGCGCGAGGCCGACAAGAACTGGCACCAGCGCACGCAAAGCGACCTCCCGGGACGCCGCGCGGCGCCTCCCTCCGGCGGGAAAGAGCGTCTTTGCCCCTGCCCTGTCCCGCTGCTATAAGGCCCGCCATCGCAATGCCCCCTGGAGGAAGCGACGGTGGCCCGAGCGACGATCCTGATCCTGAACGGCCCCAATCTCAACATGCTGGGCGTGCGCGAGCCCGCCATCTACGGCACCGATACGCTGGCCGACATCGAGGCCGCCTGCACCGAGCGCGCCGGCGAGCTGGAGCTGGAGATCGATTTCCGCCAGTCGAACCACGAGGGCCAGCTTGTCGACTGGATCCAGGAGGCGCGCACCGGCGCCGACGGCATCGTCATCAACCCGGCCGGCCTCACCCACACCTCGGTCGCCGTGCATGATGCCCTCAAGCTCTGCGACGTGCCGGTCATCGAGATCCATCTCTCGAACATCCACCGGCGCGAGGAGTGGCGGCATCACTCCTACATCAGCCTGGTCGCCGACGGCATCATCATGGGCCTCGGGCCGCAGGGCTATCTGCTGGCCCTCGACGCCATGGCGCGCATCCTCGAGGCCGCCGGCGACAAGGCCGGCTGACGGAGAGCGGATCAGCATGACCAAAGGCGATCTGTCGATCGACGGCGATCTCGTGCGCAGCCTGGCGGCGCTCCTCGAGGAGACCGGCCTCACCGAGATCGAATACGCGGTAGGCGAGCGGCGCATCCGGGTCGCGCGCGGCGGCACCGCGGTGGCCTTCACCGCACCCGCCGCTGCGCCGCCGGCGGAGAGCGCAGCCGCGAAGCCGGCGCCGGCGCCGGTCGATCATCCCGGCGCGATCAAGGCGCCGATGGTCGGCACCGCCTATATCGCGCCGCAGCCGGACCAGCCGCCCTTCGTGAAGCTCGGCGAGAAGGTGAGCGAGGGGCAGGTACTGCTGATCGTCGAGGCGATGAAGGTGATGAACCAGATCCGTTCGCCGCGTGCCGGCCGGGTGGCGGAGATCCTGGTCGCCGACGGCGTGCCGGTCGAATACGGCCAGGTGCTGATGGTGATCGAGTAGCGCCGGCATGTTCGAGAAGATCCTCATCGCCAACCGCGGCGAGATCGCGTTGCGCATCCACCGCGCCTGCCGCGAGATGGGGATCAAGACGGTGGCGGTGCACTCCACCGCCGACAACACCGCCATGCATGTGCGGCTCGCCGATGAGAGCGTCTGCATCGGGCCGCCGCCGGCGCGCGAAAGCTATCTCAATATTCCCGCCATCCTCTCGGCGGCGCAGATCACCGGCGCCGATGCGATCCACCCGGGCCTCGGCTTCCTCGCCGAGAATGCCGGCTTCGCCGAGATGGTGGAGGAGCACGGCTTCGTCTTCATCGGACCGACGCCCGAGCACATCCGGATGATGGGCGACAAGGTGGTGGCGAAGCGGGTTGCCCGGGAGCTCGGCATTCCCGTGGTGCCAGGCTCCGACGGCGCGGTCGAGGGGCTGGAGCACGCCCTCGCGGAAGCGGAGAAGATCGGCTATCCCGTCCTCATCAAGGCGGCGGGAGGCGGCGGCGGGCGGGGCATGCGCGTCGCGCGCGATGCCGCCGCGCTCCAGGAGATGCTGCCGGCGGCGCAGCGGGAGTCCGCCGCCTTCTTCGCCAATGCCGAGGTCTATCTCGAGCGGCACCTCTCGCATCCCCGCCACATCGAGATCCAGATCCTCGCCGATGGCCAGGGCGGCGTCATCCATCTCGGCGAGCGCGACTGCTCGCTGCAGCGCTCGCACCAGAAGCTGCTGGAGGAGACGCCCTCGCCGGCCCTCAACGCCGCGGCGCGCGCCGAGCTCGGCGCCATTGCGGCACGCGCCATCGCCAAGCTCGGCTATCGCGGCGCCGGCACCATCGAGTTCCTGTTCGAGGACGGACAGTTCTTCTTCATCGAGATGAACACCCGCCTCCAGGTCGAGCATCCGATCTCGGAGATGGTGAGCGGCATCGATGTGGTGCGCGAGCAGATCCGCATCGCGTCCGGCGCGCCGCTGGGCTATCGCCAGGAAGAGGTGAAGCTCGCCGGCCACGCCATCGAGTGCCGCATCAACGCCGAGCACCCGCAGACCTTCGCGCCTTCGCCCGGCACCATCACCGGCTATCTGGCGCCCGGTGGCCTCGGCGTCCGCGTCGACAGCGCGCTCTACCAGGGCTATGCGGTGCCGCCACACTACGACAGCCTGGTGTCGAAGCTGATCGTGCACGGCGTCAGCCGCAATGAATGCCTGATGCGCATGCGCCGCGCGCTCGAGGAATACGTCATCACCGGGATCGACACCACGATCCCGCTGCATCAGCGCCTGCTCGCCGCGCCCGACTTCATCGACGGCGACTACGACGTGCACTGGCTCGGCCGCTTCATCGGCCGAGAAAGCTAACCCTTCCAACGCACTTCCGGCGCCCCGCTCCAGGGCAGCAAGGCACTCCAAGCCGCAGCAAGAACGGGCGATCAGGGCGCCTTGCCTGGGTGCTACTCCGCAATACTGTCATTAGCTGGTGGAAACGCCAGCCGAACATGGGGGAGCCGGCCCGTGGCCTTCACGATCAAAGTCAATGGCGAGAGCCATACCGTCGACGTCGATGACGACACGCCGCTGCTCTGGGTGCTGCGCGACGTCCTCGGCATGACCGGCACCAAGTTCGGCTGCGGCATGGCGCTCTGCGGCGCCTGCACGGTGCATGTGGATGGCGCCCCTACCCGCTCCTGCATCACCACCATCGACAGCGTCGGCACCTCGGAGATCACCACCATCGAGGCGATCGACCGGACGCCGTCCGGCCGCAGCATCCAGAAGGCCTGGATCGATCTCGAAGTGCCGCAGTGCGGCTACTGCCAGTCCGGCCAGATCATGTCGGCGAGCGCGCTCCTCGCGGGCAATCCCAACCCGAACGATGCCGACATCAACGACGCCATGAGCGGCAACATCTGCCGCTGCGGCACCTATGTCCGGATCCGCGCCGCGATCAAGGCGGCCGCCGCCTCCGCCGCGCCCGCCGCGAAGAAAGGCTGACCGCCATGCCGCTCGATCATGCCACCGACCGCGCGACCATCAGCCGCCGCTCGCTGCTCAAAGTCGCCGGCGCCGCGGGCACCCTGACGTTGGGATTCTCCCTGCCCTGGCCGCTGCGGGACGCCCACGCGGCGACGGCAGCCGGCTTCGCGCCCAACGCTTTCATCCGGATCGACCCCGCCGGCCAGGTGACCCTGGTGATGCCCTATGTGGAGATGGGCCAAGGCACCTATACTTCGATCCCGATGCTGCTCGCGGAAGAGCTGGAGGTCGGTCTCGACCAGCTGCGTCTCGAGCACGCACCGGCGGACGACAAGCTCTATGCCAATCCGCTGCTGGGGTTCCAGGCGACCGGCGGCTCGACCGCGATCCGAGCCTCCTGGGAGCCGATGCGTCGAGCGGGCGCCGCGGCGCGCATGATGCTGATATCGGCCGCCGCCGCGACCTGGAAGATTGATGCGGGAGCCTGCCACGCGGAGAGCGGGGCCGTGATTGACGCGGCCGGCACGCGCAAGCTCGGCTATGGCGCCCTGGCGGAGAAGGCGGCGACGCTGCCGGTGCCGCAGCAGATCACCCTCAAGGACCCCAGGGATTTCAAGATCGTCGGCAAGCCCGCGAAACGCCTCGACACGCCCGAGAAGGTGAACGGCAAGGCCGCATTCGGCATCGACACGCGGCTCCCGGGCATGAAGATCGCCACGGTCGCCTCTTCGCCGGTCTTCGGCGGCAAGCTCGCCCGTCTCGACGACAGCAAGGCGAAGGCGGTGAAGGGCGTGCACCAGGTCGTGCGCCTCGACGAGGCCGTCGCCGTCGTCGCCGATCACATGGGCGCCGCCAAGAAGGGGCTCGCCGCCCTCGAGATCACCTGGGACGACGGCGCCAACGCCCATGTAGCGACCGCCGATCTCGTCCGCGAGATGGATGCCGCCTCGCAGAACCCCGGCGTCGTCGACAAGAACGAGGGCGACGTCGCCGCGGCGCTCGCGGGCGCCGCTACCAAGCTGGAGGCGATCTATCAGGTGCCGTTCCTGGCCCATGCGCCGATGGAGCCGATGAACTGCACCGTGCATGTGGCGAAGGACCGCTGCGACGTCTGGGTCGGGACCCAGATCGCCGGCCGCGCCCGCGCCGTCACCGCGGAACTCACCAGCCTGCCGGTGGAGAAGGTGGAGATCCACAACCATCTCATCGGCGGCGGCTTCGGCCGCCGGCTCGACATCGACGGCATCGCGCTCGCCGTCCGCATCGCCAAGGAGGTCGACGGCCCCGTCAAGGTCGTCTGGACCCGCGAGGAGGACATCCAGCACGACATCTACCGCCCCTACTATTACGACCGCTTGGCCGGCGGACTCGATGCGGCGGGCAAGGTAGTGGCCTGGTCCCATCGCGTCACCGGGTCCTCGGTCCTCGCGCGCTGGCTGCCGCCGGCTTTCAAGGACGGCCATGACTTCGACGCCGTCGAGGCCGCGATGGGGCCCTACAGCTTCCCCAACGCCCATATCGACTACGTCCGCCACGAGCCGCCGGCGGGTCTGCTGACCGGCTGGTGGCGCGGCGTCGGCGTCACTCACAACGCCTTCATGGTGGAAGGCTTCATCGACGAGCTGGCCGTAGCGGCGAAGAAGGACCCGGTGGAATTCCGCCGCGGCCTTTTGGAGAAGGCGCCGCGGGCGCGCGGGGTTCTCGATCTCGCGGCATCGAAGGCCGGTTGGGGCAGCCCGATGCCGGCCGGCAAGGGCCGCGGCGTCTCCGTCATCTTCGGCTTCGGCACCTATGTCGCCCAGGTCGCCGAGGTGTCGGTGGCGAAGGACGGTCAGGTCCGCGTCGATCGCGTGGTCTGCGCCGTCGACTGCGGGCGCGTCGTCAATCCCGACACGGTCAAGGCGCAGGTCGAGGGCGGCGCCATCTTCGGCATTACCGCCGTGCTCTATGGCGAGATCACGCTCAAGAATGGTCGCGTGGAGCAGAGCAATTTCGACAGCTACCAGATGCTGCGCATCGACGAGGCACCGGCGATCGAGGTCTATATCGTCGACAGCACCGAGGCGCCGGGCGGCATGGGCGAGCCCAGCACCGCCACCATCGGACCCGCCGTCGTGAACGCCGTCCACGCGGCGACCGGGGTGCGGCTGCGCCAGCTGCCGATCGACCCGACAAAGCTCAAATCCGCCTGAAAGTGGAACCCGTCGTCGAGACTTGACGGATCGGCCGGGCTGGCTTTCATCAGGGGTGATGATTGCGCTGACGCCCGAGCTGCTCCTGCGCGCCTACGCCGCGGGTCTCTTCCCGATGGCGGAATCCGCCGAGGATCCGGAGCTGTTCTGGGTCGATCCGGATCCGCGCGGCGTGCTGCCGCTGGACGGCTTCCACCTGCCGCGGCGGCTCAAGCGCACGTTGCGCTCCGGTGCCTACGAGGTGCGCGTCGATACCGCTTTCGAGGCGGTGATGCGCGGCTGCGCCGAGCCCACGGCGATCCGGCCGAAGACCTGGATCAACGACGAGATCCTCCGCCTCTACGGCGCGCTCTTCGATCGCGGCCTCGCCCACAGCATCGAGGCCTGGACCGAGGGCGAACTGATGGGCGGCCTCTACGGCGTGGCGCTCGGCGGCGCCTTCTTCGGCGAGTGCATGTTCAGCCGCGGCCGAGACGCCAGCAAGGTGGCGCTGGTGCATCTGGTGGCGCGGCTGATCGCCGGCGGCTTCCGCCTGCTCGACACCCAGTTCGTGACCGAGCACCTCGAGCGCTTCGGCGCCACCGCGATCTCGCGCGCCGAGTACCACCGCCGGCTCGAGCTGGCGCTGGCGGTCCGGCCGGAATTTCCAGTCTATTTGGGCGAGGACCCGGTCGCCGTCTTGCAGTCGAGCAGGGTCACGTCATAGACCGGGTGCTGGAGCGCCGAGAGCGACGGGCTCTCGGCGAACATCCAGCCGCTGAACACCCGCT
>DATJOK010000261.1:0-6809 GCA_035507155.1 Allostellaceae bacterium
TTGATGACGGCGCCGGCGGAGATGGTGGTGGTGCTGGCGTTCTGCTCCGGTCCGGCGCCGTGGAAGTTGCCGCCCACCAGCACGGTGCCGCCGCCGGCGTCGCCGGAGGCATCGAGCGAGGCGGTGCTGGTGAGCGCCACCTGATCGCCCAGCACCTTGATGGTGCCGCCGGTCTCGCCCGCGTTCTTGCCGGAGGCGTCGAGGCTGCCGCTCACCGTCACCGCGCCGGTATCGCCGCCGTCGAGGACGATCTCGCCGTTCACCATCGAGGCGGTCTTCGCCTCGATGATGCCCGAGGTGTTGATCACGTTGTCGATGACGTTCTTCGCCGCCCGCGCGGTCAGCAGCACGGTGCCGCCATTGGCCGAGAGCGTGCCGCTGTTCGACACCAGCGCCGAGACCGGCGTGCCGTCGGGGTTGGTGGGCGTCTGATCGACCGGCGCCGTCACCTGGAAGGAGAGCAGCTTGTCGCCCGAGAAGTCGACCGCGAAGGTCTTGCCGCCGCCCAGCACCACGGTGCCGAGATCGGCCTCGATCAGCCCCTCGTTGCTGACGCGCGCGCCGGCGAGGATCGCCGCGCCGCCGGACGCCACCTGGATGTGGCCCTGGTTGATGACCGACGCATTCGGATTGCCGGGAATGCCGAACTTGTAGTTCCCGGCCATGAAGTCGCTGTCTTGGATGTCCGCCGTGGTGGCGAGGAGGCCGCCCACATTCACCTGCGCGCCGGCGCCGAAGAAGATGCCGCTGGGGTTGACCAGCCAGACCTGCCCGTTCGCCGACAGGCTGCCGTTGATGTTGCTGACATTTGCGCCCAGCACCCGGTTGAGCGCGATCGCGCCGGCGGAGGGCTGCTTGAACTGGACGCTGTTCCCGGCGGCGATCGAGAAGCTCTGCCAGTTCAGGATCGCCTTGTTGCTCGTCTGGTTGATGATCGTCGAGGTCGCCGACGGGTTCGTCATCGACGCCTGGCCGGCAGAAACCTGCAGGCCGGAGAGCTGAGCCGCGGCCTCCTTGCTCCCGAGCGACACCGCCGCGACGAGCGCCGTGGTGGTGAGCAACAGATCGCGGAAGCCAAAGCTCGATCGGGGGACGATCCGGCGCGCGCCGCTCATGGCTTCCTCGCTACGGCGAATGCGCGTATACAACCGATGCGCGAAAGCGGCAGCGCCGCCACCGTGTCAAGCCGATCGCCAACGAAGCGCGCGTTTCGTGTCGCGCGCAGAATGCCCAGCTTCGACCCCACTCCGCGAAACCCCTCCCACCCGCTGCGTCCGGCTTTTGCCGCTGCTGCCCCGCCCGGCGGTCGAAATGCCGCTCGCGGGCTCGGGGGCGAATGCTTTAACCGAGGTTTTCTTATGCTTAATAAAATCTCAACATTGCCAACAATTTAACGAAATATTGAGAGATCGTCCAGCAGATGATTCCTCGCCGTCGGCGGTGCGGAAGCGATTCCATTATTATTTTCTTGCGCGCGTGCCCGACGTGATCCCAGAACCGGGTGCTGTGCCGCGACCGTCTCCCGCCAGCCGGGTCCGCTGATGACGAAAGCGGCAGTTTTGTGCGGGCGACTTTTAAGGCCGCTCGCGCCGCCCCCGATGGTCCTTCGGCGGTCCCGACTAATTCACCTTTTGGTAACTATCACGCGCGCGCCGGTCCGGGATGTGAATTACATCACTCGGCGGCGCGAATCGGCGGTATGGGCGCCTGGCGCGCTGCCCAGGTGGCAAGCTCTCCATAGACGGCGCTCGCCGGCTCGAAATCGACGCGCGGATGCCGGAACGGCACCCACTGGAAGCGCGCCCAGAACAGCGGCGCCGAATGCGGCGGCCGCGAGTAGTCGTGTGCCGGCAGCGGCCGCAGGCTTTCCCGCACGAGGCCGATGTGGCGGAGATTGCCGCGCTCGGAGGCGTAGAGGCCGAGGGCGGCGCGCTTCAGCGCGATCGCCTCCGCGTCGAGAGGGAGGATCTGCTCGCCGCCGCGCGTGTCGATGAAGGTCTGCGAGCGCACGCGACGGCCGGCATAGGTATAGGTGGCATATTCCAAGACGGCGACGCGGTGGCGAAGGCCGGCGGCGAGGAGATTGGCGGCGTCGTGATCCTGGTGCGCTCCTTCCCAGGCCGGCGCCCAGAGCGTGTCGATGCCGTGGCCTTCGACGGCGCGCTCGATCTCGCGCCGTGCCGCCTGGAGATGCGACTTGAGCGTCCGCGAAGGCCGCGAGGAGAAGCCGCAAGGCTCGATGCCGAGCAGCGCCGCCGCACGCTCGGCTTCGTGCCGCCGTCGAGCCACCCGCGCGTCGTAGCTGCCGCGCTGCCAGCGCCAGAGCCGCTCGGCGGCGGGCACGCCGGTCGTGAGGTAGAGGGCGAACATCGAAGCGCCCGCCGAGCGCGCGCGGGCGATAAGAGCGGCGCAGCCCACCGCTTCGTCGTCGGGATGCGGCGCCAGCAGCAGGATGCGGCGGCCCGTCATGCGTTGGCTGCTTGCCGTTGGCGTGTGGCCGCGACCTCGCGCCAGCGCGGCAGCAGGTCGCTCACCAGCACGTCCTCCCAGGAGGGCAGGCGGAGCTCGGCGTAGGAGCGGGCGGCGCGCGACATCTCGTGCCGGCGCTGGGCGCTGGCGGCCAGACCCGCGATCGCCTCGACCCAGGCCGCGGGCGCGACGCTGGGCAGGATGAGACCGGTCACCTCCGGCACCACCACGCGTCCCATCTCGCTCTCGCCGGCGACCAGCACCGGGAGGCCGGAGGTGAGCGCCTCCAGCACCACGTTTGCGAACTCCTCCACCGCCGAGGGAAAGGCGAAGAGATCGGCCGCGGCATAGAGCCGCGCGAGCCGCGCGGGATCGACGCTGCCGGGGCAGGTGGCGCTGGGCCCCAGAAGATCGAGGATCGCCCGGCGCTCGTCGCCGCTGCCAGCGCAGAGGAGATGGACCGGCACGCCGCGCTCCACCAGCTGGTGCACCGCCTTCGCGAGCACCGCGACGTTCTTGCCGCGGTTGAGGCGTCCCACGGACAGCACGACGACCTTGTCGGGCGCAATGCCGTATTCCGCCGCGAGCCAGGAGCGGTCACGCTTCTGCGGCGAGAAGAGCCGGCGATCGATGCCGCGCCGGAGCAGACCGACGCGCCCCGGCAGCCTGGCCTCCATCGCCGGAAGCTGCGCCGGCCGCGAGACGAAGACGAAGCGGCAGGCCGCCTGGTAGCGCGCGAGCTGGCGCAGCATGCGCCGCTCGACTCGCTCCGGCATGTGCAGGACGCCGTTGACGAAGCGCGTCAGCAGACCGGACCCGAGGGCCCGCTCGGTGGTGAGGCCAGCGAAGATCCGCGCGTATTCCGGCGTGTTGGTGTGGACCGAGCTCACCAGCGGAATGCCGGTGCGGCGCGCGACGCCGAGCGCCGTGCGCGCGAAGGCGAAAAAGGCGCCGGTGCTGTGCAGGACGTCGTAGCGACGGATCGCTGCCGCCAGTCGCGGGTGCCAGGGGGCAAGATCCGTATGGTCCGGCACATAGGAGAGAAACCCGAAACGCGCCGTGCCGAGCATCGGTGTCTCGATCCGGTAGCGGACATTGTCGGCGATCCCGATCTGGCCCGGCGCGGGTCCGAGAAAATGGATGGTGAGATCGATCTGGCTGGGAAGATTGCTGGCCGCCAGGGCGAGCCGCTCCCAGCATTTCACATGGCCGCCGGCGCTCTCGCTCCACGGGAGATCCACCAACACGCCTACCTTCACGGCAGATGCGCTTCGGGCGCTCTGGAGAGCGGGCGCCGAGGGCAACCGGAAGTCCTGCAGAGGGGGCATCAACATGGCGTCGAGCGTCCTCGTTCCGCGAACGGATTACGATCCAGCCGCTAATGCCGAGCACCCGGAGGGGGCCTTCCCAGTATTAGGCAAATTATGTGCCGGATATGCACGTCCGGTGTTCTTGTATTTGGGGTCTTCTGCTGCCGGGATTGGAGGGGGCTCGATTTGCGGCGCCGGGCTCGCCGCCGGCAACGATGCCCGGCGGAGCCGTCGGCGCGACGGCTGGATGTGGCAGCCGGCCGCGGGCGCCATGCTCCAGCCATCCGCTGGCGAACAGCGCCGGCACCCCGAACGCCAGCTCGCGAGCACGACGGACCAGCGCCGGCGAGAGGGCTGCATTGGCGTCGATCCCGAGTTGCGGGCCCAGCAGCACGAGAACACCCTCCTGCAGCCCCAGCCCCGCCGGCATGAGGAAGCCGGCGGTGCGCACGGTCTGGCTCAGGCTCTCCAGGATCAGTGCGCCCGTGAGTCCGAGCGGCAGTCCGAGGCCGCGCGCGGCGATCCAGATCTCGCCGCTGCCGACGATCCAGGCAGCGAGCCGCCAACCGAAAGAGCAGAGCATCTCGCCCCTGCGCCGATAGATCGCGCGGATGTGATCGTCGATCCCGTGCGCGCCGTCGAGGTTTAGGTCGAGTTTCAGCAGCGATGCCGCGCGTCGGGCAATGGTGCGCCCCAGCGCGAAGAGGCCGCGACGCTGCAGGAGGTAAAATCCGCCCACGATCGCCGCCAGAACCATCGTTGCCGCAAGGAGCCAGCGCAGCCGGATGCCCCCGTCGACGGTCCTCACATAGAGAAGGATGCCGAGCGCCGCGAAAGCAGCCTCGGAGGCGAGTGCCAGGGTGATGTCGACCACTACGGTAGCGCCGGCTTCGCGCCGGCTCACCGTCGGGCCGAGGCCGAAGACGCGCAACAGCTCGCCGAGATGCGGCACCGGCAGCAACCCATTGACGCCGTCGCTCGCCCAGCGGAGGTGCAGCAGGCGCAGCCAGGACGGCCGGCGAGTGAACAGCGTCCGCCAGGCGGCGACGTCCAAGGCGAGCGGCAGCAGATGGAAGGCGACGACGGCGATGAGGGTGCCGCGCAGCGCCAGCACGGGCTCGACGACCCGCGCGGCATCGTGAGTCGCGATCAGCGCGGCGATCGCCAGAATGCCGGCGAGCCACAGCAGGAAGGTCGGCAGGCGCATCGGCCGATCTAGCGGGCCGGCGCGGCGGTGCCGCCGTAGCTGTAGGGCGGATTGGCAGGCGCGCCCGGCGCCGGTGACATGCCGCCGGGTCCGTAGCCGGTGACCGGTCCGGTATTGGCCGGCGGCGCATACTGGACGGGCGGTGGGCTCGGGGCTGGCGCGGTCCGCTGGATTCCGGGTGGCGGCGAGGTGGAGTAGATGTCGGGCCCGACGGGCGGCACCTCCGGCACCGGCGTCGGTCGCGCCCCGGGCTGGCCGGTGACGGGGGTTCCCTGCGCCAGCGCGCTGCCGGCCGCGAGCAGCAGGATCACACCAAACGCGGCTGAACAGCCGCGGCCAAGCCGGCGGCCCGGCCGCGCGCGGCCGCGCGGGAAAAATTTTCTTCGCACCACCGGCTGATTACCTCACCTCAGGCGAGCGCCACTGCTAGAAGATATAGGCACGCCCTGCGAACTCGGCAAAGAAGTCGTGGCACCGATGCCGGGATCGGGGAAGATGCGTCATTGCGGAGGAAACGCCGATGCCCGACACCATGGACCTCGATCGCTTCTCGCTGAGCGGCCTCGTCAAGGGCGTGCCGCCGAATGCGGCGCCATTCCCGCTCGGTGAGGTGGGCTCCAAGGGCTGGAACCTGCTGCGCGAAGATCTGCCGCTGCCGGCGGCGGTGCTCAAATCCTCCGCCATCGATCACAACGATCGCTGGATGCAGTCTTTCCTGCGGCTCTCCGGCGCCAAGATCGCGCCGCATGGCAAGACCACCATGAGCCCGGCGCTGTTCCGCCGCCAGCTCGAGGACGGCGCCTGGGCGATGACGGTGGCGACCGCGCAGCAGGTGCGGGTCTGCCGTGCCATGGGCGTGCAACGCGTCGTGCTCGCCAACCAGCTCGTCGGCCGGCAGGCGATCCGCTACGTGCTGGAGGAACTCGCGGGCGATCCCGGGTTCGAATTCTACTGCCTCGTCGATTCCGTGGCCGGGGTCGAGATGCTGGCGCGCGCTGCGGCGGAGCGGCGCCTGCGCGTGCCGATCAACCTGCTGCTGGAGGGTGGCACCGCCGGCGGCCGCACCGGCTGCCGCGATCTCGCGGGCGCGCTCGCGGTGGCGCGCGCGGTGAAGCGCGCGGGAGAACCGCTGCGGCTGCGCGGCGTCGAGGGCTTCGAGGGGCTGATCGGCGGCAAGACGCCGGAAGAGACCGAGGCGGGCATCCGCGGCTTCCTCGAATTCCTCGCCGGCATCGCCGAGGCCTGCGAGCGCGAGCATCTCTTCGCGGATGGTCCGGTGATCCTCTCGGCCGGCGGCTCCGCCTTCTACGATCTCGTCGCCGAGCGCTTCTCCCGCGAGCGGCTGGGGCGCGAGACCTTGGTGCTGATCCGCAGCGGCTGCTACCTCACCCATGATTCCGCCGCCTATCGCCGCGCCTTCGAGCGGCTGCGTCAGCGCACGCCGGCGGTGGAGGGGCTGGGCGAAGGCCTCAAGCCCGCCCTCGAGGTCTGGGCCTATGTGCAGTCGCGGCCGGAGGCGGAGAAGGCGATCTGCACCGTCGGCCGACGCGACATCTCCTCCGATCTCGACATGCCGGTGCCGCTCGCCTGGTACCGGCCCGGCGGCAACGCCGCGCCGCAGCCGATCGGTCCTGGCCACACCGTCACCGGCCTCAACGACCAGCACGCGCATCTGGCACTGCCGAAGGAGAGTCCGCTCGCCGTCGGCGACATGATCTCCTTCGGCGTCTCGCATCCCTGCACCACCTTCGACAAGTGGCAGGTGCTCTATCTCGTCAATGACGCCTACGACGTGACGGGCGCGGTGAGAACGTTCTTCTGAG
>DATJOK010000262.1:0-18751 GCA_035507155.1 Allostellaceae bacterium
TCCGGCAGCGGGCACCACGTGCGAGTTCGTTTGGCACGTTAATGGCGCCTTCATGCTCCGCCCGCCACTGTCGCCGGCAGAAGATGAGGTATGGAAGCCGACCGTCATGCAGAGCAGAGCGACGCGGACCGCAGTCACCGACGATGACGATCTCGAGCGCCGCAAGCACCGGCGGAAATGGACGCGCTGGCCGGCCCGGCTCCGGACCTCCGGCGGAACCGTCGAATGCCGGGTACTGAACTTCTCTTATCGCGGCGCCAAGCTGCAGGTCGCAGCGGATTTCCGCGACCGCGAGCCGGTGACCCTGGTCATGGAGCCGCTTGGGGAATTCTCGGGAGTGGTGCGCTGGCACGCCCGAGATTGCGTCGGGCTGCGTTTTGCCAACCACTACATGCCCGGCATTCGCGGGCGTCTCGCCCTGCCGCGGGTGCGCCTCGCCGGCGCCATGCCGCCGCGTCGGTCCGCTTCGGAATAGCGCTGCAACGTCAGCCCTGGCGGTAGCCCATGCGGAAGGCGCCCCAGTGCCGGCCGTGCACCAGGATGGGCGAAGAGAGATCCTTCATCAGCACGAAGTTGCCGCCGCCCATGTCCCGGCGGTAGGTCTGCACCAGGAACGGCTTGGTGTTCGATGCCACCTTGTGCACCGCGCGATCGCTGAAGAGCCGGCGGTTACGGCAGTTGGCGGCGTTCCACACGGGGTCCTTGCCCTGCGGGTGCCGGTAATTCGGGTTGTGGGTCGGCAGGTAGCCGCCTTTCGCCCAGGCGACGCAGAAGACGACGCGCGGATCGATCTTCTGGATCGGGTCCTGGATCGGCGGCAGCAGCCGGTCGGTGACCTCGACATAATCGGTGAGGTATTGCGTCGGATCGGTGCCGGGGATCGCGCGGTAGTTCTCGTCGAAGAGCTGGTCGAGAGTGAGCTCGCCGCGCGCGACCGCCGCCTCGAAGCATTCGGCGATGCGCTTTGCGGTCTCCATCACCGTGCGGATCAGCGGCGTGTCCGGCGTCTCGACGCCGCTTTCGGCGATGAACTCGATGAGCCCCTCGCTGACCTTCAGGAGGCCCTCGACGCGCTGATCCGCCTGGGTGAGGTTCGCCGAAGAAAGTTCAACACCCGCGGCGAGGTCGTCGAGCTCCGTCAGGACGGATTCGCAATATCCGAGATTGGCGCTCCCCGCCTTGGCGATCGCGTCGATCTCCCGGCCGACCGCGAGGAAACCCTCGTGGACCCGGGCGATGACCCTCTCCATCGCCTCCGCACCCTGGCCGGCCTCGGCCGCATGCTTGGAGGCGGCCTCGCTCTCGTCGATCAGGCTGCCGATCTCCTTGGTGAGGTCGCGCACGATGGTGCCGATCTCGCCCGTCGCCTTCCGGGTCTCCTCGGCGAGGTTCTTCACTTCGCCCGCCACCACCGCGAAGCCGCGGCCGGCGCTGCCGGCGCGCGCCGCCTCGATGGTGGCATTGAGGGCGAGAAGGTTGGTCTGCTTGGCGATCGCCTCGATGGCGGTGGAGACGCCGGCCACCTGCTTCAGCACCGAGCCGAATGACGCCAGCCGGTTCTCCATGCGGTCGACGGCGCTGGCGAGCTCGGCGATGTGTCGGCTGGCGCCGGCGACGGTATCCTGCGACTGCGTGACTTCGCTGCTGGCGCTCGAGGCGGCCGTCTGCGCGGCCCGGGCCGCGCCGTCGATCTCGCGATTGGCCGAAACCATGGTCTTGGCGGTTTCGCGCAGCGAGCTGAACTGTTCGGCTTGGCGCGAGACGCGGCCGGTAACGGTCTCCAGATTGCCCGCGATGTCCGCCGTCTCGACGCCGAGCGCGCCGAGGCGGTCCGCGAGTTCGCCGACGAGGCGCTGAGCTTCGCCCGCTGATTTCCCTTCGAGTGCCGGCGTCACGGCGGCGTTGGCGGCGCTCATACTCCTCCCCGACGTCTCAGACGCATCCCATTGCAATGGGTGCTGGATACGGGTTGTCGTCCGGCATCCCGAGGTAGCGATCGCCGGGGTGGACACACTGTCTGCGAGCGCAGAATGAGCGCTATTGGTTAACAAAGGACGAACCGTAGGTGGTCCCATTTTCAGGGTCGGAAGCGCCCGCGTCGCGGCCTGCGGGCCGCCCGCCTCGCCTCGCTGGCGGCTTTCCGCCGGCGATAGTTCGGCGGTATTTCACGCGATGTTCAGTGGGTTTTTGGAGGCGCCGGTACCCCTATGCTTGACTTTCGGGAACCAGACGCGGATTTTGCTGTTAACGGGGCGTGGTGAGCGGAGAATCTCTCCCATGAAACCGGCGGGAATCGTTGCGGCGGTAATCGGGCTTGGTACCAGCGTCCTCTGCACGCCAGCATCGGCGTCGCAGCAGGTCTATACCTATTCCGTGATCCATCCCGTCTACGGCGAGATCGGCACCTTCACCGATACGATCGACTGCACCGCCGATCTGACGCGGATCGATACCCATCTGCGGGTGGCCGTGCGGGTGCTGGGCATCGTCGCCTATCGCGAGGAGTCCGACAGCACCGAGGTGCTGCAGGGCAACCGGCTGGTCACGCTCCTCAGCAGCACCAACAAGGACGGAACCCATCTGGAGGTGCGCGGCCAGGCCGAAGGCGAGCATTTCCTGGTGAATGCGAGCTACGGGAATTTCGCCGCGCCGGCGGATGTGGCCCCCTCGGATCCCTGGCTCCTCAAGCACACGGGCATTGGCATCGTGGTCTCCACCGCCACCGGAAAGCTGGTGAACATCCGGGTGTCCGGTGGCGAGGAGGCTCTCATCAACGTGCACGGCGTCGACGTCGAGACCCGCCACTTCCTGATCGCGGGCGACAAGCGTCAGGAGGTCTGGCTCGATAGTCACGATATCCCGGTGATGTTCCGCACCATGGAACACGGCACCCCGATTGATTTCGTCCTGAAGACGCCGATTTCCGACGCCGCGATCGCCCTGGCGGCGGCGACGCCGTCCGCTCCGCTCCACGCCGAAGAAGACAGGTAGCGGGCACTCTCTTCCGAGCTCCCTCAGGCGAACCCCGACCGAATCGCGGCTAAGCGGGCATTGGAGCTGGCGCATGCCGGCTATAATGGCGTGGGAAGGAAGGTCCTCTTTGGGCGCAGGGAGCTCCGGCGCGACGTTGCTGGCGGGCGCGGTCAGGCCGCTGGCCGTCGCGCGGCCGCTGGCGCCGGTGACCCGATTCGCGCTGCCAGCGGAAGCCGCCAATCCTGCGCCGGACATCGTCCGCTATCTGCAGGAGATCGCGGAGCGCGCGCGGGGCTTCGTGCGGGGGGCATTGATGGCCGCCACGGCGGACGGAAGCGCCGCGAAAGCGCTGGCCGCCATCAGCCGGATCGGCGCCGAGCTCGCCTCCGCCTATGAGGCTCAATTCGCCCGGCAGCGCGAGGCTGATGCCGAGCTTCGTAGCCGCATGGCGGCGGTCGAGTGCCGCAGGGGATGCGCCTTCTGCTGCCATGTCAACGTCACGGTGACGCCTCTCGAGGCGGTGCGCCTCGCCGTGGCGCTGGCCGAGGGCCGCGTGCCCCGGCGCCTGGAGGCCATCTTCTCGGCAGCGGAGCTCATGGAGGGGCGAGACGCGGAGGGGCGCCAGGCGCTGCGGGCAGCCTGTCCGCTGCTGGTCGACGGCGCCTGCTCCGTCTACGAGATCCGACCGCTCGCCTGCCGCGCACTGCTCTCCCAGAGCGCCGCACGCTGCGAGGAGCGTTTCCAGGCGACCGGCTCCGGGCGCCGCAGCACCGATCTGCCGAGCTTGGTGACGCCGCGGCTCATCGCGGCGGGCTTCGTCAGTGGAGAAATGGCCGCCCTGCAGGATCTGGGCCTCGCCGGCCACCTGGTGGAGCTGACGCAGAGCCTGGCCCTGCTGCTGCGGGAGCCGGGGACGCTCGCGCGCTGGCTCGGCGGCGAAGACGTTTTCGCGCGCCCCTGAGCTGCCGGGCGCCGAGGCACCCCAAGTCAATCTCGCTTCGTCTCGGTTTCGAGCGCCATCAGATGCAGGAGCTCGCGCCCGAGATGGATCGCTTCCGCTTTCGGCGTGAAATGCGGCCGCAGGTTCGTCGAGATGAAACCGCCTTTGACG
The DNA here is from genome assembly GCA_035507155.1 of Allostellaceae bacterium. Lineage (GTDB taxonomy): Bacteria > Pseudomonadota > Alphaproteobacteria > ATCC43930 > CGMCC-115725 > DASZHJ01. The sequence continues at coordinate 4,085 of DATJOK010000262.1, forward strand.
ATCCCGGCGGCGGTCTCGGCGTCGCGCCGATAGAGGAATAGATCCTGCATCGTCACCACGTCGCCTTCCATGCCGATCACCTCGGTGATGGCGGTGACGCGGCGCTTGCCGTCGTGCATGCGCTCGACCTGCACGATCAGATCGATGCTGGAGGCGATCTGCGTCCGGATCGTCCGTGGCGGCACGTTGATGCCGCTCATGGCGATGATGTTCTCCAGGCGGGTGATCGCCTCGCGGGGGCCGCTCGCGTGCATGGTACCCAGCGATCCGTCGTGACCGCTGTTCATCGCCTGCATCATGTCGAGCGCCTCGGAGCCGCGGATCTCGCCGACGATGATGCGGTCTGGCCGCATGCGGAGCGCGTTCTTGAAGAGGTCGCGGATGGTGATCTCGCCCTTGCCCTCGAGGTTGGCGGGGCGGGTCTCCAGGCGGCCGACATGCGGCTGCTGGAGCTGCAGCTCGGCGGCATCCTCGATGGTGAGCACGCGCTCGTCCGCGGGGATCATCTGCGACATCGCGTTGAGCAGCGTGGTCTTGCCCGAGCCGGTGCCGCCCGAGACCAGGATGTTGAGGCGCGAGCGCACGGCGATCGCCAGCACCGCCGCCATCGTGGGCGACATGTTGCCGTTCTCGGCCATGGTGTTCAGCGTCAGCGTCTTTTTGGAGAATTTGCGGATCGAGATCATCGGCCCGTCGAGCGCGAGCGGCGGAATGATCACGTTGACGCGGCTGCCGTCCGCAAGGCGGGCGTCGACCAGCGGCGAGGATTCGTCGACGCGGCGGCCGATCCTGGTCACGATCCGGGTTGCGACGTGCTGCACATGGGCGTTGTTGTGGAACCTGACATTCGTCTCCTCGAGCTTGCCGTTGCGCTCGACGTAGACGCTGCTGGCGTGGTTGACCAGGATATCGGCGACGGTGGGATCGGCGAGCAGCGGCTCCAGCGGCCCCAGCCCGAGCAGCTCATCGACGATGCGCTGCAGGATCTCGGAATGGTCGGCTTGGCTCAGCGCGAGCTTGTCCTCGCTGGCGATTTCCAGCACCAGCGGCCGCAGCAGCCCGGCCAGGGTGGCGGCGTCGAGCTCGGTCGCCACGCGCGCGTCGATACGCTCGATCAGCTTGTCCTGAATCTGCCGTGCAATGGTGGAGAGGCGGTCCACCGGCGGCGGCGTTGCCGGGCGCGGCGGCGCAAGCTTCTGTGCCTCGGCTTGCGCCTGTAGATCCTCCGCGAAGGGCAGGGCGGCGGCGACTGCCCGGGTAGGCTGGAACGGCGTCACCCGGACGCCGCGGCCGGCGGCGCCGGTCCGCAGCCGCTCCACCCGCGCGGTAGCGCTTGGCGCCTCTGCCTCCCGGGCGGCAGGTGATTTTCCAAGACCAAACCGCATGAAGCGGACGCTCCCTCAAGGCTCTTCGGCGACCCTTCGAGGTTGCGCGCAGGAGTTTAAATTCGCGCTAACGCTGGTTGTGGGCAGTGAGAAATCTATCGTAATACATTAATTTCCAAAGTATTTCTCTCCTTGGGATTGTATCGCGAGGAAGCGCGGCTCCCAGGGGTGCCGTCGGCAGCTCGGGGGCGGCCCGTTGCTCTCAGCCCGGGTCCTCGATGATCTCGATCACGCGCTCGCCCGAAAGGACGATGCGGAGCGCTAGGTTGTCGCCGGAGACGACAAGAAACTTCTTCGCATCCCGGGGCAGGGGGATGGTATTGGCGCGGCAGTAGGAGATGAGCGCGGCGGCGACATGCTCGGCGGGGATCAGGGTCGCGGTGGCGGCGCCGCCGGCCTCGTTCGCCATCTGCACCTCGATCTCGAGCTCGTCCTGGGAGATCCCCACCGCCTGGATCGTGCCTGGCGGGAGGCGATCCGGCTGATCGACAAAGTGCTGCGCGAGCGCCTTCTGCAATTCCCCATTCTCGAACACGATCTGCCTCAGTTCCGTCGGCATTAAGTCCCCTCCTGTTAATGCGGCCCCCGCGCCGCGCCCGCTCCTATGCGACCGACTTGGTCCGCGCCCGCTCGATCATCTGCCAGATGCGATGGGGCGTCGCCGGCATGTCGACGTGCCGGATACCATACTCCGATAGGGCGTCGACCACCGCATTCATGACCGACGGCAGCGAACCCGCGCACCCGGCCTCACCGCAGCCCTTGGCGCCGAGCAGGTTGGTTTTCGCCGGCACCGGATGGCTCACGAAGGTGAAGTTCGGCACGTCGGGCGCCCTTGGCAGCGCATAATCCATATAGGATCCGGTGAGCAGCTGCCCATCCTGATCATAGACCGTGCGCTCCATCAGCGCCTGTCCGATGCCCTGCACGACGCCGCCATGAAGCTGTCCCTCCACCAGCAGCGGATTGATGATGGTCCCGAAGTCGTTGACCATCGCGTACTTCACCACCTCGGCGACGCCCGTCTCGGGATCGATCTCGACCTCGGCGATGTGGCAGCCGTTCGGGAAGGCGGAAGGCGCCTGATCGAAGACGTGCTTCACGTCGAGCGAGGAGGGCACGTCGGGCGGCAGCTTCAGGCCGGAGCGCAGCTTTTCCGCCAGCTCCATGATGCCGATGCCGCGATCGGTCCCGACGATCGAGAAGCGCCCGTTGCCGAACTCGATGTCGGCCACCGCTGCCTCCAGCACGAAGGAGGCGATCTGCTTCCCTTTCTCGATCACCTTGTCGCCTGCCTCGAGGATGGCGCTGCCGCTTGCCATGATCGACTTCGAGCCGCCGGTGCCGCCGCCGGCGATCAGCTCGTCGCTGTCGCCCTGCAGCAGGCGAATACGCTCGAAGGGGACGCCGAGCTTGGTAGTCAGCACCTGCGCGAAAGGTGCCCAGTGGCCCTGGCCGTAGTCGAGAGTGCCGGTGATGATGGTGACGGTGCCGTCCGCCTCGAAGCGGATGCCGCCCATCTCCTTCATCGGCGGTGCCGTCACCTCGAGATAGTTGCCGATGCCGCGCCCGCGCAGCTTGCCGCGCGCGCGGCTCTCCGCTTTGCGCTTCTCGAAGCCTTGCCAGTCCGCCACGTCGAGGGCGCGCTGCAGGATCGTGGTGAAATCGCCGCTGTCATAGGTGGTGGCGGCGGCGGAGGCATAGGGTAGCTGCTCCGGTCTCACGTGATTGCGCCGGCGCAACTCGATGCTGTCGATGCCCAACTCGGCGGCGGCGGTCTCCACCAGCCGCTCCATGAAGTAGTTGCCCTCTGGCCGTCCGGCGCCGCGATAGGCGCTCACCGGCGTGGTGTTGGTGAAGACGCAGTTGCCGGTGAGCTCGATGAGCGGCGTGCGATAGACGCCGACCATGTTCTTCACCACGTTCATGGTCGGCATCAGCGGCGCCACCGCGGAGAGATGCGCGCCCATGTTGCCGTAGTTGGTGACCCGGATGGCGAGGAAATGTCCCTCGGCGTCGAGCGCCAGCTCCGCGGTCGCCTCATGATCGCGGCCATGAGTGTCGGAGACGAAGCTCTCCGAGCGCTCGTCCGTCCATTTCACTGGCCGCTTCAGGTCGCGTGCGCCATGCAGCAGACAGGTGTATTCGGGATAAGCGCCCGCCTTCATGCCGAAGGAGCCGCCGACATTGCCGGTAAGAATGCGGAGTTTGTCCGTGGGGACCTTCAGGATGTCGTTGGCGATCTGGTTGCGAAGGCCGAAGGCGCCCTGACAGCCGACGTTGAGCGTCCATTTGCCGCTGCCGGTCTCATAGCTGCCGATCGCCGAGCGCGGCTCCATGGCGCAGACCACGAGACGGTTGTTGACGATCTCGAGGCGGGTGACGTGTGCTGCCTTGGCGAAGGTGGCCGCCACCTTCTGGGCATCGCCGAAATGATAGTTGAGGCAGAGATTGCTGCTGACGCCGTCATAGAGCAGGGGCGCGCCAGCCGCGGCTGCCGCCTTGGCGCTGGTGACCGCCGGCAGCGGCTCGATGTCCACCATCACCGCCTCCGCCGCGTCCTTCGCCTGGATCGCGGTCTCTGCGACCACGCAGGCCACCGCTTCACCGACGTGGCGCACGCGATCGGTGGGGAGCGCCTTCCAGACCGGCTGGAACATCGGGGTGCCGTCCTCGTTCGGGAAGGTCATCACGCATTTGAAAGTGCCGTAGCCGGCGGCGTCGAGGTCGGCGCCGGTATAGATCGCGAGCACGCCCGGCATCCCGCGCGCCTCCGAGACGTCGATCTTGCGGATCGTTCCATGAGCGTAGCGGCTGCGCACCATCACCGCATAGGCCTGACCGGGAAGACTGATGTCGTCGGTGTAGCGGCCCTGGCCGCGCAGCAGTCGGGGGTCCTCGGTGCGCGGCACTGGCTGGCCGATGCCGAATTTGGTCAGAGCCCAGTCATGCGAATTGTCTCGAATGTCCATTACAGAGGCCTCGTGGTCGTGATTGGCTCAGGAGATCAGATGCTGGTGCGCGATCTCGCGGGTGGTGGTCGGTCGTCCCCAGGGCCAAGCCTCCGGTCCGTGGAAACCGTCCGGCCCCAGGCGAGCGGCCCGCCGAAAGCAGGGATAGGGGCCCGATCTTGCCCCGCGCGACCGGTGCGGACAAGCCTCTGAGGAGGTTTTCGAGGAAATGGCTCGATGCTTCGGCGCAGAAGCGCGCCAAATCGGCAAGACTAGCTCAGCGGCCCACGCGGCACGGTCGAATTGTGCCGATCACCGGCGCATGCCTGCGGTCCGCAGCGCCGAGACCTATGTATCGAGACAAATTGCCTCGGCTGCGGTCGCCGCCGGCCCGCCTTACGACCGCTGGTGCTTGGCGGCCTCAAGTCGGTCGAAGGCTTCGACGTTCGGACAGAAGCGGCGGGGATCGTCCTCCGACGATCCGTGCAGCCACCGCTCGCAGCGGGCACTCGCCCGACAGAGCAGGCAGGTGCGCTGAATATCCTGCATTTCGACGCCGTGGCGCGCTTCCGCGGCGGAGCGGAGGCCGAGACGGGTCAGCATGCCGGCGAGGCGCTTGCCGGCGCCCGGATGGTTCTCGACGATCGTGGGGATCTCCGCGCGCGACAGGCCGGCATCGCCCAGGACCGAGTCGAGGGCGCCGGCTTCCTCCAGGTGGTCGAACTCGCGCTTGAGCTCGGCACGCGCATTCGCATCGCGCAACGCCCGTGACAGCCGTCGCTTGCAGCCCATCACCACTGCCAGCAGACCGCGCATGGGTCCAAAATGGGTCGTCTCTCGCTGGAGTGCGCTCATCGAAGGGATCCTCCGCCCGCCGGCCGGGGATCGGACCGGTAATAATACTATGGGAGCGGCACAAATCTCCGGCATTGATGCATATCAAGTGAGCAGACGATCAGCAGCCGGCACTCGCAACCGCCTGCACTTCCCGCAAGATCCGCTCGGCGGTGAGGCCGTAGGCGGCTTCGAGCGGCGGGGAGAACGGGACCGGAGTGCGCGGCGCTCCGAGACGGCGCACCGGCGCCTTGAGGCTTGCTGCCGCTGTCTCTGCGATGGTGGCGGCGATTTCCGCGCCGAAGCCGGAAACGCGCACGGCCTCGTGAACGACCAGCAGGCGCCCCGTTTTCGCGACCGAGTCCTGCACAGTCTGCTGGTCCCACGGCCAGAGGCTGCGCAGGTCGATCAGCTCGACGGAGATGCCCGCATGCTCCGCCAGCGCCGTGGCCTCGGCGGCCGGCTGAAGCGCGGCAGACCAGGTGACGATGGTCACGTCGTCGCCGGCCCGCGCCACCCGAGCGCTGCCGATCGGTGTCACGAACTCGCCTTCCGGCACTTCCTCGACGGTGGTCCAGCGATCCTTGGGCTCGAACAGCACCACCGGATCCTCGGCGCGGATCGCCGCCTTCAGCAGTCCCTTGGCATCGGCCGCGGTGCCGGGCGCCAGCACCACCAGCCCCGGCACATGGATGAACCAGCTCTCCAGCGCCTGTGAGTGCTGGGCGGCGGAGTTGCGCCAGGTGCCGTAGGGCATGCGCACGACAGCGGGAACCCGCGCCTGGCCGCCGAACATGTAGCGGACCTTGGCGAGCTGGTTGACCAGCTCGTCGATAGCGCAGAGTGCGAAGTCGGCAATCCGCATCTCGATCACCGGCCGCGTGCCGACCAGCGCCGCGCCGAGGCCGGCGCCCATGATGGTGGCCTCCGCGATCGGCGTGCTGACGATGCGGGCCGGCCCGAACTCCTCGATCAGCCCCTTGTACTGGCCGAAGATGCCGCCGAGCCCGAGATCCTCGCCGAGCGCCCAGACCCGGGGATCGCGACGCATCTCTTCGGCGAGCCCCTGGCGGGTCGCCTCGGCGAAGCTCAGGCGTGCCATCGAGGCGCTCCCAGATCCTGGACGTCGGTCAGCAGCGCCTCGGGCGGCGGCAGCGGCGCCGCCGCGGCCTGGTCCAACGCCTGCTGCATTTCCCGCTCCGCGTCGCGCGCGATCTGCTCCAGCTCGGCCGCACCGACGTCGAGGGCATTGAGCGCGGCGGCCAGCGCGGCGAGCGGATCGCGCTGGCGCCGGGCGGCGACCTCTTCGGCGTCGCGATAGAGCGCCTTGTCGGTCGCGGTGTGTCCCTCGAGGCGGTAAGTGCGGGCATGCAGGAAGCGCGGACCGGCGCCGGCGCGCAGCTCGGCGATCAGCCGCGCGGCCGCTTCGTCGAGCGCCAGCGCGTCATTGCCGTCGATGCTCAGCGCGGGAACGCCGATCGCCTCGGCGCGCGCGGCGGCCCCGGGGCCGGCGGTTGCGCTGCCGGTGGCGGTGAAGGCGGCATAACCATTGTCCTCGCAGACGAAGAGCACCGGGAGTCCGAAGAGCGCCGCCCAGTTCAACCCTTCGAGGAAGGGGCCGCGGTTGACCGCGCCGTCGCCGAAGAAGCAGACGACCGCCGCGGGCTTGCCGAGGAGCCGCAGGCCTTGCGCCGCCCCCACCGCGATCGGGATGCCGCCCGCGACCACGCCGTTGGCGCCGAGCATGCCAACGGAGAAGTCGGCGATGTGCATCGAGCCGCCCTTGCCGCCGCAGGTGCCGGTCGCGCGCCCCAGCAACTCCGCCATCATCGCGACGGCGTCGGCGCCCTTGGCGAGCGCGTGACCGTGTCCGCGGTGGGTACTGGTGATGTAGTCGTGGGGGTCGAGATTGGCGCAGATGGCGGCGGCCACCGCTTCCTGCCCGATGGAGGGGTGCACGACTCCGGGGATCTCGCCGCGCCGCAGCGCCGCGACAGCGGTCTGCTCGAAGGCGCGGATGCGCGCCATGGTCCGGAACAGCGCCAGCGCGCGCCGGCGGTGCTTCGCGTTGCTCGGCGGCTCCGAAGGGAAGGACAAGGCATTCTCCCGGCGACGGTTTCTCCGCAGCATAGCGGAGCGCGCGGCGGGAAGCAGCGGGAATGGCCGGCGTCAGACCGCCGGCGTCTCGGTCGGGTTCTTTCCGCGGGGACGCACGCGAGCCGCGGGAAAGAGCACGGTGACCGTGGTGCCCTGGCCCGGCGTGCTGGTGATCTCCAGCCGGCCGCCATGCAGCTCGACCAGCGCGCGGGTCAGCGGCAGGCCGAGGCCGGTGCCTTCGTATTTCCGCGCGAGGTCGCTGTCCACCTGCTGGAAGGGTTCGAGGGCAATGGCGATTTCCGCCGCGGTCATGCCGATGCCGGTGTCGCTGACGGTGATCGCGAGGCCGCCGTCGCCGCGAACCGCCGCGCCGACCATGGCGCTGCCGGGCCGGCGGGTGAACTTGACGGCGTTCGAGAGCAGGTTGAGCAGGATCTGCTTCAGCCTGAGCTCGTCGGCCCAGAGCGGAGGCAGGTTCTCCGGCAGCTCCGCGGTGACGGTGACGCCGTTCGAAAGCGCGCGCGGCGTCACCAGCGAGATCGAGGTCTGCACTGCCGCGGCAACGTCGACGATGTGCTCGTGCAGCTCCAGCTTGCCGGCGCCGATCTTCGACATGTCCAGGACGTCGTTGATGATGCGCAGCAGATGCTGGCCGGAATCATAGATGTCGTTCGCGTAGTCGCGGTAGCGGCTGGTCCCGACCGGCCCCAGCACCTCGCCGCTGATCATCTCGGAAAAGCCGATGATCGCGTTGAGCGGGGTGCGGATCTCGTGGCTCATATTAGCGAGGAATTCGGTCTTCGCCTGGTTGGCGAGCGCCGCCTGGGCGAGGCCGCTCTGCAGCGACTGGTTCTCCACTTTGGTGCGCACGGTATCGAGGAAGCTCGTATAGCCGTTGGCGAGTGCGGCCATCAGCACCACGAGGTAGAGCGTCAGCATCGCCGCCATCGCGAGCGAGAGCCGGTTGCCGGCGAGCGCGAAGAGGGTCACCAGCGGCAGCATGGAAGGCAGCGTGTAGGCGATGCAGGTGAGCGGCTGCAGCGGCAGAGAGGCGACCGCGGCGGCGGCCATGCCGCCGACGACGAAGGTCAGGAACAGCTGCCACTGGAGGGCACCGGCGGGGAAGGCGTAGACCACGGCCAGGCCCCAGAATATCCCCGCCATGAGCGACCACAGCGTGCCTTGCGCCAGCACCCTCTCGCCCTCGGGTGCGGCGATCGGCTTCCCGCGCCAGCGCCACCATTGCCGGAGCCGCACCATCAGCAGCGTAACGAAGAGCCCGAGCCAGAGCGCGACCGCGGCATGGGGCAGATCATTCCAGAACACCCACGCGGTCATCGCGGCGTTGGCCATGTTGCCGAGCGCATAGACCGGCGTCTGACGGGCGAAATGCGCGAGCTGGCGCGCGTGCATTTCCTCCGCGATCGCCGGCGCGTCGCCCGGCGCGGGGCCGAGAAGGGCGCGCGGCAGCACGCGTCGGAAGACGCGCATCAATGCGCCGTCCAAGCCGGGACGCGCTTCGCCACCTGCGAACTCGGGACCCTCGAGTGTCACGTCGCCTGCAGAGCTTTCTGGTCGTTGCCGCGAGATCCCGTCACGACTCGTGCGGGAAAGAAGGCGTGCCGAGTCCGGCATTGCGCCCAATAGCCCATCGAACCCCCCTGGCGTTAATTTCCGACTAATGGATGCCGGCTGCCCTGTGCGCCTCCGTTACATAATGGCGATGCCGCCTTGCGGTTTCATCGATGCCGCCGTTCAGCCCCGACGCGCCAATCTGCTCAGCGTGGTGAATGCCGAAATATGCTCCAGGCTGGTGCGCACCTCGACCAGCGTCGGCCCCGCCGCACCGAGCGCGCCGTCGAGCGCCGCATCGATGTCGCGCGGGTGATCGATGCGGAAGCCGCGGGCGCCGAAGGCGTCGGCGAGACGCGCGAAATCCGGATTGATGAGATCGGTCGCGATCTTGCGACCTGGAAACGACCGCTCCTGGTGCTGGCGAATGGTGCCGTAGGAGCCATTGTTGGCGACGATCACCGTCACCGGCAGGCGCTGCTGCACGGCGGTGGCGAGCTCGTTTCCGGTCATCAGGAAGCCGCCGTCGCCCACCAGCGAGATCACCCGCCGCTTGAGCCGGAGCGCCGCCGCCACCGCGCCTGGCACGCCGAAGCCCATCGCGCCCGAGATCGGCGCGAGCAGTCGATGGGAGGCGCGCAAGGGAAAATAGCGGGCGAGCCAGCCGGAGAAGTTGCCGGCATCGTTGGAGAAGACCGCGTCATCGCCGAGCCGGCGCGCCAGCGCGTCGATGACGGCGCCGAACACCACGCCGTCCGTCGCTTCCTGCGGGCGCCACCGCGCACCGTCGGCATAGATGCGGTGCAGCCGCTCGGTCCAGGCGCCGAGGCGAAGCGGCTCCCTCGGCGCCTGTGCCGCGAAGGCGCTCAGGAAGGCGAGGGGATCGGCGAGCACGGCGAGGTCGGTATCGAAGACTGCGCCGAGCACGGCGGGGTCGTCATAGACGTGGATCAGCCGCTGCCTCGGCCTGGGCGCCGTGGGGAAGACATAGCCCTGAGTGGTGACGTCGCCGAGGCGGGTGCCGACGGCGAGCACGAGATCGCTCTCCTGATAGATCTCGACCGTGCTCTTCGGAAGCATGTAGCCGAGATGGCCGGCGAAGAGGGGATGCGCGTTGTCGAGGAGATCCTGGTGGCGGAAGCTGACGGCGACCGGCAGACCCCAGGCCTCGGCGGCGCGCCGGATGCCGGCGCGCGCCGCCGGCTGGGCGAGGCGCGCGCCGGCGATGAGCAGGGGACGCTCGGCGGCCGCCACCAGCTTTGCCACCGCCGCGACGCTCTCGGGTGCTGGCGCCGCCACATAGGAGGCCCTCGGTCCTTGCACGGCGTAGGGGGCGGGATCGAGGAGGAAATCCTCCGGCAGCACCACCACCGCGGCGCCGGGCGTTCCCGTGGTGGCGAGATGAAAGGCCCGCGCCACCGCGTCGGAGAGGCGGGCCGGATCGTGGATCTCCACCACGTATTTGGCCATGTCGCCGAAGGTGGTGGTGTAATTCACCTCCTGGAAGGCGCGGCGGCCACGGTCGCGGCGCTCGATCTGGCCGACGAAGAGGATGAACGGCGTGGCGTCCTGCTGGGCGGTGTGCACCGCGATTGCGGCGTTGGTAGCGCCGGGGCCGCGGCTCACCATGGCGATGCCGGGGCGGCCGGTGAGCTTCCCATCCGCGACCGCCATGAAGCCGGCGCCGCTCTCGTGCCGGCAGGTCACCACCTCGATGCGGCGCTCGTCGTAGAGCGCGTCGAGCACCGCGAGGTAGCTCTCGCCGGGAACGCAGAAGACGCGGTCGACGCCGTGGGCGGCGAGCTCCGCCACCAGGAGCTGGGCAGTGTTGCGGGAATTTGCGGGGGGTTCGGACACGGGGCCTTCCTGATACCTGATCCGGCGGGCAGCGGGCAGGCACGCTACGCCCAGCCTGGTGCGACCGCCCATGCTCCAACACGAGAGCGCGGCTGGCAACGCCGAAGGTGTGGGGTGTCCGGCCTGGTTGAGCCGCCAGCCGGGGTGACTATTCGGCGGCGGCCGCCGGGGTTGGGGCGGGGCTGCGGAAGGCCGCCATCAGCTCTGCCTCGCGCTTCCGGACGCGCTCCAGGTTGCGCATCTTCACGTGGCCGAAGCCGCGGATCTGCATCGGCAGCCGAGCGATCTCCACGGCCAGCGCATGGTTCTCGGCGCCGAGCGCGCCGGTGAGGGCGGCAACGGTGGACTCATACTCGGCGATGAGTCGGCGCTCGATCCGGCGCTCGGCGGTATAGCCGAAGGGGTCGAGCGCGGTGCCGCGCAGGCGCTTGAGGCGCGCCAGCAGCCGGAAGGCGGGCAGCACCCAGGCGCCATAAGCCTGCTTCTTCATCTCGCCGGTGGCGGGGTCGCGCGGCGCCCAGAGCGGCGGCGCCAGGTGGAACTGCAGCTTGTAGTCGCCGTCGAACTGCGCGCTGAGCTTCCGGAGGAAGGCGCCGTCGGTGTAGAGCCGGGCCACCTCATACTCGTCCTTGTAGGCCATCAGCTTGAAGAGCGATCTGGCGACCGCGTCGGCGAGGCCGCGGCGGCCCTTGGCACGGGTCTTCTCGGCAGTCTCTACGGCACGCACGTGATCGCCGTAGCGCTTGGCGTAGGCGGCATCTTGATAGGCCGTCAGGAAGGCGATGCGGCGCGCGAGAACCTCCTCGAAGCTCTCGGCGGGCTTCGGCGCCTCCGGCAGCGCCGGCTTGGCAGTGGCCTGCACACCGGCGAGGTCGTGCGCGGCGAGACGGCCCCAGGCGAAGGCACGCTTGTTCATCTCGATGCCGACACCGTTGAGCTCGATCGCGCGCTCGATCGCCTCGCGGGACAAGGGCACCAGGCCCTTCTGCCAAGCATAGCCCAGCATGAACAGATTGCCGGCGATGGCGTCGCCCATGATGGCGGTGGCGAGGCCGGTGCCATCGACGAAGTCGATGCCTTGATCGCCTGTCGCGCTCCGCAAGGCGCGCTGCATCGCCGCTTCCTCGAAATCGATGTCGCCGTTCATCACGAAGGCGGCGGTGGGGGCGAGGTAGCTGTTGACGACGGCGCGGGTGACGCCGGTCTCGATGCGGGTCAGCGCCTGCGGGCTTGCCGCCACCACCATGTCGCAGCCCAGCACCAGGTTGGCTCCGCCGGCGGCGATGCGGACGGCGTCGATGTCCTCGGGCCGGGACGCCAGCCGGATATGGCTCATGACGGCGCCGTTCTTCTGGGCAAGGCCGGTGAAGTCGAGGACCGAGCAGCCCTTCCCCTCGAGATGCGCCGCCATGCCGAGGAGCTGTCCCACGGTGATGACGCCGGTGCCGCCGATGCCGGTGACCAGGATGCCGTAGGGCTCGCCGAGCGTCCGCAGCGCCGGCTCCGGCAGATGCGCCAGCGGATCCGCATCGGCGCCAGCCGCCGGCCGCGCCAGCTTGCGCAGGCTGCCGCCGTGGACGGTGACGAAGCTCGGGCAGAAGCCCTTGAGGCAGGAATAATCCTTGTTGCAGTTGGACTGGTCGATGGCGCGCTTGCGGCCGAACTCGGTCTCGACCGGCTTCACCGAGACGCAGTTCGACTGCTCCGAGCAATCGCCGCAGCCTTCGCAGACGGCGTCGTTGATGAAGACGCGCTTCGGCGGATCGGGGAAAAGCCCGCGCTTGCGACGGCGGCGCTTCTCGGCGGCGCAGGTCTGGTCGTAGATCAGCACCGTGAGGCCGGGCGTATCGCGGAGCTCGCGCTGGATCGCATCGAGCTCGTCGCGATGGCGGATATCGACGCCCGGCGCGAAATCGGCGCCGAGCGGATACTTATCGGGCTCGTCGCTGACGACGACGACGCGCTTGGCGCCCTCGGCCGCCACCTGGCGGCTGATCTGCGGCACCGTCAGATGGCCCTCGGCGGGCTGGCCGCCGGTCATCGCCACCGCGTCGTTGAAGAGGATCTTGTAGGTGATGTTGACGCCGGCGGCGGCCGCGGCGCGGATCGCCAGCATTCCCGAATGCGTATAGGTGCCGTCGCCCAGATTCTGGAAGACGTGCTTCTCCCGGGTGAAGCTCGCCTGGCCGATCCAGTTGGCGCCTTCGCCGCCCATATGGGTCCAGGTGGCGGTGCGGCGCGCCGGCATCCAGATCGCCATCGCGTGGCAGCCGATGCCGGCGCCGGCGCGGCTCCCCTCCGGGACCTTGGTCGAGGTGTTGTGCGGGCAGCCCGAGCAGAAGAAGGGGATGCGCTCGGTCTTGCTCGCGGGCGCATCGCCGATCCGCTCCAGCGCCTCGAGCCGCGCCAGGCGCTGGTTGAATTGCGTGCTCTCGCCGTCGAGGCGCTTCAGGCGCTGCACCAGGGCCCGTGCCACCATGGTGGGATTGATCTCGCCCTCGCTCGGCAGCAGCACGCGGCCCTGCTCGTCGTGCTTTCCCACCACGCTCGGCCGACGCGACGCCTCCATGTTGTAGAGGAGCTTGATGAGCTGGTCCTCGATGAGGCCGCGTTTCTCCTCGACCACCAGCACGTCCTTGAGGCCCTCGGCGAAGCGCCGTGCGCCGGCGGCCTCGAGCGGCCAGGTGAGGCCGACCTTGTAGACGCGAAGGCCGAGGCTTGCCGCCTCGCGCTCACCGATGCCGAGGTCGCTCAGCGCCTGGCGCAAGTCGAGATAGGCCTTGCCTGTCGTGATGATGCCGAGACGCGGGCTCGAGCTGTCCATCACCACGCGGTCGAGCGCGTTGGCGCGGGCGAAGGCGGCGACCGCCTCCATGCGCGGACCATGGAGGCGCGCCTCCTGATCCAGCGGCGGATCCGGCCAGCGGATGTTGAGGCCGCCCGGGGGCATTTCAAAATCGGTCGGCTTCACGATCGAGAGGCGATCGGGATCGACCGTCACCGAGGCCGAGCTCTCGACCGTCTCGGCGATCGCCTTGAAGCCCACCCAGCAGCCGGAATAACGCGAGAGCGCGAATCCCAGGAGGCCGAAATCGAGATACTCCTGCACTGTCGCCGGATTGAGCACCGGCATCATCGCGGCGATGAAGATCTGCTCGCTCTGATGCGCGAGGGTCGAGGATTGGCAGCCGTGGTCGTCGCCGGCGACCGCCAGCACGCCGCCATGCGGTGCCGTGCCGGCGGAATTCGCATGCTTCAGCGCGTCGGTCGAGCGGTCGACGCCGGGTCCCTTGCCGTACCAGATGCCGAACACGCCATCGACGCTGGCGCCAGGAAAGAGCGTGGTCTGCTGGCTGCCCCAGACCGCCGTCGCCGCCAGGTCCTCGTTGAGGCCGGGCTGGAAGTGGATGTTGCCGCGCTCGAGGAAGCGCCGCGCCTGCCAGAGCGCGTTGTCGTAGACGCCGAGCGGCGAGCCGCGATAGCCGGAAATGAAACCGCCGGTCGTCAATCCCTCGCGTTTGTCGCGCTGCTGCTGCAGCAGCGGCAGCCGCACCAGCGCCTGGATGCCGGAGAGATAAATCCGGCCGCTCTCCCTGATGTACTTGTCGTCGAGCGTTACCGCCGCGAGCGTCATTCCTGCCCCTCACCTCGTCTTAACGAAGATTAGGGATAATCCTCGGGCAAGACAATGCAGGTCGTCCGCGCCCCGCGTACGCCATCGCGATCGTGTTGCGGCCGAAACATGCCGGCGTGCCTTCATTGGTTAGCGGAATGTTATCTTCGGTTTTTATTTAAAGGCTGAAGAATAACCCCCGGAATCGTCTGCGATTACATTTGCTTTTAAGGCGCCTCGCAGCATGATCGGGGCGGCTTCTTCCCGCAAAGTCGTTGGAGATGCGCGGCGGGGGAAGACCCAGGAGGCAGGAAACGGTGCGCAAGAAATTCTCTCTGAGATCGCTTCTGCGGGACCG
>DATJOK010000263.1:0-9290 GCA_035507155.1 Allostellaceae bacterium
GCCCGCACCGTCAGCAGCAGCCCGGCCAGGATGAGGGCGATGCTGGCGAGGATCGGCAGCGTCACGGGATCGCCGAAGATGAAGACGCTGGCGACATAGGCGAAGACCGGCGTCAGCAGCAGCCACTGTCCCGCGGTCGCCGCCGGCATCACCGCCAGCACCCGCGCCCAGCACCAGTAGGCGAGCGCGGTCGGCACCGTCCAGTTCACCACGAAGACCGCCAGCAGCTTGGCGCTCCAGACGATCGGACGGTCCCAGCCGACGAGCGCGCCGAGGCAGAGCGGCGGAACGCTGACCAGCAGCTGCCATGCCGTCTGCGTCCAGACGTCGGAATGCCAGGCGCGCCGCCGGTAGAGGACGGCGCCCAGCGCCCAAACCACCGCGCCCGAGAGCAGGATCCCATTGCCGATGAGCGTGCCGGGATCGTGCCAGTCGATCATGCCCGGCTCCATGTAGAGAAGGAGGCCGGCGAGGCTGACCCCTGCGCCCGCCAGCTTCACGCGGGAGAGGCGCTGCCCCACCAGCCAGCGCTCGAGCGGGATCGCCCAGATCTGCATGGTGTAGGTGAGCACCACCGCGCGGCCGGTCTGCACATAGTGCAGGCCCAGGATCCCAAGGCTGAGCAGCGCCGCCACCTGCAGCAGGCCGATCCCCGCCAACGGCAGGCGCTCCGCTCGCAGCGGCAGCAGCGGCCGCCTTGTCGCGACCAGCAACGCCACGACCACCGCCGCGGCGCCCGCCACCCGGATCAGCGTGAAGGCGATCGCCGGCAGATCGCCCACGATCAGCTTCATCAGGATCCAATTGCCGCCCCAGGAGAGGATGGCCACCGTCAGGTAGAGCGGCGTCAATCGCGACGTCACCGTTGGCGACGCAGGACTGTGCGGCGGCGGTTTCCTTGCCACGAGACCAAGTCAGCGTGGTGGATTCGAACACCAGAAGTCGTCATGGCCGGGCTTGAGCCGGCCATCCACGCAGCACCGCGCCCGGCCTCAAGACGTGGATGCGCGGGTCAAGCGCGCGCATGACGAGTCCTGGGAGCAGCAACAGTCTGCCTGCACGACCGATCTCGCTCGACCCAAGAGCTGCCAGGAAGAACGCATCAGGAGCGGCGACCCTCGCCGCCATAGAGGGCACGCGACTGCCCGGCGCTCACCTTGCCGTTGCGGATATCCGCCGCCACCTCGGCCGGGTCGCGCGCCTGCGGATCGCCGTAGCCGCCGCCGCCCGCCGTCTCCACCACCAGCCGGTCGCCTTTCCGGAGCGTGGTGACGATCTTCGAGGGGATCTCCTCCTCGCTGCCGTCAGCGCGATGGATCACCGAGCGCGCCCGCGCACCCTCGCCGCCGCCGGCAAGGCCGGGCGCGGCGCTGAAATGCCGCTCGCCGCGGTGCGAGAAGCTGACCTCGCCCTCCAGCACCTCGTACTCGCGCACCACGCCGAGGCCGCCGCGGAAGGCGCCCGCGCCGCCGGAATCCGGGCGCAGCGAGACGCGGGTGAGGCGGATCGGCGCCTCCATCTCCATCGCCTCCGCCGGCAGGTTCATGCAGTTGGTGGCGTCGGTCTCGATCACGTCGACGCCGTCATGGCCGAGGCTGGCGCCGCTGCCGCCGGCCACCAGCTCGCCCACCACGTAGCGCTCGCCGTTCGCCTTGCGGCCGCCGAACGCCATCACCAGCAGCTCGCCGGCAGACGACGCCGGCACCTTCCCCGGCAGCACCGGCGCCAGCGCGCCGATCATGCAGGTGGTGATGCGCTTGATGGTGGAGGTGCGCGCGTTGACCGGCGCCGGCTCCTCGGGATTGACGATGGTGCCTTTCGGCAGCTTCAGCGCCACCGGCCGGAAGCAGCCGCCATTGGTGGGGATGCGCGGATCGGTGAGCGCG
The DNA here is from genome assembly GCA_035507155.1 of Allostellaceae bacterium. Lineage (GTDB taxonomy): Bacteria > Pseudomonadota > Alphaproteobacteria > ATCC43930 > CGMCC-115725 > DASZHJ01. The sequence goes on from DATJOK010000263.1 coordinate 1,887, forward strand.
CGGACGGCAAAGCAGGCCGCCGCCAGGGAGCCCGAGGGCACGCAGTTGAGAGGGCCCCTGACCTGCGGGCTCGTGCCCTCGAAATCGAAGGTGATGGTGCCGTCCTTGACGGTGGCGGCGACCTCGATGCGGATCGGCTTATCGAGCTCGATGCCGTCGTTGTCGAGATAGTCGACGCAGCGATAGACGCCCTCGGGAATGGCGCGCAGCGCCTGGCGCGTCATCGTCTCCGAGCGCAGCAGCAGCTCGTCGAAGATCGCCGTCATCTGGTTGTGGCCATAGCGCTCCGCCACCTCGCCGAGGCGCCGCGCCGCCACCGTGCAGGCGGCGACCTGGGCATTGAGATCGCCCATGACCGTGTCGGGGATGCGCACGTTCTGCCGCAGCATCTTGACCAAAGTCTCGTTGAAGACGCCGGCCTCGCGCAGCTTCAGCGGCGGGATGCGGAGCCCTTCCTGGTAGATCTCGGTGGCGTTGGTCGGCACCGAGCCCGCCGCCATGCCGCCCATGTCCTGGTGATGGGTCATGGCGCCGGAGAGCGCGATCATCTTGCCGCGGTGGAAGATCGGCATGATGACGGCGATGTCGGGAAGATGCGTCCCGCCCGCATAGGGGTCGTTCAGGATGAAGGTGTCGCCCTCCCGCATGGTGTCGACGGGATAGGACTTCAGCACTTCCGCCACCGCCGGGATCAAGGTCGCGAGATGGATCGGGATCGAGCAGGACTGCGCCAGCGTGGTGCCGTCGGGAGTGAAGAGGCTCGCCGACGCGTCGAGCCCCTCCTTCACGATCGGCGAGAAGGAGCTGCGGAGCAGCGTCGACTGCATCTCGTTGGCGATGCCATCGAGCTTGTGCCGCACCACCTCCACGGTGATGGGATCGAGCGCCTGGTCGCTGGTGGTCACTGCCATGGGGTCTCCGTCACTCCGCCGCCGAGATCATGGTGCCATTGTCCGGCCAGCCGGCAAAGAAATCTGTCGAAGCTGGCGTCCCAGTTCGAGGATGCCGGCAATGCGAATGGCTCCCTCACTAGCCCCGGAGCGAGACCGGAATGACCCGGCCGCCTTCGGTGCAATCGCCGAAACCGGCCGAGTCCGGCATCCGGACGAACTCGTATATGACGATCGAGCTGTCTATCTCAAGGGGCGGCGGCTCGACAGCGCGGTTTCTCCGGGTCCGTCCGATAGGCGATGATGAGGCGCTCGCGGTTGACGAGCCGGCAGGGCCGGTAGAGGCGGGCCCGGTCAGCAGCATGGTCAAGGCACGCTTGCGGATCCCGGCTTCGGAACCTCCGTCTACTCGCGCCCGTCCCTGGCCAAGTCGAAAGCGAGGAAGCCCTGCTTATTCGTCGGGCGCTCCAAAACCTCCGGATGGCGCAAGCTGCGCAGCGCGTCGTGGTACCCCGCGCGCCAATGCTCCTCCATTGAGAGCCGGGAGAACTCGTAGTCCTTGGAATGGCCTTCGTATTGCTGTGAGCGATAGATCAGCTGCACGATGCTGTAGACCTTGTGGTCGGCAGCCTTGCTCAGCAACCTGGCATCCTCGCTGTCGCGCATGTCTCGCGGCAGTCGTTCCAGCAGTCGCGCAAGCGCAGAGCGCAGACCCTGTATCTCCCTGAATTGGTCTGTCATGGCGCGAGTGCGGCTCGAATACTGAATCTCCTTCTGGCGCATCGCGACCTCGGCCAGGTTGCCGGGGAACTCGCCGCTGGCGCTCCAGAGATCGACCTGGAAGGCGAGTGTGTCCTGCCGCGGTCCGTACTCGACCACCCATTGCAGGGGCGTGTTCGAGATCAAGCCGCCATCCCAATAGTATTCGCCCTCGATCTCGACGGCGGGAAAGCCGGGCGGCAAAGAGCCGCTCGCCATGACGTGCTCGGGACGGATCGTGTGTGTCGCGGTATCGAAATAGACGAAGTTGCCGGTCCGCACGTTGACGGCCCCGACGCTGAAGCGGGTGTCGCCCGCATTGATTCGATCGAAGTCGACAAGGCGTTCGAGCGTGCTCCTGAGTAGCTTCGTCTCGTAGAAGCTGGTCGCCTCGAGCGCACCGTCCGGATGCATCCAGGCGACTGGCTGCCGCACCTGGAAGAAGCCCGCGGCGCCGTTGACGAGGGCGGAGCCCGCGCTCATCTGGTTGAAAAGCTTACGGGCGAAGTATCCGCGCGGCGCCAAGGCTTCAAGGCCACTCGACCAGTCGAGCATCGGGTTCGAGGTCACTTCCTCCCAAAAGGTCCGCAACCTGGCGACGCGGACCTCCGGCGCATTCCCGGCGATCAGTGCCGAGTTGATGGCGCCGATCGAAATACCCGCGACCCAATCCGGATGCAGATTCGCCTCGGCAAGGGCTTCATAGACTCCGGCCTGATATGAGCCGAGTGCCCCGCCACCCTGCAGCAGCAAGGCGACGCATTCGAACGGCGGGCGACCGTTCGGTCGATGAGGCATCGATCTGGCTTGACGGCTGCCGAGTTTAACATCGTCGCGCATGACAAAACTCCTGTCGTTCCCAGTCGGTCGTGTCACGCCAAGGTGCGGCGGACGTCATCGAGATCCGCCCTGCAGACCCGGCTGAATTCCAGCAGCGGATCGGGATCGAGGCCCTTGGACAATGCCTCCGTCGCGAGCTGCCGGAGTTCGACGCCCGGCTTCAGGGAGATCTCGACGATCGCCCTGAACGCCGCCTCCGCCGCGCCGATAACTGCGGGCCGGGCAAAGAACCTCATTCGGTTGATGAGCCCCACCAGACGCTGCTCGTCGCCGGTCAGAACAACCTCGTTGTGTGTGTAGGCATGCAGAAGAAGGTTCGACGCGTGGATCACGAAGTCGGAATAGACCGTCTCGCGTTTCGACACCTCGAGGGCGATGCGCTGAAGGCGGTCCTGGCGGCGTTGCGTGTAGACAGCGGCGATGAGCGACGTCAAGCCACCGATGAGGGCTCCCAGGAGCGCGGAGACCGGGCTCAGCAGCGCGGGATCGATGTTCATGTCGCCCTCCCGAGATTGTCGCACTCCGCACTCGGTTCCGGCGCGTCCAGCCCTTCGGCGAGCGCCTGCGGACCGGGTTGCCTGATCCGGAACCACGTCACGTAGAGCGCCGGAAGGAAGACAAGGGTCAGAAGCGTCGCGACCGCGAGGCCGCCCATGATCGCGTAGGCCATCGGCCCCCAGAAGATAGTCGGCGCGATCGGGATCATGCCGAGGATTGCGGCGGCGGCGGTGAGCAGGATCGGGCGGAAGCGGTGCGTCGCCGCCTCGACGACCGCGTCCCAGGGGTGGCGGCCATGCGCCTTCTCCGTCTCGATCTGGTCGATCAGGATCACCGAGTTGCGGGCGATCATGCCGGTGAGGGCGAGCACCCCGAGAAGCGCCACGAAGCCGAGGGGCTTGTCCGCGAGCAGGAGGGCCGCGACGACCCCGATCAGGCCCAGAGGGGCCACGCTAAGCACCAGGAAGAGGCGGCTGAAGCCTTGGAGCTGGATCATCAGCACCGTGAGCGTCAGGACCAGCATCAAGGGCAGCACGGCGGCGACCGAGGCCTGAGCCTTGCTGCTCTCCTCGACCGTTCCGCCGACCTCGATGCGGTAGCCGCTCGGCAGGCCGGCGTTCAGCGCCGCGATCTTCGGCGCCAGCGTCTGGACGACCGTGGCCGCCTGCACGCCGGGCACAACGTCAGCCTGCACCGTCACCGTCGGCCGCCGGTCCCGGCGCCAGACGATGGGGTATTCCTGGCCGTAATCGACCGATGCGATCTGGCTCAGGGGAACCGTCCGCCCATTCGACAAGGGCACCTCTAGCGTCCGGATCGTCGACAGCGACATGCGCTGCTCATCGGAGGCTCGGACCAGCACGTCGACGAGATAGATTCCGCTGCGCATCTGGGTGGCCGTGATGCCGGACACCACCCTGTTCACAGCCTGGGCGAGCTCTTGCGAGCTCAGGCCCAGAAGCCGGGCTTGGTCCTGGTCGACCCGGATCCGGACCGTGCGCCCCGGCTCCATCCAGTTGTAGTTGACGTTCGAGGCGCCGGGGGTAGATCCCAGGTCCTCGGCGACCTTGAACGCGATCGCGCGCACCTGATCCGGCTCCGGTCCGCTCACCCGATATTGGAGCGGCCATCCGACCGGGGGGCCGAGCTCCAGCGGATAGACGCGGCCGACGACGCTCGGGAACTCGGTGGCCAGCGCCTGCTCCAGCTTCGCTTTCACCCGCTCGCGCTGCGCTATTCCCTTGGTGACGACCACGAGCTGGGCGAAGAAGTCGTTGGGGAGCTGGACGTTGAGGGGCAGATAGAAGCGGACGGCACCCTCGCCGACATCGGTGCTCCAGTGATCCACGTCCGGATCGCCGTTCAGCAGCTTGTCCACCGCTGCCGAGACCATTTGCGTCGCGTAGATCGACGCGTTCTCGGGCAGCTGCAGGTCCACCAGCAGCTCCGGCCGGTCGGATGACGGGAAGAACTGCTGCGGGACCAGGCGCATCCCGCAGAGAGCGGCCGCGAACAGGCCGAGCGTAACGAGGATCGTGACCCACCGTGCCCGCATCGCCAACGCGAGGAAGCGGCGGAACATGCGCATGATCGGCCCGGGCTCCTGCGAGTGAACCGCCCTCGGCTTCTTCAGCAGCCAGACGCCGAGCAAGGGGGCAAAGAGGACCGCGACGACCCAGGAGGCGGTCAGCGCGATGGCGACCACGGCGAAAATCGAGAAGGTGTACTCGCCCGCGGCGCTGTGCGCGAAACCGATGGGGACGAAGCCCGCGACGGTGACCAGCGTCCCGGTCAGCATCGGAAACGCGGTCGAGGTATAGGCGAAAGTGGCGGCGTGCTCCTTGTCGTCGCCGTGCTCCAGTCGCGTGACCATGGTCTCGACCGTGATCATGGCGTCATCGACGAGCAAGCCGAGCGCGATGATGAGGGCGCCGAGCGAGATCCGCTGCAGGTCGATCCCGAACACCTCCATCGCCACGAACACGGCGGCGAGCACGAGCGGGATCGCGAGGGCCACCACGGCGCCCGCCCGCATGCCGAGGCTGACCAGGCTCACCGCGAGAACGATGCCGACGGCCTCCCACAGGGCTTCCATGAAATCGTCGACCGCGTGCTCGACGGTGACCGGTTGATCGGCGATGAGCGCCGGTTCGATGCCGACGGGCAGCTTCGCCGTGATCTCCTTCATGGCCCGCGCGATGTTGCGTCCGAGGGCCAGGACGTCGCCACCCTTGCGCATGGCGATGGCAAGCCCGATGCCCTCCCGCCCGTTGACCCGGAATATCGGCTGCGCGGGATCCGCCGGGCCGCGCGTCACGCGAGCGATGTCGCCGAGGCGGATGATCCGGCCGTTCGCGACGAAGTTGACGGCCAGGATGTCCTGCTCGGAACGGAACGCGCCGGAGACGCGGACGAGGATCTTCTCATCCGCGGTCTGCACCACGCCGGCGGGCGTGACGGCGTTCTGAGCCGCCAGCGCGGAGATCAGCGCGGAACGGTCGATGCCGAGACCTGAGAGCCGCTCGGTCGAGAACTCCACGTAGACGCGCTCGTCCTGGGCGCCGAGGACATCGATCTTCGAGATATCGGGCACCTGCAGGAGCTGCTTGCGGACACCGTCCACATAGTCCCTCAGTTCCCGATGGGTGAAGCCATCCGCGGTGAAGCCGTAGACGATGCCGTAGGTATCACCGAACTCGTCGTTGAAGGTGGGGCCAACAATTCCCTGCGGCAGCGTGGCGCGGATGTCGCCCACTTTCTTGCGCACCTGGTACCAGATGTCCGGCACCTGGGACGGGCGCGTGGCATCCTTCAAGCTGACGAAGATCGTCGTCCGGCCAGCGCTCGTGTAGCTCTTCAGGTAATCGAGGTTCGGCGTCTCCTGCAGCTTGCTTTCAATGCGGTCGGTGACCTGCTCGAGCGTGTCAGCGAGAGTGGCGCCCGGCCAGGAGGCCTGCACGACCATGGTTTTCACGGTGAAGTCCGGGTCCTCGCTCCGGCCGAGCCGGAGGTAGGACCAGACGCCCGCGACGGCGATGACCAGCATGAGATAGGCGACCAGCGAACGGTGGCAGAGCGCCCATTCGGAGAGATTGAAGCCCGTCATGATGCCGCTCCCAGCAGGCGGATTTTCTGGGCCGGGTGCAATGTCTGCGCGCCCGCGGTCACGACGATTTCGCCAGGTTCCAGCCCTTGCGAAACGACGACGTCGTCCGGATCGTATCGCGCGACTTCGACGCCGCGCAGTGAAACTGTCTGGCTCCTGGCATCGACCACCCACACGGCCGGGCGGCCGTCGGCCTCGGTGAGCGCGCTCGGCGGAATCGGGAAGCCGGCGGGCGCAGCCAGCTTGATGCTGCCGGTGACGGTGGACCCCAGTTGCATCGCCGGCGGCGGATCGATGATGCCAACCTTGACCTGGAACGTTCTCGTGGCGGAATCCGCCTGCGGCGAAACCTCTCGCACGCGGCCGATTGCCCGCACGGACGGGTCGTTGGTCAGAACGATCTGCACCACCGGGTCGCGCGGCGCCGTGCGCATGAGCTGTTCGGACACGTCGAACACCGCGTCCCGCCCACCCTGGCGCGCAACGTTTACAATCGTCTGTCCCGCGCGCACCACCTCGCCCGGCTCGGCCCCGGTCGCGGTCACGACGCCAGGCGCATCGGCGGTGAGGGCCGTGTAGCTCAACTGGTCTTCCGCACTGCTCACCTGGGCCCGCGTGCCATAAACCTGGGCCGCGGCACCGACGAGCAATTGCTGGGCCTCATCGTATTTCGCGCGCGACGTCCAGCCGGCCGGCAAGAGTTGCTGCTGCCGCCCGAAGGCCAGGCGGGCCTGCGTCATCGCGGCCTCGGCCGTGGCAAGATTTCCTTGCGCCGTGCGCAGCGCGTTCAGCTGGTTCTGCGGATCGAGCTCGGCCACGATTTCGCCGGGCTTAAGGATGTCGCCGACATTCACCGGCCGCTTCATCATGCGGCCGTCCAGCCGGAAGGCGAGGCTGACCTGGTCCTTGGCGCGAATCTGGCCTGTCAACGACAGGATCTCGCCCTCCGCGCCGCGCCCGACCGTCACGGTCCGCACCGGCCGGACCAGGGCCGCCGGGGGCGGTTTCCTGTCGCAGCTCGTGAGGGAGGCGGCGATGAGGGCGGCCGTTAGAATCTGAAGCCTGGGCATGGGGCACTGCCTTCCGCGAGGGGAGATGACGGGTTCGGTCTGGCGGGCCGGATCGGCATGGCGGCAGGTCCAGCGCATCCAGCCCTTGCGATGCACTGCACTGTGCAGTATATTTATTTGCACTAATAAGTGCAAGTAGGATCTCGTATGCAAGATCGCGGTGAGCCAGCGGAAGCGGTCGCGAAGACTCGGCGTGGTGGGTCGCGGCAGACGGTCGTCGCGGCGGCTGAACGCCTGTTCC
>DATJOK010000264.1:0-6767 GCA_035507155.1 Allostellaceae bacterium
CGCATCCTCGGTGTCATCCACCTGAAGGACATCGTCAAGGGCGGGATCCGCGAGCGTTTCGCTGAACTGCGCCAGATGGGCATCCGCACGGTGATGATCACTGGCGATAATCCGCTGACCGCGGCGGCGATCGCAGCGGAATCGGGCGTCGACGATTTCCTCTCGCAGGCCAAGCCCGAGGACAAGCTGAAGCTCATCCGCGACGAGCAGGGCAAGGGCAAGCTGGTCGCCATGTGCGGCGACGGCACCAACGACGCGCCCGCTCTGGCGCAGGCGGATGTCGGCGTCGCCATGAACACCGGCACCATGGCCGCCCGCGAGGCCGGCAACATGGTGGACCTCGACAGCGATCCCACCAAGCTCATCGAGATCGTCGCCATCGGCAAGCAGCTGCTGATGACCCGCGGCGCACTCACCACCTTCTCGATCGCCAACGACGTGGCGAAGTATTTCGCCATCATCCCGGCGATGTTCGTCGCCTTCTATCCGCAGCTCGGCGTCCTCAACATCATGGGGCTGAAGACGCCGCAGAGCGCGATCCTCTCGGCGATCATCTTCAACGCCCTCATCATCATCGCCCTCATCCCGCTGTCGCTGCGCGGCGTGACCTACCGGCCCGCCGGCGCGGCCAGCATCCTCCGCCGCAACCTGTTGATCTACGGCCTCGGCGGCATCGTCGTGCCCTTCATCGGCATCAAGGCGATCGATCTCATCGTCACTGCGATCGGCCTCGCCTAAGGAGTTCGTGTCATGTTGAAGCAGATCCGTCCCGCCATCGTGATGATCGTCCTGATGACGGTCATCACCGGCCTCATCTACCCCCTCGGCATGACCGGGATCGCCCAGGTCCTGTTCCCCTACCAGGCGAATGGCAGCCTGATCGAGAAGGGCGGCAAGGTGGTGGGCTCCGAGCTCATCGGCCAGAACTTCGAGGACGCGAAGTATTTCCACGGCCGTCCCTCGGCGACCACCGAGCCCGATCCGAAGGATCCGACCAAGACGATCTCGGTACCCTATGCGGCCGACAACTCCAGCGGCTCCAACACCGGCCCGACCGCCCAGGCGCTCATTGATCGGATGAAGGACGACGCCGGCAAGCTCGCGGCGGACGGCCAGGGCAAGATCCCGGTCGATCTCGTCACCACCTCGGCGAGCGGCCTCGATCCCGACATCACCCCTGCCGGCGCCTATTTCCAGGTGGACCGGGTGGCGAAGGCCCGCAGCCTGCCGGCGGACAAGGTGCGCCAGCTCGTCGCCGATCACATCGAGGGCCGCACCCTCGGCATCCTCGGCGAGCCGCACGTCAACGTGCTGCAGCTCAACCTCGCCCTCGACGCCCTCAAATAGCCGCCGCGGCGTCGGCATGGTACATCAGGCCCGCATGAAAGGCCTGAAGGGCTAGCCCCATGACGATGCCGGAGCAGACGCGGAGCGAGCAGCGGCCCTCGCCGGAGGCGCTGCTTGCCGAGGCGGAGGCGGAGCGCCGGGGCAAGCTCAAGATCTTCCTCGGCGCGGCACCGGGCGTCGGCAAGACCTACGAGATGCTGCAGGCGGCGGCCGCGCGCCGGCGCGAGGGCACCGACGTGGTGATCGGCGTGGTGGAGACCCACGGCCGGGTCGAGACCGAGCAGCTGGTGCGCGGCTTCGAGATGATCCCGCGCCGGCGCGTCGACTATCGCGGCCAGGTGATCGAGGAGATGGACATCGACGCCATCCTGCATCGGCGGCCGCAGCTGGTGCTGGTGGACGAGCTCGCCCACTCCAACGCGCCCGGCAGCCGGCATCCGAAGCGCTACCTCGACGTCGAGGAGCTGCTCGCCGCCGGCATCGACGTCTACTCCACCCTCAACATCCAGCACGTCGAGAGCCTCAACGACGTGGTGGCGCAGATCACCCGCATCCGCGTGCGCGAGACGGTGCCCGATGGCATCGTCGACCGCGCCGACGAGATCGAGGTGGTGGACCTGACGCCCGCCGACCTGATCCAGCGCCTCCACGAGGGCAAGGTCTACGTCAAGGACCAGGCGCAGCGCGCGCTCCGCCACTATTTCAAGCCCGGCAACCTGGCGGCGCTCCGCGAGCTGGCGCTGCGCCGCACCGCGCAGCGCGTCGACGAGCAGATGCTGAGCTACATGCAGGCGCACGCCATCGCCGGCCCCTGGCCGGTGAGCGAGCGCCTGCTGGTCTGCATCAACGAGAGCCCGCTCTCGGCCCAGGTGGTGCGCCAGGGCCGTCGCCTCGCCGACCAGCTGAAAGCGCCCTGGACCGCGCTTTACGTGGAGAGCGGGCGGCATCACCGCCTGACCGAGGTGGAGCGCGACCGGGTCGCCGACACGCTGCGGCTCGCCCAGCAGCTCGGAGCCGAGACCATCACCATTCCCGGCGGCGACATCGCCAAGGACGTGCTCGCCTACGCCCAGGCCAACAACGTGACGCAGATCCTGATTGGCAAGTCGCAGCGCTCGCGCTGGTTCGAGCTGCTGCACGGCTCGGTTTCCTGGGAGCTGATGCGGCGCTCCGGCAAGGTCGGCGTGCAGATCGTCTCCAGCGAGGGCGAGCCGGTCCCCGAGAAGACCATCGAGACGCGCCAGGACGGTCCGGCCTTCGATCCCCTGCCCTACCTGGTCAGCACCCTCACCGTGGCGGCGGCACTCGGCATCGCCCTCGGCATCGACCGCGTCATCTCGGTTCCCAATATCTCCATGGTGTTCCTGTCGGCGGTGCTGTTCAGCGCCATCGCCTACGGCCTGCTGCCGTCGCTCTATGCGACGCTGCTCTCGGTGCTGGCCTACAACTTCTTTTTCCTGCCGCCGGTCTATACCTTCACCATCGCCGACCCCGCCAACGTGGTGGCGCTACTCTTCTTCGGCATCGTCGCAGTGCTCACCAGCAACCTCACCGCCCGCACGCGGAGCCAGGTGGTGACCGCCCAGGGCCGCGCCAAGGCCACCGCCGAGCTCTACGCCTTCAGCCGCAAGCTCGCCGCCGTCGGCGATCTCGAGGATCTGCTCTGGGCCACCTGCTACCAGATCGCCTCGATGCTGAAGGTCCGCGTGGTGACCCTGCTGCCGGAGGGGTCGGAGATCGTCGTGCGCGCGGGATATCCGCCGGAGGATGAGATCGACCAGTCCGATATCGCCGCCGCCAAATGGGCCTGGGACCACAATCGCCCGGCCGGCCGCGGCGCCGACACACTGCCCGGCGCCAAGCGCCTCTTCCTCCCCATGCGGACCGAGCGCGGCGCCGTCGGCGTCATCGGCATCGACCGCGACCGGCCGGGTCCGCTGCTGACGCCCGACGAGCGGCGGCTCCTCGACGCGCTCACCGACCAGGCGGCGGTGGCGATCGAGCGCGTCCGGCTCGCCGACGACATCGACGAGGCGCGGGTGATGGCGGAGACCGAGCGCCTGCGCTCCACCCTGCTCTCCTCGATCTCGCACGACCTGCGCACGCCGCTCGCCTCGATCCTGGGCTCGATCACGGCGCTGCGCGGCATGGGCGGCGGGCCTCCAGCCCGCGATGAGCTGATGGCGACGATCCAGGACGAGGCGGAGCGGCTCAACCGCTTCGTCGGCAACCTTCTGGACATCACCCGGCTCGAATCCGGCACTCTGCAGTTCCGCCGCGAGCGCGTCGATCTCGCCGAGCTGGTGGAGACCGCGCTCCGCCGCGCCGGCCGGCTGCTGGCGCGACACCGGGTCGAGGTCGAGCTCGCGCCGGACCTGCCGATGGTGGACGTCGACGTCTCCCTCTTCGAGCAGGTGCTGTTCAATCTCCTCGACAACGCCGCGAAATACGCGCCCCGGGGCACCACGATCGTCCTCGGCGCGCGGCTTGCCGACGGCCGCATCGCGATCGAGGTGAGCGATGAGGGGCCGGGGATTCCCGCCGAGGAGCTCGAGCGCATCTTCGACAAGTTCCACCGCGCGCGGGCCGGCGACAGCAAGACCGCCGGCACCGGCCTCGGCCTTGCGATCTGCCGCGGCTTCGTCGAGGGGATGGGCGGCCGCATCTTCGCCGCCAACCGCGCCGACCGCTCCGGCGCCCGCTTCACCATCGAGCTGCCGGTCGAGCCGGCCGAGGCGATCGCCGCGCCATGAGCAAACGTCCGCGCATCCTGGTGGTGGACGACGAGGCGGCGATCCGTCGCTTCCTCAGGGCCGGCCTCGGCGCCGAGGGCTATGAGATCGTCGAGGCGGAGACCGGCGCCGCCGCCGTCGAGCGGGCGGCGCGCGAGAAGCCCGATCTGGTCATCCTCGATCTCGGCCTTCCCGACAAGGACGGCACCGAGGTGCTGCAGGAGCTGCGCCGCCAATCCCTGGTGCCGGTGATCGTCCTCTCGGTCCGGAGCGACGAGAAGGGCAAGGTGGCGGCTCTCGATCTCGGCGCCGACGACTACGTCACCAAGCCCTTCGGCATGAGCGAGCTCGTCGCGCGCATCCGCACCGCGCTCCGCCACCGGCTGCAGCAGCAGGGCGAGGCGCCGGTCTTCCGTTCCGGCGACCTCGCGGTCGATCTGGTGCGGCGGGTGGTGACGCTCGCCGGCAAGGACGTGAAGCTCTCCGCCAAGGAATACGACCTGCTGCGCGTGCTGGTGATGCACGCGGGCAAGGTGCTGACGCACCAGTTCCTGCTGCGCGAGGTGTGGGGCCCGGCGCATACCGAGGACGTCCAGTACCTTCGGGTGTATGTCCGGACCTTGCGCGAGAAGCTGGAGGAACAGCCGACGCAGCCGCGCTATATCCTGACCGAGACCGGCGTCGGCTACCGGCTCAAGGCGCCGGAATAGCTGCGCCGCTCAGATGACCCGCACCAGGAAGGTGAGGCCGCTCGCCACGTAGGTGACGAGGATGAGGAGCGAGAAGCGCCGCTCGCTCATCCGGAGCCGCACCCGCTGCCCCAGCAGCAGGCCGAGGAAGACCGGCGCGCAGGCGAGCGCCGAGATCCCGAGCTCGCCCGGCGTGCTGACGCCGAACAGCAGCAATCCCAGCGCCAAGCCCACCGCCCCGACGCTGAACATCTGCGACACCGCCACCACGAAAACCTCCTTCGGCAGGCGGAGCCACATGACGTAGAGCATCAGCGGCGGCCCGTAGTAGCTGGAGATGCCGCCGATGACGCCGGCAAAGGCGCCCGCAAGCGGCGCCAGCCATCTCTCCTGCGCCGGCTGCAGCCGGACATGCGGCCGCAGATGCGCCACGGTCGGGAACAGGATGAGGCCGACGCCGATGACGCCGAAGAGATAGTGCTCGGGCACGATGACGAGCGCCCGCGTGCTGACGGCGATGGAGAGAAAGAGCGTGACGTAGATCGGCCAGAAGCGCCGCAGCACCGGCCAGAACAGCCCGCCCTCGAAGCTCTGGAACAGGTTCGAGAAGATGAGCGGCAGCACCAGCACGCTGACCGCGGATTTGAGGCTGATGGCGGCGGTGAGCAGCGGCAACCCCACCAGGGGCAGGCCCAGCCCGGCGACGCCCTTGAACAGGCCGCCGGCGAAAAGTGCTGCGATGCAGTAGAGCAGGGTCGGGTCCATGGGCGGGGCGCACCCTATCGGGCGCGGCGGCGGGGGGAAAGCCCCGGGACCGCATGGCTGACTTCCGGCGGCGCGCTCAGAGCCGCTCGATCTCCTCGGGATGGCTGATGTCGATGACCGCGCGCTCGTGGTCGCGGCGGATGTAGCCGCGCACCCGCACCCGCGCACCCTTGAGCGCCAGCGGATCGACGCCTTCGGCGCGGAACAGCTTCAGCGCGTCGCTGCGCAGATGGAGGGTGAAGGCGGTGCGCCAGTCGGCGCCGAAATTGAGATAGACGCCGCTCGAGACCCGCGCCGCCTCCACGATGCGGCCCTCGACGATCTCGAAGCCGTCGATATGCTCGAGCGCCTGCTCCGGCGCGAGGATGGCGTAGAAGGGATCGGCCCAGATGCCGCGGTGCGCGGCGCGCGCCTCTGCCTCGAGCGCGTACATCGCCGGCGCCGCCGCACGATTGTCGGGAAAGGTGTAGACGCGGGCGAGGCCCTGCTGCAGCAGCGCGCCTTCGATCCAGAGCCCGTCATCGGCGCGCGCGAGATGGGCGAGGACGCGGCCATAGCGATCCTGCCGCGCGCCGCCGAAGGCGAGAGTGACCCGCTGGCCCGCGAGCAACTCCCGGAGCGCCGCCTGCGCCTTCTCCGCCAGCGGCCATGTCTGGAAATTCGGGCGGCCCTTGGGCAGCTTCGGTGCCTGGATGCCGACCAGGCGCACGGTGCGGCCGTCGGCGAGCGTGAGGCTATCGCCATCGATCACCGAGGCGACCGTCGCGCTGCCGCCGGGCTCGAGCGCCACCGGCAGCCGCAGCGTGGTGTCGGCGAAGGCGAGCGCCGCCTGCGCCGTCAGCAGAACCGCAACGAAGATGATCCGCGCGCGCTGTCCCAAGAATCGCCCCCAGCCGAGGCGAGTTTGGGTCAGTGACAGCGCGTGTGCAACGGGAGAGGAATGAAGAAAGCGAGCGCGTCAGGCGACCCGCGCCCGCGTCGGGAACGCGCGCCGAGCGCGCGGAATTCAGCAGATCTCGCCGAAGAGATCCTCGGCCTGCTCGGCGCGGCGGCACATCGCCTGGCGCAGCTTGGTGAGGGCGCGATGCTCGAGCTGCCGCACGCGCTCCTTGGAGACGCCGAGGGTGCGGCCGAGCTCCTCCAGCGTGGCGCCTTCCTCGCGCAGCCGCCGCTCCCGGATGATCGCCCGCTCCCGCGCCGAGAGCTCCCCCATCGCCTCCGCAAGCCAGCGCGA
>DATJOK010000265.1:0-6530 GCA_035507155.1 Allostellaceae bacterium
CGGTAGAGGAAGAGATCGAGGGCGCAGTCGGCGCTGCGGTACTGCCAGATCTCCGCCGGCGTTTCGTGGCGACGGAGGTCGGGCGGCCCGAGGCGGTGGCGCAGCTCTCGCTCGCTGAAGCCCGCAAGCTCCCGGAACTCCGTGCCGGTGATCGGCGGCGGCGCCGTCGCGACGGCGAGCGAGACCGGCGCATGGACCGGAAGCGGCGCGGTAGCCTGCGGGGTTGGCGACGGCGCCGCGCAGGCGCCGAGCAGCAGCGCGACGCCGGCCAGCAGCGCGTCCGCTCGGCCGCGCAGCTCTCGCCTTGTCGCTCCTCGACCGCTTCTCGGTCCGAGGCTCGCCATCGTCCGTCACCTCTCGCGGCCGCCGCTTTCTGGCGGGTGCCGCCTTCCCCCGTCGCGCGCGGCGCGACCCCCTTATTCGACCAGATGGCTCTCGCTCGGCGCATCGATCGCCGCCCGCGCCTCCGCCGCTGCCGGCGGCTCGTTCAGCGTCGGCTGCGCCTGCACGTCGCCGGAAATCTGGCCGCCGCACTCGATCTCCACCTGGCCGTAGCGCACGGTGCCGGTGACGCGGCCGCTGGCGCGGATCAGCAGGCGCCGGCGCACATGCAGCACGCCCTCGAAGCGGCCGCGGATCTCCGCGTCCTCGATCGAGGCGGAGCCCTTGAAGACGCCGCTCTCGGAGATCTCGATGTCGCGGCAGTTGGCGAGGTTGGCCTCGACGCTCCCTTCCACCACCAGCCGGTCGCAGGAGGTGATCTCGCCGGAGAGCGAGATCTCGCGGCCGACGATGAGCTTGCGGGAATCGACCTCGCGCTTGACGGTGATCGGCGCCGGGACCGGCGGCGCGGTCGGCAGCGTCAGCGCCTCGAGCTTGCGCGGCGCGCCGTCGCGGGTCCCCTCCGGCTGCTGTCGGGGCGGCATCACCGGCGGCCGCATCGGTCCCGCCGCGGCGGCGGCGGGGCGCGCGCCCGGCTTCACCGGCAGCTCGAGCGTCTCGCTGTCGTCGTCGGGAAGGTTCGCTGAAACGTCCTCGGCTGATTTCTTGCGGCGGAACATCATCCCTCACCCTGCTGAAGCGTTTTCCGCTCGGCCAGCGCGCCCCCTGCGGCCAGTCCCGCTGCCTCCGTCACCAGATGCAGCATGAGCGCCGCTGCCACCAGCGGCGCCGCCAGGTTGGCGATCGGCAGGGAGAGCAGCGCCGCGATCGCCATGCCGGCGACGAGCCATCGTCCCCGACGCTCGCGCCAGAGCGTCCGTGCCGCGACACCATCGAGTCGGCGAAGCGCCACCAAGTCGAAGTATTCGCGGCTCAGAAGATAGCCGTTGAGCAGGTAAAAGAGAACCAGATTTATTGCCGGAATCGCCAAATAAATGGGGAGTGCCAGGAGGTTGAGAGCTATCGTCAGGATCAGGAGTCGAAGCCCGCTGCGGAGCACCGCCGAGACCGGGACTGGGAGCGCCGGGCCGAGTGCCGGATAATGCTGGCGCTCCAGCCGGTCCAGCACCCCGTCGAGGTAGAAGCTCAGGATGGTGGTGGAGACTGCCGGGAACAGCAGCCAGGCGAGACCCAGCACCGCGAAGCTGCCGAGGATCTCCAGCGGCCATTTGAGCCAGGGAAAGCGCTCCGGCCGGAACTCGTCGATGCCCCAGGCAACCGCCGCGTGAAGCGCGAGGAAGATCAGGAACGCGGCGACGACGCTGGTGAGGAGCGCGCGGCGCTGCGCCGGTGCCAGCGCATCGCGGAGCGCGGTCCAGAAATGTGCGGGGATCGAGGTCATGCGGGGGAAATCTCGCAGTCGCGGAAGGCGGGCTTGCCGCCGGGACGAAGCCCCTTATACTCCGGCCGCCCCGCTCAACCCCACAGGTCGCTCCCATGGCGAACGCCACTCACGACGTCGTCGGCATCGGCAATGCAGTGCTCGACGTGATCGCCCATGCCGATGAGGCCTTCCTGCGCAGGCACAGCCTGGTGAAGGGCACCATGCGCCTGGTGGACGGCCCTGAAGCAGAGCTCCTTTACGGCGAGATGGGGCCCGGCGTCGAGATCTCCGGCGGCTCGGTGGCGAATACCATGGCGGGCGTCGCCTCGCTGGGCGGCCGCGCCGGCTTCATCGGCAAGGTGCGCGACGACGGGCCGGGCAAGGTGTTCCGCCACGACATCACCTCGGCGGGCGTGACCTATCGGCTGCCGGCGGCGATCGAGGGGCCCGCGACGGCGCGCTGCCTCATCCTGGTGACGCCGGACGCCCAGCGCACCATGAACACCTTCCTTGGCGCCTGCGTCGAGCTCGGCCCCGAGGATCTCGACCGCGAGCTCATCGCGGGCGCTTCCGTTACTTATCTCGAGGGCTATCTCTTCGATCCGCCGCGCGCCAAGGCGGCGCTGCGCCAGGCGGCGGAGATGGCCCATGCGGCCGGGCGCAAAGTGAGCCTCTCGCTCTCCGATCCCTTCTGCGTCGAGCGTCACCGCGCCGACTTCCGCGATCTCGTGAAGAACCATGTCGACATCCTCTTCGCCAACGAGATCGAGATCTGCTCGCTCTACGAGACCAAGGACTTCGATACCGCGGCGAAGGCGGTGCGCGGCCATTGCGAGATCGCCGTGCTGACGCGGAGCGCCGCCGGCTCGCTGGTGGTGACGCCGGGCGAGAACGTCGCGATCGCGCCGCAGATGGCGTCGCGCGTCGTCGACACCACCGGCGCCGGCGACCTCTATGCGAGCGGCTTCCTCTACGGTCTGACGCGGGGGCGCCCGCTCGGCGACTGCGGCCGCCTCGGCAGCCTCTGCGCCGCCGAGATCATCAGCCACATGGGCGCGAGGCCCGAGGCCAATCTCAAGGACTTGGCGAAGGCGGCCGGGCTGGCCTGAGGCCTCTCAACCGGGAGGCTTGACAGCGCTCCCGTTCTGTCCGATATTTCTGTCAGTACAGAAATTGGAGACAACATGCGCCTGACGCCGATCATGGAGCGCTACGTCCTGCACTGGGGCGAGATGGGGGCACGCTGGGGCGTCAACCGCTCCGTGGCGCAGATCCACGCGCTGCTCTATCTCTCGCCATCGCCGCTGACGGCGGAAGAGATCGCCGACACGCTCGCGCTGGCGCGCTCCAATGTCAGCACCAGCATCCACGAGCTGCAGGGCTGGGGCCTGGTAACGCTCACCCATATGCTGGGCGACCGGCGCGATCACTTCGAGGCCAAGAAGGACCTCTGGGAGCTGCTGCTCACCATCGTCGAGGAGCGCAAGCGGCGCGAGATCGATCCGACGCTCACGATGCTGCGCCAATGCGTGCTCGACGCGAGCGAGGACAAGGAGACGCCCGCCGAGGTCAAGGCGCGCATCGAGCGCATGCTGACCTTCATCGAGACCTTGAGCGACTGGTACATGCAAGTGAGCCGGCTGCCGAAATCCACCCTGGTGGCGCTGATGAAGATGGGCGCCAAGGTCGGCCGCTTCATCGGCCGCAAGCAGAGCGACGCCGCCTAAATTTTTTGCTCGGCTCTTTCTGTTTAAACAGAAGTTACTGAAATGGAGGTAACCATGACGAACCTGACGCTCACCGCCCTCTGCACCGTCAACGATCGCTTCAGACATAAGGGAAGCCCGATCATCCGCAGGCTGATGACGCTTGAACGCGCTGCCGTCGCCTTCTCGGCGCTCTGGGCAGGGGCAAGCGCGCTCCTCCTTTCGATGCCCGTCGGCACATCGGCCGGCGTTCGCTCGACGTTTGTTCTCGCAATCGCCGGCATTGCAGGGCTCGCAACCGCGATTGCGTCATGGCGCATGCGGCCGCTGCGGGCCGACCAAGCCGACCTCGTTGGCGTTGCCGTCGTCGCGATGTTGATCTTCTCGGTCCTGGTCGGCATCGGGTTCACGACCCTGCTGCTGCACTCCCTCGCTCATGTTGCTCCGGTGCAGTTGCTGATGGCGTTTGAGTATCTGCTTCTTGCGATCTTCTTTGCATGCGTCATTGCAATGGTGCCGACGATCATCGGCGCCCTGCTCTTCTGCAGCATCATCTCGTTCGTCGCCCGGCTTCGCCGGCCGAACTCAGGAGGTGCTCCATGAGCGCGCGCAGCGCACGGCCGGAGCTCACGCGGATCACCCCGGCGATGGCTCGCTTCGTCCACCATTTCGGTGAAATGGGGCCGCGCTGGGGTATCGAGGCGGATACCTGCCGTGCCCACGCGCTCCTCTATCTCTCGGGCGGGCCGCTGTCGCGGCAGGAGCTGGCGCGGGCGCTTGATATCGATAGCGACACGGCAAAGGCGGCGCTCGACGATCTCGTCGACTGGGGCATGGCGCGCCGCGCGGGCGAACGCTGGGATGCCAGCGGCGAGCCCTGGGACCTTCTGTTCTCCGCGCTCGAGCAGCGCCGCCGCCGCGAGATCGGACCCGCTCTCGATATGCTCCGCAGGTGCAGGGCGGAGGCCGCGCAGGACGCCGCTACCCCGCCGCCGGTGCGCGATCGGATCGGACGGATGGTGCGGTTGATCGAGGATCTCGCCGCGATCGATGCCCAGGCGGCTCGTTTCTCGGCGGGAACCTTCGGGCGGCTCGTGAGCGCCGGCGGTCTCGCGGCCCGCCTTCTCAACAAGGCGCTGCCATCGGCGGCGCGGAAGAGTTGATCATGCCCAGCAACAGCTCTGCCGATCGCTACAAAGTCAATTCGCTCATTCTCGGGCCTGATGTCGATCCGGTCGCCGGCGCGGTGCGCTGGGATCCTGCCCGCTCATTCTGGAACGGCAGCATCCTGCTTGCGGCAGTACTGCTGGCGCCCATCACCTTCACGGGCGGCGCTTTTCTTCTATTTCTTAGCACCAGCGCGGTCACCCTCTGCGCCGGCCATTCCGTCGGATTCCATCGGCGCCTGGTGCATCGCAGCTTCGACTGTCCGAAATGGTTGGAGCGGATACTGGTCGAGACGGGAACGCTGGTCGGCATGGGCGGACCGCTCTGGACGATCAGAACCCACGACACGCGGGACTGGGCGCAGCGCCAGCCGCGCTGTCATGATTTTCTCGCCCATCGACATGGGCCCTTGAAGGACGGCTGGTGGAACCTGCACTGCCGCCTCGTCTTTGATCGCCCGCCCGGCTTCGATCCTGGGCCCGGAATCGGCGACGACCCCTTCTATCGATTTCTGCAGCGGAGCTGGATGCTGCATCAGGTCCCGGTGGCGCTAGCGTGCTACGCGCTCGGCGGCTGGCCCTGGGTGGTCTGGGGCGTCTTCGTGCGGGTCGCCGCCTGCACGACCATGCACTGGTTCATCTCCTATTTCGCGCACACAAGCGGGCCACAGAGCTGGACCGTCGATGGCGCGGCCATCCAGGCCCATGACGTGCCGCTCGCTGCCATCCCGACCATGGGCGAGAGCTGGCACAACAACCATCACGCCTTTCCTGCCTCGGCGCGGCACGGGCTCTATCCCGGCCAGATCGATATCGGATACCGCTTCATCCAGGTGCTGGAGCTCCTCGGCCTGGCGTGGAACGTGAATACGCCGCGGACGCTGCCGCCGCGCCCCGGGATCACCCCAGTTCGGCCGGGCGCGTTGGCAATGGCGCCGCACGGTCAGGCGGCAGCCTCGCGCCGGTTTGTGGGATAGCGGAGCATCCCAGGGTCGATGGCGATGGCTTGCATGAGACTGTGCAGCGTCGAGACGGCATTCAGCCTCTATGCAGGGGCGTGCGCGTTTCCGGTTGCCTGGATTCTGGCGCCACCTCTCGAATCGACGGGATGGCTCTCGGCTTGGCAGTTCGTTGCGCTGATGGTGCTCCTGGCGCTCATTTCGGCATGCCTCGCATCGCGGCTGGTGCCGTACGATCGGGAGCAAGGCGGCATCTACGGTGCTGCCTTGGTGACTTGGCCGATCTTCTCGGGTGTCGTCAGCCTCGGCTATCCCGCGATTGCATGTGCGCTCAGCGCCGACCCAGGCCCGCATTCTCCCCTGGCGGCAATCGTAGGGGCGGTAGCCCTATTCACGCTTGCCTTGCCCATGTCGTCCTTTTTCGCCCTGCCGACTTGCATTGTGGGGGCGATGATTTTCTCGGCAATCCTGGCGGTCATCGAAAAGCTGAAAGGAGGCACAGGACTTCGGTTGCCGTGAAATAGGCCACGGCACCTCTAACTTGCTTGCCCCCCATCGACGCCGCCCTCATTCCCCTGTATAAGACCGCCGCCCGGCGCGGGTCAGGCAGTCTCCGACGAGAGCTTGCCTTAACCCTGAAGGGCTCCCAAATACCGCCGAAAATCGGCGCTTTGTCGCCGTCCCTTAACCATTCTCGGTCAGTCTGCGCGCCCATGGAACTCAGGAACATCGCCATCATCGCCCATGTCGACCACGGCAAGACCACCCTGGTCGATCAGCTGTTGCGGCAGAGCGGCACCTTCCGCGCCAACCAGCAGGTGGCGGAGCGCGCCATGGACTCGAACGATCTGGAGCGCGAGCGCGGCATCACCATCCTCGCCAAGTGCACCTCGGTGCAGTGGAAGGAGACCCGCATCAACATCGTCGACACGCC
>DATJOK010000266.1:0-2379 GCA_035507155.1 Allostellaceae bacterium
GGTCTCGGGTCGCGTCTCGGCGAGGGTGGGCATGCGCATGGGAATTCGGGATCAACCTTTGCTGCGGCGCAAGATAGCGATCCCGCGTAATTGCGGAAGCCGCATCGGCCGCAAGTCATCCCTGCACGAAACGCCGGGTATCCTCTGGGGCCGCATACCCCGCCATGCTAGCGTTGCCGGTTGATGGCGGAGCTCGATCTCAACCTGCTGACCGCGCTGGAGGCGCTGCTCGCCGAGGGGAGCGTGGTGGGCGCCGCGCGCCGGCTGCGCCTCAGCGACAGCGCCATGAGCCGGACGCTGGCGAGGCTCCGCGAGGCGACCGGCGATCCGCTGCTGGTGCGCGCCGGCCGCCGGCTGGTGCCGACGCCGCGGGCCGAGGAGCTCCGCGCCAAAATCGGCGGCCTTGCGGAAGAAGTGCGTGCGGTGCTGAGGCCCGCGGACGCCGCGCTCGATCTCGCGACATTGGAGCGCGACTTCACCATCCGTGCCGCCGAGAGCTTTGTGGAGGCCTTGGCCGCCCGGCTGGTGACGGCGGTGGCGGTGGCGCCCAAGGTGCGGCTCCGCTTCGCCCCCAAGCCCGACAAGGACGTGGCGCCGCTTCGCGAGGGGCTCATCGATCTCGAGATCGGCGTCCTCGGCGAGAGCGGACCCGAGGTCCGCGTGCAGGCGCTTTTCCGCGACCATTTCGTCGGCGTCGCCCGCGACGGCCATCCGCTGCTGGCGGGCGCGATCACGCCCGAGCGCTTCGCGACGGCCGGCCACGTGATCGCGTCGCGTCGCGGAACCGCCCGCAGCCCCGTCGACGACGCGCTGGCGGCGCTCGCCCTTGCGCGCACCGTCGTCGCCTCGGTGCCGAGCTTTCCCGCAGCGCTCGCCATCGTCGCGGCCTCGGACCTTGTCTCCGTGGTGCCCGCGTCCTACCTCGACGCGATCGCGTCCCGCCCGGCGCCGCTCCGCGCCGGCGTCGCCGGCTTTCCGCTCCCCGTCGCCACCGACCCGATCACCATCTCGCAGATGTGGCATCCGCGCATGGACGCCGACGCCGCCCATCGCTGGCTCCGAGGCGTGGTGCTGGCGGTGTGCGGCGAGGGAAAGGAGAGGAGCCATGCCCGGTAGAGCGACGCCGGAGCGGCTCAGCGCCTTCTCCGACGGTGTCTTCGCCGTCCTCATCACGGTGCTGGTGCTGGACCTGCGGCCGCCAGAGCAGCCGACTTTCGCGGCGCTGCTGCAGCTCTGGCCGACCTGGCTCAGCTACGCGGTGAGCTATCTCTTCATCGCCATCGTCTGGGTCAATCACCATTACCTCCTGCGCTATGCGACCGAGGCGACGCCGCGCCTGCTGTGGTTCAACTTCGCGCATCTCTTCTCCATGTCGCTGCTGCCGCTCTCCACCGCCTGGATGGCGGTGAGCGAGCTGGCGCCGCAGCCGGTCGCCTTCTACGCCGGGGTCTTCTTCCTGGTGAACGCGACCTACATCGCTCTGATCTGGGAGCTTGTGCACCGGACCGAGCGCACGCACCGGGTCCTGCGCTTGCGCTCGGTCGCGACGCTGTGCCTCTTCGCCGTCGCCGCCGGGGTGGCGCTGAGCCATCCGCTGGCCGGCCTCGCCATCTGCGTCTGCTGCCTGATCCTCTACCTGAAGCCGGATCCGCCGGGCATTCGGGAGCGGGCAGCGCGAGGGTGAGCGATACCGCGCTCGCGAATTTTCGAAACTGCGGCGCGGCAGGGCAGAAAAGGGCGTGTAATCGTGACCAATGCATGAGCGCCGGCGACCGGCGGTCGGCGTCGGCCGGGCGACGTGATAGCCTGATCAACAGCAAGTGCCTGTCGGCCGGGAGACAGCTGCCGCCGCGCCGTGCCTTTCTGGAGCCTGCCCCGCGCGGCGCGCGGATGAAGCGCGACAAGCCAGCATAGACGCGTGAGGGAGCCGCGGTGGCCGCTCATCGCGCCCCTGCGCTTCTGGGTGCGGGCGCGGGCGCGCCGCCCGGCGATCGCCGATTCGCCCGCCGTCCGAAGACGCCGCTGTATCGCCGGTCAACGGGGAGCGCTGCGCCATGATCGACACGGGGCAGAGCAAGCTCGGCCTCATCCAGAAAGCGGTGCTGCTGCGCGGCCAGCGATTGGGCCATGCCGCGAGCTGGACCGAGGTGCGCGCGCTCCTCGGCATCTGCGGCTGGCAGGTCAAGCCCCAGGTGCTGAGCTTGGGTGTCGAAAGCCGGGGCTGCTTCATCGTCGACGAGACCGCGGTCGAGCGCCTCCCCTAGTGCTCCGCAGGAACGGCGACCGCGATACACAGCGGCGTGAGCCGTGCGCCCCGCCCGCTCACGCGGACGTGCGGCGGCGCTGTGAGCTGCTTCACCTCGCGCCGCCGCCCGCGCT
>DATJOK010000267.1:0-8851 GCA_035507155.1 Allostellaceae bacterium
GGTGCAGCCCAACGTGGTGACGCGCGAGGGCAATGCCGGCGTGCAGACCGGCGAGCTCGTGCACATCACCGAGAAGGGCGTCGAGCGGCTGCACAACGCCCCCAAGGGCTTCATCCGGGTCTGATCAGCCGGTATCGTCGCGCTCGCCGGGCGGCGGCGCCTGCTCGGGATTCTCGTCGGTCGGCACCCGATAATCGCCGGTGATCCAGCGCGCGAGATCGATGGTCGTGCAGCGCTGCGAGCAGAACGGCTTGTGCCGCTCGGTGGAAGGTTTGCCGCAGATCGGGCAGGGCTTGGCAGGCTTCTCGGGTCTCTCGTTCATCAGCCTTAGATAAGCTCAGACCGCGCCGATGTCGAAGCCATCCCGCGCCCGCGAGGGCTCGGCGAGGATGGCGAGGCCGCGGCCGCTGCGCGTCTCGAGCCGCTGGAGCGCCGGCGCCGCCACGCCCTGCAGGGCCTCCGCCACCGCCGGATGGACGCGGAGGGTGACGGCGGCGGCGGGCGTCGCGGCGATCTGGCGCTCCGCCGCGGCGAGCGCCTCCAGCGCCACGGTGAGCGCGGACTTCACCTGGCCGCCCTGGGGCCCGCGCTCGTAGAGGATCTCGTGCAGCGGCGCCTGCCGGCGCGGCCGAATCAGCTCCACGTGGCCGAGCTTGGTCCAGCCCAGGAGCTGCGCCTCGATGGCGCCGGCATCGAGCGCGCCGCGCAACGCCGCCAGCAGCCGCTCCTTGGCGGCGCTGCGGCGGAGCGTGATGAAATCCACCACGATGGCGCCGGCGAGGCCGCGCCAGCGGATCTGGCGCGCGATCTCCGCCGCCGCCTCGACGTTCACCGCCAGCAGCGCCTCCTCGCCGCTGCGGCGCTCCTCGGCGAGCGCGCCGCTGTCGACGTCGATGAAGGTCACCGTCGCCATCGGCTCGATGATGAGCGCGCCGCCGCCCGGCAGCCGCACCCGGAGATCGCCGAGCGCGGCGATGCTCTCGGCGACGCCATGGGCCTCGAAGAGCGCCGTTGCCGCGCGATGCGGCTCGACCGCGGCGGTCGACGCCGGCCGCTCGCGCGCCAGCCACGCGCGCGCTTCGGCGAGCAGCGCGGCGTCATCGACGACGATCCGCTGCAGCCGCTCGTCGACGAATTCCGCCAGCAGCGCGGCGAGCGGCGGCACCCGCTCCAGGCAGGCGGGCGAGGTCGCATCGCCGCGCCGTGCCGCGATCGCCGCCCAGCGGGCGCGGAGCGCGGCGATCTCCGCCGCGAGCGCCTCCGTCGGCGCATGGGTGGCGGCCGGCAGCAGCCGGACGCCCTCGCCCGCCGCGAGCGCGCCGGCGACCGCGCTCTCGAGACGCTTGCGGGCGCGCACCTCCACCGCGTCGACGGCGATCCCGCTCCGCATCGGCGTCCACTCCAGGAGCCGGCCCACGAGCCGCGGTCGCATCGAGACGGCGGCGGCCTTGTCGGCGCGGGCGTCGCGCTTCACCTGGACCAGGATCGCCGCTCCCTCGGTGAGGCCGGCGAGATCGCCGCGCGGCAGCGCGTCGGCGGCGCCGAGATAGGCCGGCCGCTCGAGGCCGATCTCCACCAGCGCCGCATCGAGCGCCGGCAGCAGGCGGAGGACGCGGCCGAGATAGATGGCGCCCAGCAGGCTGCCGCCCACCGTGCGGGCCAGGCGGAAATCGATGAGGTCGCCTGCCGCGACGAGCGCGGCGCGGAGCTCGCCGGGGCTGGCGGAGATCAGAAGCTCGGCGCTCACTTGGGGGGCGGCGCGAGGCGGCGGGCGGGCGCGTAGCCCTGCCCCGCCAGGAGCGTCACCGTCTCGTAGAGCGGCAGCCCCACCACGTTGGAATAAGACCCGGCGAGGAAGCGCACGAAGCGGGCCGCCAGGCCCTGGATCGCGTAGCCGCCGGCCTTCCCCTCCCATTCGCCCGACGCGAGGTAGTCCTCGATCTCCTCCGGCAGCAGACGGCGGAAGGTGACGATGGTCTCGGCGCGCCGGGACGCCACGCCGCCGTCCGGGCGCATCACCGCGAGACCGCCGTGGACGCGATGGCGCCGCCCGGAGAGGAGCCGGAGACAGCGCCGGGCGGTCTCGGCGTCCTGGGCCTTGGGGAGGATGCGTCGGCCGCAGGCCACCACCGTATCGGCGCCCAGCACGAAGGCGCCGGGATGGCGCGCCGCCACCGCCCGCGCCTTCTCCTCGGCGAGCCTGAGCGCGTGCGGCGCCGGCAGCTCCCGCGGCCGCGGCGTCTCGTCGAGATCGGCGGGATCGATGGCGTCGGGGATGAGGGCGATCTGCGCCAGAAGCTCGCGCCGGCGCGGCGAGGCGGAGGCCAGGACGAGGGGCGGAGCTGGGGCGGCCGAGGCCACGCGGGAGGCTTCCCGGCCGGTCGGGCTTACTTGAAGCGGAAGGTGATGCGACCCTTGGTCAGGTCGTAGGGGGTCATCTCCACATTGACCCGGTCGCCGGCGAGCACGCGGATGCGGTTCTTGCGCATCTTGCCGGAGGTATGGGCGAGCACCTGGTGGTCGTTGTCGAGCTTGACGCGGAACATCGCGTTGGGCAGCAGCTCCACCACGGTGCCGGGAAATTCGATCAGATCTTCCTTTGGCATTCCTCTTCCATCGGTCGTCACGGGACGGGCCGCCCGGCCCCTGGCGCGCGCGGCCGCTCAGAACATCATCACCGGAACCTTCCGGGTCAAGCCTCTTGTCCGCCGGGGCGGGATATCGCCGGACGCATGGACCCGCCGGACATCAGGGTTACACCTGCCCCGTCGGCTCCGGCGGGAAGCGCTCGCGCAGGCGCTGCCAGAGATCGTCGCGGAGCGCGCGGTAGGCGGCGAGGATCTCCTGCCGGCTCCCTTCGACGGCGGTCGGATCGAAGGACGGCCAGAACTCCACCTCGCAGGCCATGCTGCGGGTCAGCTCCACCGCCCGGTGCTGCGCCTGGGGCGTCAGCGAGATCACGAGATCGAAGGAGGTGTCCTCCAGCTCCTCGAAGCTCTTGGACTGATGGCGGGTGATGTCGATCCCCATCTCCTCCATGACCGCGACCGCGAAGGGATCGACCGGCTCGCTGTGCACGCCGACGGAATCGACGAAGATGCGGCGGCCGTGCAGTCGCCTGAGCAGCGCCGCCGCCATCGGCGAGCGGATCGAGTTGAAGTTGCAGGCGAAGAGCACGCTCCCCGGAAGCCGCGCCATCCCTAGCCCCGGATGTGCAGCACGCAGATGAGGGTAAAGAGCCGTCGCGCGGTGTCGAGGTCGATGTCGACCTTGTCGGCGAGCCGCTCGCGCAGCAGCTCCGAGCCCTCGTTGTGCAGGCTGCGCCGCCCCATGTCGAGGGTCTCGATCCGCGACGGGCTCGCGGTGCGGATGGCGGCGTAGTAGTTCTCGCAGACCAGGAAATAGTCGCGGATGACGCCGCGGAAGGGCTGCAGCGGCAGCGCGAGCCGCTCCAGCTGCTCCTCCGCCGTCGAGCGGATCTCCAGGATGAGGCGGCCCTCCTCGAGGCCGATCTGCAGATGGAAGGGGCCGTTGTGCCCCGCTGCCGGCACGAAGCGGTTCTCCTCCAGGAGGTCGAAGATCGCGACCGCGCGCTCGTGCTCGATGTCGGCGTTGCGGCGGACCACGCTGCGTTCGTCGAGGACGATCTTGGCGATGCGCTGGGTGTCCTGCGGCATGGGATGTCAGCCGGCGGGGAGGTTGAGGCGGATCGCGATCGAGAGCGCATGGGCGTCGAAGCCCTCGGCGCGCGCCAGCGTCAGTGCCGCGGGACCGATCGCGCGCAGCGCCTCCGGGCTGCAGCCGAGGATCGAGGTGCGCTTCAGGAAATCATGGACGCCGAGGCCCGAGGAGAAGCGCGCGCTCCGCGCCGTCGGCAGCACGTGGTTGGGGCCGCCCACATAATCGCCGACCGCCTCCGGCGTGTGGCGGCCGATGAAGATGGCGCCGGCGTTGCGGAGCCGGTGGGCGAGCCGCTCCGCCGTCGCCGCGTCGAGCGCGAGCTCCAGATGCTCGGGCGCCACGCGGTCGGCGAGCGCCACCGCCTCGTCCCAGTTCCCGACCGTGATGAGGGCGCCGTGGCGTGCCCAGCTCTCGCCGGCGATCCCGGCGCGCGGCAGCGTCTTGAGATGGGTCTCGACCGCCGCCGCCACGCGATCCGCGAAACCCCTGTCGTCGGTGATCAGGATCGACTGGGCGGCGGTGTCGTGCTCCGCCTGGGAGAGGAGATCGGCGGCGATCCAGGCCGGATCGTTGTCGCGATCGGCGATCACCAGGATCTCCGAGGGGC
This sequence comes from Allostellaceae bacterium, assembly GCA_035507155.1. Lineage (GTDB taxonomy): Bacteria > Pseudomonadota > Alphaproteobacteria > ATCC43930 > CGMCC-115725 > DASZHJ01. The sequence goes on from DATJOK010000267.1 coordinate 4,289, forward strand.
CGGCGATCATGTCGATGCCGACGGCGCCGAAGACCTGGCGCTTCGCCGCCGCCACATAGGCGTTGCCGGGCCCGACGATCTTGTCGACGGCGGGCACGGTCGCTGTCCCGTAGGCGAGCGCCGCCACCGCTTGGGCGCCGCCGATGCGATAGATCTCGCCGACCCCGGCGCGCTTCGCCGCCGCCAGCACCAGCGGATTGAGCTTGCCGTCCGGCGCCGGCACCACCATCACCACGCGCCCGACGCCTGCCACCGCGGCGGGGATCGCGTTCATCAGCACCGAGGAGGGATATGCGGCAAGCCCGCCCGGCACGTAGATGCCGACCGCGGCGAGCGGCCGCCAGCGGGCGCCGAGCCGGACGCCGGCGGCGTCGGTGTAGTCGAGATCACCGGGCAGCAGCCGGCGATGATAGGCCTCGATGCGCTCCGCCGCCACGTCGAGCGCCGCCAGCGTCTCGCGGGAGCATTGCGCCGCCGCTGCCGCGATCTCGCCGGCGCTGACGCGCATCGGCACGGTGCCGAGATCGACGCGGTCGAAGCGGCGCGTGAGCTCGATCACCGCCGCGTCGCCCCGCGCGCGGACATCGGCGATGATCGCCTTCACCGCGGCGTCGACGTCGGCGGCGGTCTCGCGCTTGTCGTCGAGGAGACGCGCGACCGCGGCCTCGAAATCCGCCGCCCTGCTGTCGAGCCTAAGCGGCATCGGCCGCCTCGCGGAAGCGGTCGATCCATTGCCGGATCTGCTGCGGCCGGGTCTTGAGCGCGGCGCGGTTGACGATGAGCCGCGAGGTGATGTCGGCGATGCGCTCGATCTCCACCAGGCCGTTCGCCTTCAGGGTGGCGCCGGTCTGCACGAGATCGACGATGCGCCGGCAGAGGCCGAGCTGCGGCGCGAGCTCGAGCGCGCCGTTGAGCTTGATGCACTCCGCCTGCACGCCGCGGGCGGCGAAGTGGCGGCGGGTGATCTCCGGATACTTGGTGGCGACGCGGAGCCGGCTCCAGCGGCTGGGATCGTCGCGCCCCACCAGCTCCTTCGGCGCCGCCACCATCAGTCGGCAGCGGCCGACCTTGAGGTCGAGCGGCGCGTAGATCTCGTTGTACTCGAACTCCAGCAGCACGTCGTTGCCGGCGACGCCCAGATGGGCGGCGCCGTGGGCGACGAAGGTCGCGACGTCGAAGTTGCGCACTCGCACGACGTCGAGGCCGGGATCGTTGGTGGAGAAGCGCAGCTTGCGGGAATTCTCGTCGGCGAATTCCGGCTCCATCTCGATGCCAGCGCGCTGCATCAGCGAGGTCACCTCGCCGAGGATGCGCCCCTTGGGCAGCGCCAGCACCAGCGTCTCGTTATCGCGCACGGACTAAGTCTCCAGAACCAGGATCGTCGACACGTTCATGTCATCTCGCCCCAACGGATTTGCGTCCTTCGACTCGGCGCTGTCGCGCCGGCTCGGGATGAGGACCGGAGGTGCGTGGCAGTAAGGGTCTACCTCATCCTGAGCCGGCGCGACAGCGGCGAGTCGAAGGACGCACGCCGCCTGTCCAACCCAGGAAAGCCCTTAATTTTCCACTGGATGGCGGGGCCGCCAGCGGGTCGGCCAGGACTCGCTGAGATCATCGAGGCGGCAGAGGATCTCGCCCGTTTCCAGCCGGATCGAGGCACCGCCGGCGAAATCGAGCTGCAGCCCGCCGGGAATCGGCCGGATCGCCAGCAGCACCAGGATGCGGTCGCCGTCGGCGAGGCTGAAGCCGCGGCGCTTCACCGCGGTGATGCCGCTGATGCTGAGCCCGGTGTGGCGGCGCTCGAAGTTCTTGCGCGGCCCGTCGATCGGCGGCTCCCAGCGGAAGCGGTTGGCGACCAAGGCGAAGCGCTGCTCCTCCGGGACGTAGGCCATCTCGGAGACCGCGATCAGCGCGTCCTGCAGCACCATGGAGAGGACCGCCAGGTCCTCCTCGTCACGGGCCAGGAGGCGCAGCGCATCGGCGGCGCGTTCAGCCATCACTGGCGATGCGCTCGATGTCGGCGCCGCAGGCGGCAAGCTTCTCCTCGAGCCGCTCGTAGCCGCGGTCGAGGTGGTAGACGCGGTTGACCATGGTCTCGCCGTTGGCCGCGAGGCCCGCCAGCACCAGCGAGACCGAGGCGCGCAGATCCGTCGCCATCACCGGCGCGCCGGCGAGCCGGGAGACGCCGCGCACCATCGCCGAGGCGCCGTGCACGTTGATGTTGGCGCCCATCCGGCAGAGCTCCGGCACATGCATGAAGCGGTTCTCGAAGATCGTCTCGGTGATCATCGCCGCGCCCTGGGCGGTGGTCATCAGCGCCATCATCTGCGCCTGGAGATCGGTCGGGAAGCCCGGGAAGGGCTCGGTCATCACGTCGACGCCGGAGATGCGGCCGTTCTTGCGCTCGATGAGGAGGCCGCTCGCGGTCCGCGTCACCTTGACGCCGGCGCCTTCCAGCACGCGGATGACGGCGGCGAGCTGATCCTCCTCGGCGCCCTCGAGCTCGAGCGAGCCGCCGGCGATCGCCGCCGCCATCATGTAGGTGCCGGTCTCGATCCGGTCCGGGATCACCCGGTGGGTGGCGCCGTGCAGGCGCTTCACGCCGCGGACGCGGATGCGGTCGCTGCCGGCGCCCTCGATCTCGGCGCCCATGGCGGAGAGGCAGCGGGCGAGATCGGCGATCTCCGGCTCCCGCGCCGCGTTGACCAGGGTGCTTTCTCCCTCGGCGAGGCTGGCGGCCATCAGCAGGTTCTCGGTGGCGCCCACCGACACGGTCGGGAAGACGATCTCCGCCCCTTTGAGACCCTGGGGCGCCTTCGCCTCGATGTAACCCTGGGCGAGGGTCACGGTCGCGCCGAGCCGCTCGAGACCCTTGAGGTGGAGATCGACCGGCCGCGTGCCGATGGCGCAGCCGCCCGGCAGCGAGACGCGGGCCTCGCCGGCGCGCGCCACCAGCGGCCCCAGCACCAGCACCGAGGCACGCATCTTGCGCACGAGATCATAGGGCGCGGTGGTCGAGGTGACGCGCCGGGCCGAGAGGGTCATGCGGTGGCCGGGCTCGTTGGCGCTCTCGGCGCCGCTCAAGGTGACGGAGACGCCGTGCTGCACCAGGAGATGCGCCATGGTGTCGATGTCGGCGAGCCGCGGCAGGCCGGTGAGGGTCAGCGGCTCGTCGGTGAGCAGGCTCGCGGTCAGCAGCGGGAGCGCGGCGTTCTTGGCGCCGCCGATGCGGATCTTGCCCTCGAGCGGCCGGCCGCCGCGGATGCGAATCTTGTCCATATGCTGACGGGAACCCCTTCTGGTCCGGCTGTGGAAGACGATAGGTCCGGGCCGAGCGTTTTCTACCCGGAGATTATGGCGAAATTCGCTACAGCCGCGGCAGCGTCACGCCGCGCTGGCGCATGTATTTACCTTTACGGTCGGCGTAGGAGGTCTCGCAGGGCTGCTCCCCCCTGAAGAACAGGAACTGGCAGATCCCCTCGCCGGCATAGATCCGCGCCGGCAGCGGCGTGGTGTTGGAGATCTCGATGGTGACGTGGCCCTCCCATTCCGGCTCCAGCGGCGTCACGTTGACGATGATGCCGCAGCGGGCATAGGTGGACTTGCCGAGGCAGATCACCAGCACGTCGCGCGGCACCCGGAAATACTCGACGGTGCTGGCGAGCGCGAAGCTGTTCGGCGGCACGATGCAGACATCCGCCTCGCGGTCGACGAAGCTCTTCTCCGAGAAGGACTTGGGATCGACCACCGCGCTGTCGACGTTGGTGAAGATCTTGAACTGCCGGCCGACCCGGGCGTCATAGCCATAGGAGGAGAGCCCGTAGGAGATCACGCCCTCCCGGGTCTGCTTCTCGACAAAGGGCTCGATCATCCCGCGCGTGGTCGCGGCTTCCCGGATCCAGCGGTCGGACAAGATCGGCATCGGCATGGCCTCGCGGCGGTGGAGGGATCGAGGCTTTGTAAGGGAAACGTCACGGCGGCTCAAGCCGCCGCCAGGAGCGGTGATTTCAAGGCTCTTCCGGCGCCGCCGGATCCCTGGAGTCGGTCGCCGCTTCCGCCGCCGTCCGCTCCCGCGACTGAGCCTTGCGCCGGCGCAGGTTCTCGCGGAGCGCGGCGGCGAGTCGCTCCTGGCGCGCGGCGGCAGCCCGCTTTCCCGCGGCGCTCAGCTCCGGTTTCTTGCTGTCGGCCATCACCGGGGAAGCTGATCGGCGGACAGCCCGCGGTCAAGCCCCGGCTACTGGCCGCTGGTGAACTTCACGCGGATCTCCGCGCTGTCGCCGGGGGCATCGCCGGAGAGGGCGTTATCCGCCGCATCGTCATGAAGATACCAGCCCGCATCGGCAGCCACCGGCTCCGGGGACTTCTCGAGCGGCCAGATCAGCGCGAGGCCGCCGAGCACGGCGAGGAGCAGCGCGATCACCACGCCGCGCGGCAGCCGCCGCGCCGCGGAGCGCCGCCGGTCCCAGCTGGTGAGATTGAGGAAGTGGGCATAGGAGCCGATCATCAGCCCGCCCAGCAGCACCGTCACCGCCGCCGAGACGTAGATGCCCTCGCCCGCCGGCA
>DATJOK010000268.1:0-13212 GCA_035507155.1 Allostellaceae bacterium
CATCGCCAAGGGCTCCGGCCTCTCGCAGAGCGCCTGGGCCGCCGACGAGAGCGACTTCGAGCAGCTCGTCGACCGGATGCTGGCGAGCGACGGCCCCTCCCTCATCGCCGCCCGCATCGACGACAAGCCCGCCGTCGCCACCACGGAGCGCGACCCCGTCCTCATTCGCGACCGCTTCATGCGCGGGCTGGGTGTGAAGAAGTAGGACTGGATTGGCAACCGTGCGTCCTTCGAGACGGCCGCTTACGCGGCCTCCTCAGGATGAGGTCCTTCCTTACTGCCGTTCTCGATCTTCCTCATCCTGAGGAGCGCGCGGCAGCGCGCGTCTCGAAGAACGCAGGATACTTCTGCAGCTTTAAGCCACCCCCCGTCCCTTGAACTCCGGCGCCACTCTGCGCATGAAGAGGGCGAGGCTGTTCTTGGCGTCCTCGTGCGCCATCGGGCCCAAACGGAATTGCATGATGACGCCGCCGACGCCGAGCTTGTCGATCTCGGCGAAGGCCGCGGCCACCGTCTCCGGCGCGCCGCAGATGAGGGCGTGCTTGGGATCGGTGCGGGTGGCCGGCGCGTCCTTGCTCTCCTCGCGGATGCGCACCCCCTGCTCGGCATAGATGCGGTTACGCATCGCCGCCCGATGCTCCTGCATGGCGGTGAAGGCGGGATGGCCGATGCGCTCGGCCTCGGCGTCGGTCTCCGCCACCACCACGTTGCGCCAGATCCAGCACTGGTCGACGTTGCGCTGGATCGCCGCGTCGTCGAAGCCCGCCTCGCCCATGGTCTTGCGATAGAGATCCATGCGCTGCTTGGTGACGGCGTTGGTCTGCACGTTCATCAGGAAGGGCCGGCCGGCACGCGCCAGCTCCACCATGGAATGCTCGCCCGAGGCGCCGCGGATCAGCATCGGGTAGGGCTTGGTGAAGGGGCGCGGGCGGAGCTGCGGCAGGCGGATGTCCCAGAACCGCCCCTTATATTCGACGCGATCCTGGGTCCAGCATTTGAGCATGATCGCTTCCGCCTCCTCGAATCGCGCCTGCGCCTCCTCGTGGTCGAAGCCGTAGCCCTGATAGTCGTAGATGTTGTAGGCGGTGCCGCGGCCCAAGCCGATGACGAGGCGGCCCTTGCTGATGTGATCCAGAAGCGAGAGTTGCTCGGCGAGCCGCACCGGATGGTGGAGCGAGGTCTGGATCACCGCGAAGCCGATCTTGGCCCGCCGCGTCGCCGTCGCCAGGGAGGCCGCGAAGCTCACGGGGTCCACATAGGCGCAGACGCCGTCGAAGTGATGCTCGGCGAGCCAGATGGTGTCGACGCCGAGATCGTCGGCGAGCCGCGCCTCGCGCAGCGTCTCGTCGATCACCACCCCGTCACGATTGGAATCCCGGCTCTCCGGGAAGAGAAAGTTGCTGAACTTCACGCCGGCCTCCGACTTGCCGTCGCCTCCATCACGGCCCGGTGAGGCCGGTCTTGTCAAGGCGGCGCGGCGACGCGGAATGCCGCAGCAGTGCTTTGGAAAGAGTGGACTTCAGTCCAGCAGTTCGCGCAGCACGCGGCCGGTGGCGGTGATCGCCAGCAGCACCGGCACGCGGACGATCTCGCGGACGACCCGCTTGATCGCCGGCGTGTAGCTCATGCAGTCCATGGCGACGAGATCGGGCTTGCGGGATGCCAGCCGCCGCGCCGCTTCTTCCGCCGCAGCGGGACCGGCGCTCGGCGTCAGCACCTCGACCGCGACCTCAACACCGTCGCGCGCCCGCTGCTCGGTCAGCGTCTCCGCCTGCTCCGAGATCGGGATCATCAGGCCGAGGCGGCCTTGGGGCAGCAGCGCGGCAGCGAGCCCGTTCAGCACCCGGGAGGGAAAGAGGACGCCGGCATCGCCCGGGATCGGCGGAAAGGCGCCCGTGCAGTTGAAGACCAGCGCATCGGCGCCGTCGCGGCGGAGCGCCGCCAGGGTCTCGCCGGCGCGATCGGCGACGGCGCGCTTGGAGATCTTGACCTCGCGGCCATCAGGCAGTGGCGTATAGAGCGCATCCGCCGGCGAGAGCGGCGCCAGGGCGGCGATCTCGGCGTCCGAGAGACCGTCGAAGCAGCCGCGCAGGAGGATCCGGGTGCCGGACGGCGCCTCGGCGCCATAGAGCGCCGCCACGTCCGGCCGCGGCGCCTGGCCGATCACGGCAATGCCGAGGGTGCGAGTCATGGGACCGAGCCTAGGGGATCGGAGCAGAGCGGACAAGCGCGTGCCCCTCCGCCGCGATCGCGGGGGGAGAGGGGCAATTTTGCCGTCGTCACATAGAAGCGCTAGCCTCGCTCCATCCGCTCCACATGAGGAGGCTGGCGATGTCGACGCAGTACAAGGCTCGCACGCTCAAGAACCACATCCTGCATCCGGAGACCCTGATGATGGGCTACGGCTATTCGCCGGCGCTCTCGGAGGGATCGCTGAAGCCGCCGATCTTCCTGACCTCGACTTTCGTCTTCGAGAGCGCGCAGCAGGGGAAGGATTTCTTCGATCTCACCGCCGGCCGCCGGCGCCCGCGCGAGGGCGAGAAGACCGGCCTCGTCTATTCCCGCTTCAACAATCCGAATTTCGAGATCCTCGAGGACCGCCTCGCGGTCTGGGACGATGCCGAGCGCTCCGCCGTCTTCGCCAGCGGCATGGCGGCGATCTCCACCGTGCTGCTGGCCTTCCTCCGGCCCGGCGACGTGATCCTGCACAGCCGGCCGCTCTACGGCGGCACTGAGACGCTGATCCGCAACCAGCTCACCGCCTTCAACATCGCCTCGGTGGGATTCACCGACGGCATCGACCGCCGCAAGGTGGAGGCGGCCTTCGCCGAGGCGCAGGCGAAGGGCCGCATCGGCCTCGTCATGCTGGAGACGCCGGCCAACCCCACCAACGGCCTGGTCGATCTCCGCCTGGTGCGCGAGCTCGCCGAGCGCGTCGGCCCGAAGCAGGGCGGCCGCCCGCCGATCGTCGTCGACAACACGCTGCTGGGGCCGATGTATCAGAAGCCGCTGCAGCACGGCGCCGACCTCGCGCTCTATTCGCTGACCAAGTACGCCGGCGGCCACAGCGACCTCGTGGCCGGCGGCGTCACCGGCGCCGATGAGGTCGTGCGCAAGATCACCCTGCTGCGTGGCGCGCTCGGGACCCAGCTCGATCCCCATTCCTGCTGGATGCTGCTGCGCTCGCTGGAGACGCTGGGCATCCGCTCAGAGCGCGCCAACACCAATGCCCGCGAGGTGGCGACCTATCTCCGCTCGCACCCGAAGATCGCCGCCGTCCATTATCTTGGCTTCCTCGATGCCGGCGATCGGCGCAAGGCGGTGTTCGACCGGCAATGCACGGCGCCGGGCTCGACCTTCTCCTTCGAGGTGAAAGGCGGCGAGGCGGAGGCTTTCGCCATGCTGGACCGGCTCAAGATCATGAAGCTCGCCGTGAGCCTCGGCGGCACCGAGACGCTGATCTCGCATCCGGCCTCCACCACCCATTCCGGTGTCGCCAAGGCGCTCCGCGAGGAGATCGGTCTCACCGACGCGCTGATCCGGATTTCGGTCGGGATCGAGAACGCCGCCGACCTCATTGCCGATCTGGAGCAGGCCCTCGGCTGATCGAGGTAGCGGCGAGCTGCTCCAGCGGATAGTCGAGCTCGATGCACCCCTCGAGGAGATAGTCGCCGAGCAGCGGCAGGGTGGCGAGATAGGACACGGGTTCGGGGTTGGCGCGGGCATCGGCAAGCGCCTCCCGCCATTGCGCCGCAGTGAACTGGCCGCTGCCGAGAAGCGCCAGGGCCAGGATCTCGGCGAGTTCGGCCTCGCTCAGGGCGTCCAGCAGCGACGCCAGATCGAGGGGCGCCGGCGTGCCGCCATCGAGAGACGGCGGGAGGCCGCCGGCATCGCCCCTGGCGGCGACCACGATCCGCAGCACCTCGGCAAAGGGTATGGAGAGCACCCGATCCTCCCACGGAGAGGGTGCTCTCTAGCCTGGAAACACCGGCGCCGCGCTGATCCAGATCAATATCCGGATTGGCGCGGCGCCACGGGCTCACTGCATGAACCAGCCGTGGCTCACCACCAGGGACTGGCCGGTCAAGGCATTGGTCTCGAAGGCGGCGAAGAAGAGGGCGGCCTCCGCCACGTCGTCGACGGTGGTGAACTCGCCGTCGACGGTCTCCTTCAACATCACCTTCTTGATCACGTCCTCCTCGGAGATGCCGAGCTCCTTCGCCTGCTCGGGAATCTGCTTCTCCACCAGGGGCGTACGAACGAAGCCGGGGCAGATCACGTTGGCGCGCACCTTGTATTTGGCGCCTTCCTTGGCCACCACCTTGGCGAGGCCGATGAGGCCATGCTTGGCGGTGACATAGGGCGCCTTCAGCACCGAGGCTTCCTTGGAATGGACGGAGCCCATGTAGATGATGCTGCCGCCAGTGCCCTGCTTGTACATCTGCTTGAGCGCCGCCCGCGTGGTGAGGAAGGCGCCGTCGAGATGGATGGAGAGGAGCTGCTTCCACTTCGCGAACTCGAACTGGTCGAGCGGCGCCACGGTCTGGATGCCGGCGTTGCTGACGAGGACGTCGATCTTGCCGAAGGCCTTGACCGCCTTCGCCATGCCGGCCTCGACTTGCGCCTCGTTGGTGACGTCCATGGCGACGCCCACCGCCTTCGAGGAGCCGCCGAGCTCGTCGGCGGCGGCATCGGCGCCGGCCTGATTGAGATCCGCGATCACCACCCTCGCACCCTCGCGCACGTAGGTGCGGGCGATCTCCTTGCCGATGCCGCTGGCGGCCCCGGTGACGACGGCGACCTTGTCCTTGAGACGCATGGGATGCTCCTGTCTGAGGTGTTTAGCGCAGGTAGTCGTAGACGACCTTGCCGAGGCCGAGGGTGAGGTCGGCGAGGATGTGGACGGCGGAGACCACCTCCAGCACCGGCAGCTCCGCCACCGGCGCCAGCGCGTGCGGGCTGAGCGAGAGCGCGCCCGGGCCGGTCCAGGCTCCCTTCACCGTCACGTCCTCGAGGTAGTACTCGACCAGCTCGCAGATCCGCGGGCTGCCGTCCACATGCGGCACGATCTTCAGCAGGAAGTTCGGCACCGCCAGCGACGCCGAGATCGCCGCGAGATCGGCGCCCTTGTGCTTGTAGCCCATGGTGCCGGTCACCACCCTGACCGGCCCGTAGTCCATGGTCCCGACCAGGGTGTCGACCTCGACCCGGAGGCTGGGCGAGGCGAGCTTCTTCGGGAAGCCCCAGAGCTCGCGCCCGCCGGCGATCGGCCCCTCGTCGTTCAAGAACATGCAGTGGGTGTAGCCGCCCTTGCGGCCCTTGAAGGAGACCGGGATCACCTGCCCGGTCTCGGTATAGTCACCGAACCCCGTCGAGTTCGGCATCCGGATGAACTCGTATTTCACCAGCGGCGCGTCCACCTCCAGCGGCTCCGGCACCAGCGCCCGGAGCTTCTCCGGGTCGGTGCGGTAGGTGATGATCATGTATTCGCGGTCGACGAAGCGGTAGGGCCCTGGCGGATAGGCCGGGCTGGTGAGCGGCATCGCATAGGCCCGCTCGCGCACTTCCTGCTCTTTCATGCTGCGCACTCCTTCCGCTGTGGAACCAAACCCGCGCGCCCGCGGTGGATCATTCGCGGCCGTCCACCGCGAGATCGAAGGTGGCGACCATCTCCATATTCTTCGCCGGCTCGAAGATTTCGGAATGGCGCAGCGTGCGCCGGGCGTCATTGAGGCCGGCGCGCCAATGCTCGGTCATCGTCCGGCGCGAGAACTCGTAATCCTTGGAATCACCCTCGTAGTTATGGGCGCGATAGATGAGGTGCACGATGTTGAAGGCGCTGCGATCGGCAACAGTTGCGAGCAGTTTCGCCTCGTCGCAGTCATGCAGCTCCGGCGGCAGCTTCTCCAGCAGGCTGGCGATCGCGCCCCGCGCCTTCTTCATCTTCTTGAGCCAGTCGGTGTTGGCGCGGGTGCGGCTCGAGTACTGGATCTCTTTCTGCCGCGTCATCACCTCGGGCATGGTGCGCGGGAAATCGCCGCGCGCGTTCCAGAGATCGACCTGGAAGACCAGCGTGTCCTGGTTCGGGCTGTTCTCCACCACCCACTGCAGCGGCGTATTGGAGACCAGGCCGCCGTCCCAGTAATGCTCGCCCTCGATCTCGATGGCGGGGAAGCCCGGCGGCAGCGCGCCGCTCGCCATCACGTGCTCGGGACGGATCTTGTGGGTATCGGTATCGAAATAGGCGAAGTTGCCGGAGCGCACGTTGACGGCGCCGAGACTCAAGCGGATCTCGCGCGCGTTGATGCGGTCGAAATCGATGTGCGCCTCGAGCGTCGACCGGAGCTCGCGAGTGTCGTAGTAGCTGGTGGCCTCGAGGGAACCGGCGGGATTGAGCCAGGGAACCGGCACCCGCGGCGCGAAGAAGCCGGGCACGCCATGGGCAACCACCAGGCCGGCGCTCATCTGGTTGAAGAATCCGCGCGCCGCGTCTCCTTTGCTGAGCGCGCCACCCAAAGCGCCGTCCCAGCCCAGCACATGGTTGTTGGTGATCTGCTGCCAGAAACCGCGCAGCTCGTCGACGCGCCTCTCCGGCGGATTGCCGGCGATGATGGCAGCGTTGATCGCGCCGATGGAGATGCCGGCAATCCAGTTCGGCATCACCTCGGCCGCGGCGAGCGCCTCGTAGACGCCGGCCTGATAGGCGCCAAGCGCGCCGCCGCCCTGTAGCAGCAGCGCGATCGCGCCGAACGGATGTCGCTGTGGCGCCATTCGGATGTCCCTGGATCCGGCTCAGATGGTTTCGGCTTCCCGATATAGAGGCGCAATGTGGCAACCCCGTGTCGCAAGGACAAGGATTTCCGGCGGCGGCCGCCATCCGCGCCGCGCCGCTCGCGGGCGCTACGGCAATTTCCCGCTGCCTGCAGCAATCGCGGATGAAAAACTTTTAAGACGCATCGCCCGGGCCGCGCGGGGCCCGGGCGTGCGTCAATGCGGATATTTCAGGCAGATCCGCAGTCAGGCAGGCTTGCCGCAATAGGCCTCGAGCCGATAGCCGTCGGGATCGATGGCGAAAGCGGCATAGTAGTTGGGCCCGTAATCCTTGCGCGGACCGGGCTTGCCGTTGTCGCGGCCGCCGGTCCTGAGGGCGGCGGCGTGGAAGGCGTCGACGCCGGCGCGGCTCGGTGCGTCGAAACAGAAGTGGAGCCCGGACTGCTCGTCCGCTGGCACCGGCCGGTCGGCCTTGAGGACCCAGAGCGCCGCCTCCTCCTTGCCGTAGCCGAGCGATGTCTCGCCGTCGCTCAGGAGCTTGTAGCCGAGCGGGGCCAGCGCCGCGTCGTAGAAGCGCCGGGCCTTGGCGATGTCCCGCACGCCGATCGAAACGTGACTGATCATCAATTCTCCTCCTCTGGAGAGGCTGGCGGAAGCGGTCCCGATGGCCACCCGCACCTAACCATCATGCTAGTTATAGATGCCGGAAGAATACCCCTCTTGTCAACCCTCATACCGGTTAGTATGTGATCGGGGATGGCCCAACCTCCCTCGTGGCCGCCGCTGGTGATCCTGCCGGCACCCGCCGCGGACCTCTGTCTCGACTTCGCCAACACGCGGATGTGGCGCGGCACCGAAAGCCCGCAGGAGACGCTGCACGGGCTCGACGACGTGATCGACTGGTGCGTCGGCCGCGGCCTGCTGTCGCCGGAGCGCCGGCAGCGGATCGCGCTCGCGGGCGATGCTGCCGCCGCGGCTTTCGCCGGGATCCTGGACCTGCGCGAGACCCTCTATCGCCTGTTCAGCGCGGTCGCCGCCAAGGCGGGGGCGGCGCCGGCCGATCTCCGCGCCTTCGCCGAGGCGCTGACAGCGGCGCCCGCGCGGAGCAGCATCGCCGCGGCGCCTTCGGGCTATGGCTGGAGCGTGCCGCCGGCGGAGCCGGGCGCGCGGGAGCTGCTGACGCCGGTGCTCTGGTCGGCCGCCGATCTGCTGGTCGGCGGCCGGCTGACGCGCGTGCGGCAATGCGCGAACTCGCAATGTCTCTGGCTCTTCCTCGACGACAGCAAGAGCGGCAACCGGCGCTGGTGCTCGATGAGTGCCTGCGGCAACCGCGCGAAGGCGCATCGACACTATCTCCGCCACAAGGCCGGCTGAATCGCAGCGGCGCCGGCACCGTTAACCAAGAACGGCGCGGCGCGCAGGAAGTTCGCCGCGCGATGTCGCGCAATTCCCGGATATTCGAGGCTTAACATTCGATCAACACCCGCCTGCCAGATTCTGGCGAGTTTCCGCACTCTCAGCGAGGCGCGTCATGGCTCGATCTGGCTTGGTCCCGGTGGCATCTCTGCTGATCCTGGCGCCGACATTGGCGCTGGCGGCGGCTCCCGATCCGCGCACGGCGCTCTCTTATGACGAGAACGTCACCATCAACATCGCCTGCGCCGGCACGCTGAAGCGTGGCGACAGCGCCTTCACCGACTGCGTCAATCAGCAGCTCGCCCAGCTGAAGCAGCATCCTTCGCCCGACCGCTCCGGCCTCAGCGACGAGAGGAACCAGACGATCGAGCGCAAGTGCAACTACCTGCGCCGCTCCAGCATCGGCGACTACAACGACTGCCTGAGCAAGGCGATGGCGGCGCCGGCGGAGCCGCAGACCGCCGACAATACGGATGAATCGCTGGAGAAGAATCTGCAGACCAACTATGCGAAAGTCTTCACCGAAGGGGACGGCACGCAGGACAAGCCGGAGCAGAGCAAGGCCGAGCCCGAGAAGCCGACGCCCACCCTGGTCGCCGACACCACGTTACCACCGCCCGCCTCCGTGCTGCCGAAGCGGCCCGATCACATGGGCAAGGAGGTGCTGGAGGCGCGCGAGCTCTTCAAGCGCGTGAAGCAGTCGATCTTCGTCGTCGTCGCGACCCGTTCCCTCGCCGATGCCAGAAGCCGCGATGTCGCCCAGGGCTCGGCGGTGGCGATCTCCGATCACATCCTGCTGACGAATTGCCACGTGGTGAAGGATCGCCCGGTGATCAAGATCATCCAGGACGGCCAGGCCACCGACGCCAAGCTGGTCGCCGGCAAGATGGCGCTCGATCGCTGCGTGCTGGAGGCGAAGGACATCACGCTGCATCCGGTCACCGGCATCCGGCCCTTCAGCGACCTCGAGGAGGGCGAGCGCGTCTTCGCGATCGGCACGCCGATCGGCCGCGAGCGCACGCTCAGCGAAGGTCTGGTATCGCAGCTTCAGCACACGGCGATGGCGAATTTCGTCCAGACCTCGGCGCCGGTCTCGCCGGGCTCCTCGGGCGGCGGCCTCTTCGACGAGCACGGCAATCTCATCGGCATCACGACCTTGGGGTCGTTCGGCCGCGCGCAGAACATCAACTTCGCGATCGCCGCCTCGGACTACTGGAACTGAGCGCGCCGGATCCGGGCTCGCAACGGGTCTTCCGCCGGGTGCTGCAGCAGCAGCCCCGGCGAGCAGACCGCCGCTCCATCCTCCCTCGCTGAGTTTCCTTGCGGGCGTGCGCTCCCTGCCGCCCTGATGCCGGCAGCAGGCGGGCGCACGATCAACTCCTGACGAACGTCCGCGCCGCCTGATGGCGGACCGGCCTCAGTAGCCGAGCTTGGTGTCGACGAGATTGCGGAGCGGCTTGCCCGCCAGCATGCGTTTCGCGTTGTCGAAGAAGATGTCGAGACAGCGCGGCACATAGGCCTCCTCGTCGTCGACCGCGCAATGCGGGCTCAGGATCAGGTTCGGCACCGACCAGAGCGGCGAGGCGGTCGGCAGCGGCTCCTCGTCGAAGACGTCGAGCACCGCGCCCGAAAGCTCGCCCTTGCGGAGTTTCTCCGCCAGCCCCTCATAATCGATGACACCGGCGCGGCCGAGATTGACGATGCCCGCGTGCGGGGCCAGCAGGTCGAGCTCGTGCCGGCCGATCAGCCCCTTGGTCTCCGGCGTCAGCGGCAGGGTCGAGAGCACGAAATCCGCCAGCGGCAACGCCTTCGCGAGATCGGCGGTGCGGTACATCTTGTCGACATTGGGCTGCTTCTTGCCGCCGCGCGAAACGCCGAGCACGCGCATGCCGAACCCTTTGGCGAGCCGCGCCACCTCGCCGCCGATGGCGCCGGTGCCGAGCAGCAGCAGGGTCTTGCCCTTGAGGGGCGTCGTATGGATCTGATGCCAGCGCGCCTTCTGCTGGTTGCCGACGAATTGCGGCACGCGGCTGTTCAGCATCAGCACCGCGGCGATCCCGTACTCGCCGCCGCGGGGCCCATGCACGCCGCTTGCATTGGTGAGGGCGATGCCGTCGGGAACGAGCGGCGCCAGCTTCTCGACGCCGGCGCTCATGGACTGGATCCATTTGAGCCGCGGCGCCCGCCGCTTGAGATCGGAGAGATCGACGGTGCCCGCAAGGAACAGCACCTCGGCCTCGGCGAGACCGGCATCGAGCGCCTGCGGCCCGTCGCCGTAGCTCACATCGAGGCGCCCGAGCACGCCGGGGAAAGCCTTGGCGCCCTTGCTCATCCGTTCCGGCGTCACCGTCTGGGATTCGACGATCGAGGGACCGTGCGTCACGTGCACCCTGAGCCGGCGCGCGGCGCCCGCCCTCTTGCTCTTGCCCCTGCTCTTCTTTCCGGCAGTCTTCCGCCCCTTCGCCATCGCTCTCAGCCCCCTCGAAATGCGCGCGTCCGTCGCGCGATCATTCGCACGATTTGCGGCGGCGAGTCGAGAGCGGAGCGCGGCTCAGCGGCGCGACAGCGCGCCGCGCGTTCCGATGGTGGCGGCGGTGACGCCGGCGGCGGTGCCGAGAAAGGCCCCGGCGACGATGTCGGATACCCAATGGAAGTCGGCGCCGAGCAGGCCGATGACCACCAGCGCGATGACGAGCGCATAGAGCCAGCGATAGGCGGGCCACATCACCCAAAGCACGACCATAACGGCGAAGATCGCCGTGGCATGGCCAGAGGGAAAGGAGGCAAAAGCGCGGCCGCCGTGGAACGGCACGAAGCCGTAGAGGCCGTCGCCGAAGAAGGACGGGTTGTTGCCGAGCCACGGCTCCGGCCAGGCGCGACCGAAGACGAACTTGAGCTGATCCTTGATGGCGACCGCGCTCACCAGGCTGAGGCTGCAGCGGAGCACCACGCTGCCGGTGCGGTTGCGGCGGATGCCGGCGGCGCGCCACGCCGCCATCGCGATGAGCGCGAGGCAGGCGAGCGGTGGGAGCGGGTTGGCAATGTAGGTGAGCCAGGTGAAGTAGACGATGCCGCGCGTGTATTCGTGCGCGAGGGCGGCGATCGGCCGATCGACCGCGTAATAGCAGACCACGATCAGCACGAAGCAGGCGATCCCGCTGCGGAGCCAGAGCGACGCCGGTTTCGCCGGACGGACGAATAAGGCCTGGATCTGCGTCATCGCCGCGATAGTAGCAGAAACCACGTGACGAAACGCGGAATCGCCGGCGTTAACGACGAATTGTTGCTACTCGATCGCCGCGGCGGTGGCGGCTTCCGCCTCGGCCTCGGTCTGCTTGCGGCGCGCCGGGCGCATCAGCAGGAGGAGCGGCAGCGCCGCGAAGCAGACGATCATCATCAGCTTGAAATTGTCCACATAAGCGATCATCGCTGCCTGGCCGTTGACGAGCTGATCCAGCATCGCGAGGCCATGGAGGCTGTCGAGCGACCAGTAGGAATGGAGCGCCGGCGCCTGCAGCACGGGATTATAGGGATTGATGCCCTGCACCAGCTCGGAATGGTTAATCTGGATGTTGCGATCGAGCATCGCCTCCACCACGGAGATGCCGATGCTGCCACCGATGTTGCGCAAGAGACTGAAGATGCCGCTGCCCTCGGTGCGGAGCTCGGTCGGCAGCGTGGCGAAGGCGACGGTGCTGAGGGGCACGAACACGAATCCCAAGCCCGCGCCCTGGGTGAGCCCGGCGATGATCACCGGCCACATGTCCATCTCCGGCGAATAGCGCGTCATCTGCCACATGGAGAGGCCAGTGACGAGGAAGCCGAAGGAGAGGATGAGCCGGATGTCGACGCGGCCGATCAGACGGCCGACGATCATCATGCAGATCATGGTGGTGACGCCGCGCGGCGACATCAGGATGCCCGTTGTCACCACCGGGTAGTTCAGCATGGTCAGCATCGGCGGCAGCAATGCCAGCGTCGAGTACATGACCGCGCCGGCGATGAACATGAAGATGACGCTGGTGACGAAGTTGCGGTCGCGCAGCAGCGCCGGATTGAGGAAGGGCCGCTTGCTGGTGGCGCAATGGACGGCGAAGACCCAGAGCCCGATGAGGCCGAGCGCGGCCTCGATGACGATCTCCTGGGAGCCGAACCAGTCCTTCTGCTCGCCGCGGTCGAGCATCATCTGCAGCGAGCCCACCGCGAGGCTGAGGAAGGTGAAGCCGAAAAGGTCGAAGGGCTGTTTGCGGTTCGCTGGCGTCTCCGACACGAAGGCGAGAATGCCGAGGAAGGCGAGGATGCCGACCGGCAGATTGATGTAGAAGACCCAGCGCCAGTTGTAATTGTCGGTGAGCCAGCCGCCGAGCGTCGGCCCCAGGATCGGCCCCACCATGATGCCGGCGCCCCAGATCGCCATCGCCTGCCCGTGCTTCTCACGCGGGTTGATGTCGAGCAGCACCGCCTGGGAGAGCGGCACCAGCGCGGCACCCGCCACGCCCTGCAGCAGCCGGAACAGCACGATCTGCGCCAGGCTGGTGGCGGCTCCGCAGGCCATGGAGGCGACGGTGAATCCGGCGACCGATATGAGGAAGACGCGCTTGCGGCCGAAACGCGCGGCGAGCCAGCCGGTGAGCGGCGTGATGATCGCCGCCGCGACGATGTAGGAAGTGAGCACCCAGGCAATCTGGTCCTGTGCCGCCGACAGGCTGCCCTGCATGTGGGGCAGCGCCACGTTGGCGATCGTGGTGTCGAGCGCCTGCATGATCGTCGCCAGCATAATGGAGACGGTGATCAGGCCGCGATGGCGTACCGCGCTGTAATCCATGATTGTGCCGTCTCGGCGCTTCCGTCCGCTCAGCGCGCCGGCTTCTCGCCGGCAAACGCATGCTCGATCAACGCCAGCGTGTGGTTCCGATACTTGGTATCCACCTCGACGTCGGCGCTCATGCCGGTATGGAGGGGCAGGCTCCCATCGGCATTCTCGATGGCAAGCCGCACCGGCAGCCGCTGCGTCACCTTCACCCA
>DATJOK010000269.1:0-7441 GCA_035507155.1 Allostellaceae bacterium
GCCCGCCACGCCCAGTGCCTGCAACCTGCTCATCGTCTCCTCCCTCGGATTTGGCCCGTTGACCCCAACAGGGCGACCGTGCGACCGATCCTAACCCGTCGTGGGGCGGCTGTTCCTCGCCCTCTCTCACCTTAACGGCGAATTTAGAAGGGTGCGAATCTGGCCGCTGCTACGGACGGTATTGTCGGTCGTATTCTTGGTCAACCGGATTATCAGTACTCCTGAATATTTTTCGAGTGCGCGCGCCAGGCCGAGGAGAAGCCCTTGCTTCGGCGATGGAAACGCCACATCTCCCGGGCGCGGCCTTGCCGCTGACATCGGGACCGCGCGACAATAAAAGATATTGGAGCCGCAGAGCGCGATGACCGCAGGCCATCACAGCCACGCCCATCACCGTGACGAGTACCACCAGCCTGCGAGCTACGGGACGGCCTTCGCGATCGGCACGCTCCTCAACCTCGGCTTCGTAGTGATCGAGGCGGTCTACGGGTTCCTCGGCAGCTCCGTGGCGCTGCTGGCGGATGCCGGCCACAATCTGAGCGACGTGGCGGCGCTGGCGATCGCCTGGGGCGCGGCCGCGCTGACCCGCCGCCTACCGAGCGCCCGCTTCACCTACGGCTTCCGCAGCTCGTCGATCCTGGCGGCGCTCCTCAACGCCGTCGTGCTCTACATTGCCGTCGGCGCGATCGCGCTGGAATCGATCCAGCGCCTGATGTCGCCGGGCCCGGTCGCCAGCGTCACCGTCATGGTGGTGGCGGCGGCCGGCATCGTCGTCAATGGCCTCACCAGCCTTCTCTTCCTCGGCGGCCGACATGGCGACCTCAACCTCCGCGGCGCCTTTCAGCACATGGTCGCCGACACGCTGGTTTCCGCGGGCGTGGTGGTGGCGGGAGCGCTGATCCTGCTCACCGGCTGGCTCTGGATCGATGCGGCGGCAAGCCTCGTCATTGTCGCGGTGATCGTCGTCGGCACCTGGGACCTGCTCCGCCACTCCATGCGGATGGCGCTCGATGCGGTTCCCGCGGCGATCGATCCCGAGGTGGTGCGCGGCTATCTCGGCACGCTGCCCGGCGTCGCCGCCGTGCACGATCTGCATATCTGGCCGATGAGCACCACCGAGACCGCCCTCACCTGCCACATGGTGATGCCGGCAGGCCATCCGGGCGACGCCATGCTTTCCGGCGTCGCGGTCGAGCTCGATCGCCGCTTCCACATCCATCACGTGACCATCCAGGTCGAGACCGGCGATCCCGCGCATCCCTGCGAACTGGTGCCGGATCACGTGGTCTGAATTCTCCGAGGAGAGGACCTCCATGAGCAGCAGCGCGGAACGCCCCGCCCGCGGCATCGATCACGTCGTGATCCTGGTGCGCGATCTCGACGCCGCGGAGGCGCAGTATCGTCGCCTCGGCTTCGCGCTGACGCCGCGCGGCCATCACTCGCGGCTCAAGTCCTTCAATCACTGCGCCATGCTGGCGGGCGGCGACTATCTCGAGCTGCTGACGACGGGCGAGCGCGGCGCCCGCCCCTATTACGACGCGTTCCTGGCGCGGCGCGAGGGCGTCTCCGGCATCGCCTTCCGCACCGGCGACGCTCTGGCGACGCGGGACGCGCTCGCTGCCGCCGGTTTCCGGCCGGAGGAGCCCGTCGCCTTCGGCCGGCCGGTCGCCCTCGACGGCGGCGAGCGCGAGGCGCGCTTCGTCACCGTCACCGTCGACCCCGCGATGTCCCTGGGCGCCCGCACCTTCTTCTGCCAGCACCGGACACCGGAGCTGGTGTGGCTGCCGCCCTATCTGGCGCAGCCCAACGGCGCGCGCGCCATCGCGGCGGTCACCTGGGTCGATGGCGGCTCGGATCTCGCCGGGCACTACGCGCGCCTCCTCGGCGCAACGCCGACGCGCACCGCGGAGGGCGCCGCGATCGAGCTCGGCGGAGCGCGGCTGGAGTTCCTGTCCCCTGCAGCCGCGGCAGTGCGCTTCCCGGGCGATCCCGTGCAGCACCTCGCGCCGCCCTATATCGCCGCCGTCCGCGTCGCCGTCGCCGACCCAGCCGCCACCGAGCAGCTGCTGCGTCGCGCCGAGCTGCCCCATCGCCGCACCGCGGCGGGCCATCTGCTGGTGCCCTCCGCCGCCGCCGGCGGCGTCGTGCTGGAATTCGCCTGAGCCGCGCAACCGCGTCGGCGTTGCCACCGCTCGGGCGGCGGATATAGCCTCGCCGGGCGGCATCGGGCCGAGGGGAGGGATCATGGAAAAACTGATCGAGCGGGTGCTGATCGCCGCGCGCTGGCTGCTGGTGCCGCTCTACCTCGGCCTCGCCCTGCTGCTGCTGCTCTTCATCTTCCAGTTCTTCAACGAGCTCTGGGAGACGGCGACCACCCTCCTGCACGCGCCGCGCGCGCAGCTCATCATCGCCTCGCTCGGTCTCGTCGATCTGGTGCTGGTGGCAAGCCTCATCGTCATGGTGATGCTGAGCAGCTACGCCAACTACGTCTCGCGCCTCGACATGGAGGGCGTCGCGACGCAGATCTCGTGGCTCGCCAAGCTCGACCCCGGCTCGATCAAGGTGAAGGTGATGGTGGCGATCGTCACCATCTCGGCGATCGACCTGCTGCAGGCCTTCCTCGAGATCGAGGACGTTCCCAACGACAAGCTGCTCTGGCGCGTGCTCGTGCACCTGACCTTCGTGGCGTCGGCGATCGCGCTCGCCGGGCTCGACCGTCTCGCCGCCAAGAACCACCGGGGGGGCGAGCCATGACCGCCCGCCCGCGCCTGGGCTTCATCGGCATCGGCATCATGGGCGAGGCGATGACGCTGCGCCTGCTCGATCGGCGCTGGCCGGTCACCGTCTGGAACCTGACCGAGGACCGCTACGCCAAGGTGGTACCGGCGGGCGCCCGCGTCGCCGCCTCGCCGGCGGATGTCGCGGCGGCGAGCGATCTCGTCCTCATGTGCGTGCTCGATGCGCCGGCGGTCCGGAACTGCGTCTTCGGCGAGAACGGCCTCGCCTCTGCACGCCAGGGCGCGCGGCTGCTGATCGATCACTCCACCATCAACCCCGACGTCACGCGGGAGGTGGCGGGGGCGCTAGCATCCGCCACCGGCATGGGCTGGATCGACGCGCCGGTCTCCGGCGGGCCGCTCTTCGCCCGCGACGGCAGGCTCACCATCATGGCGGGCGGCAGCGAGGCCGGGGTGGCAAGCGCGCTGCCGGCGATGCAGGACCTGGCGGCGACCTTCACTCATGTGGGGCCGCTCGGCGCCGGGCAGACCGCGAAGATCCTGAATCAGGCGATCGTCGGCACCGGCTATGTGCTGATGGCAGAGGCGCTGGCGCTCGCCGAGGCGGCCGGACTCGATGCCGCCAAGCTGCCGCAATGCCTCGCGGGCGGCTTCGCCGACAGCATGCTCCTGCAGAAGATCTATCCGCAGATGTGCGCCCGCGATTTCGATCCGCCGCGCGCCTATGCGCGCCAGCTCCTCAAGGACCTGAAGAACGTGAAAGGCTTCGCCCATGACGCCGGCTGCGCGCTGCCGCTGATCGAGACGGCGGTGGCGCAATACGGCGCCTACGTCGCCGCCGGCAACGAAATGGCGGACGCCGCCTCCGTCTCGCGGCTCTACGAGCAGCGCCCCTGAATGAGCGCGGACGCGGATCTGCCGATCATCGACGCCCATCAGCATTTCTGGGATCTCGAGCGCAACCCCTATCCCTGGCTGCAGGGCGAGCCGATTGCCTTTCGCTACGGCGACTATTCCGCGCTCCGCCGCAGTTACCTGCCGGCGGACTATCGCCGCGACACCGCCGGCCACCGCGTCACCGGCACCGTCCATGTGGAGGCGGAGTGGGACCGCGCCGATCCCCTGGCCGAGACGCGCTGGCTGGCGACGCTCCGCGCGAGCGCCGGCCTGCCGACGATGGCAGTGGCCCATGCGGCGCTCGACCGCGCGGACGCGGCGGAGGTGCTCGCCGCCCAGGCCGCCTTTCCCTTCGTGCGCGGCATCCGCCACAAGCCGACGGCAGCCGCGAGCCCGCGCGATGCCGCGCGTGGCGCGCCGGGCTCGATGGACGATCCCAGGTGGCGCGCCGGCTACGCGCTCCTCGGCGAGCATCATCTCTCCTTCGATCTGCAGACACCCTGGTGGCATCTGGCAGCGGCGGCGGAGCTCGCCCGCGATTTCCCGAACACCCGCCTCATCATCAACCACACCGGCCTGCCGGCGGACCGGAGCGCCGCCGGGCTTGCCGATTGGCGCGCGGCGCTCGCCAACGTCGCCGCCTATTCCAACGTCGCGCTCAAGATCTCCGGCCTCGGCATCCGCGGCAGGGCGTGGAGCGCAGCGGACAACGTGCCGGTGATCCGCGACGCGATCGCCATCTTCGGCATCGACCGCTGCTGCTTCGCCAGCAATTTTCCGGTCGACAGCCTGGTGGGGAGCTTCGCTACCATCTATGCCGGCTTCGCGGCCGCGGTGGCAGACCTTCCCGCTGCCGATCGCCGCAAGCTTTTCCACGACAACGCCGCCCGCCTCTACCGCATGGACGAGACCGCATGAGCGCCTGGATCGAGACGCATCGGAGCATGGTGAAGGCCTGGGAGTGCGACAGCTTCGGCCACTTCACCGTCGCCTACTACTTCGACCGCTTCGCCGACGCCTCGGCGACAATGCGGGAAGCGCTGGCGGAGCGGCGCGGTCTCGACCCCGCCGCCTGGATGCCGGTCGACTACACCGCGCGCTTCGCGGCGGAGCTGCGCGGCGGCGAGGTGCTGCACGTGGAGAGCGGTATCATCGCCGCCGGCGCCGACCATCTCCGCATCGGCCACCGCCTGCTGAACTCGGCGAGCGGCAAGCTCTGCACCTCGGTCGAAGAGCTGCTGCGGCTGCGGCCCGGCAGCTCGCCGCTCGGCGATGCTGGCCGCGCGCTTGCCGATCCCGCCGTCGAATGGGAAACCGCCAAGGAGGATCCCGGCTTCGCCGACGAGGCCCGCGACGGGTTCATCCCCACCGGGCGCGATCGCGTGAAGCCCTGGGAGGTGGACGAGAGCGGCGCGCTCGCCCTGCCGAACTACGTGCATCGCAGCTCGGTCGGCTGCATCCAGTTGCTGACCGCCATGGGTCAGCCGCCGGAATGGCTCCGCGCCAATCACCGCGGCTTCTCCACCTTCGAGATCAGGCTCCGCCTCGACGGGCCGGGTCCCGGATCGGGCGATGCGCTCAGGCTGGAGAGCGGGCTCATGCAGCTCGGCAGCTCCTCGGTGCGCATGCTGCACCGTCTTCACGACGCGCGGAGCGGCCACCGCCTGGCGACGGTGCGGCAGTCCGGCGTCCATTTCGATCTCGAGGCGCGGAAATCGACGCCGATCCCGGCGGAGCTCCGCGGCAAGGCCGCCGAGCTCCTCCTGCGCAAGCCCTAGGCCCAAGAAAGGAAGCTCCAATGGATCTCACCCTCCCGCCCCGCGCGGTGCTGCCCGAGGACGGAACCGCCGGCACGCTCATCGCCCGCGTCTGGGTTCCGGGCAAAGCCGCGGGGCCGGTGGTCGCCGTGCTGCGCGCCGACGGCGTCCACGCCTTCGGCCGCGAGGTGCCCACCGCCTCCGACCTGATGGAAACGCCGGACCCGGCAAAGCTGGCACAGAGCGCTCCGACGACGCGGCTCGGATCCTTCGAGGAGATCCTCGCCAACAGCGAGATGGGCCCGCGCGATCCCGCGAAACCGCATTTCCTGGCGCCGATCGACCTGCAGGCGATCAAGGCGGCGGGCGTCACCTTCATGCGGAGCCTGCTGGAGCGGGTCATCGAAGAGCAGGCCAAGGGCAATCCCGCCGCCGCCGAGCAGGTGCGCCAGACGCTCGCCCGCGAGATCGGCGCCGATCTCGGCTCGGTGAAGCCCGGCTCGGACTCCGCCATGCGCCTCAAGGACGCCCTCATCGCCCGCAAGCTCTGGTCGCAGTATCTGGAGGTCGGCATCGGCCCCGACGCCGAGATCTTCACCAAGGCGCAGCCGATGGCCGCCGTCGGCACCGGCGCCGAGATCGGCCTCCATCCGAAGTCGATCTGGAACAATCCCGAGCCCGAGGTGGTGCTGGTGGCGAACAGCCGCGGCGAGATCGTCGGCGCCACCCTCGGCAACGACGTCAACCTGCGCGACTTCGAGGGGCGGAGCGCGCTCCTCCTCAGCAAGGCCAAGGACAACAACGGCTCCTGTGCCGTCGGTCCCTTCATCCGCCTCTTCGACGCGACCTTCGGCCTCGACGACGTGCGCCAGACCGTCGTCAGCCTCCGCGTCGAGGGCGACGATCAGTTCGTGCTGCAGGGCCGGAGCTCGATGAGCGAGATCAGCCGCGACCCCGCCGAGCTGGTGGCGCAGATGATGGGCGCCATCAACCAGTATCCCGACGGCGTGGTGCTCTATTGCGGCACCATGTTCGCGCCCACCGAGGACCGCGGCAAGAAGGGCGACGGCTTCACCCACAAGCCCGGCGACATCGTGACGATCTCGGCGCCGAAGCTGGGCGCCCTCGTCAACCGCGTCAACCGCAGCGACCGCATCCCGCCCTGGAACTTCGGAACGCGGGCGCTGATGCGGAACCTGGCGGCGCGCGGACTGCTGTAGCTAGGCCGCGCGGAGGCTGGAGAGGAACGTCTCCACTTCGCCGGTGAGCTTCTCCGCCTCCTGCGCCAGGGTGCCGGCGGCGCCCACCAGCTGGGAAGCGGCGGTGCCGGTATCGCCGCCAGCCTCGGTCACGCCGGTAGCTGTTGCCGGAGACCTGCTCGGTGCCCTGCGCCGCCTGCTGCACATTGCGCGCGATCTCCTGGGTTGCCGCGCCCTGCTCGGGGCTGCGTCTCGGTCGAGACCAGCCGCTCCACCACCGGCTCGGGAAGATAGAGGGCGAAAGCCTTGGCGAGGCGGCGCCGGTTGCGGTGACGCCGAAGCGATAGGCGAGCGCGCCGCCGAAGCCCAGCAGCACGGCGAGCACGCCCTTGAACAGCGGCAGCACCAGGTCGTGATCGAAGGCGGCGAGCGCCACGCCGGCCCAGGCCGCCAGGACGAGGATCGCGAGCACCACCGCGATCGACTGCCGGTAGCGCATCACCGAAAAACCGGCGAGCCCCGCGAGAACGAACGGCGCGCCGACGACGGTCCAGCGCGAAGCCCCATGAGAGGCCTGACACTTTCCGCCAATGCCGTGATCATCAGCACAGCGCGGCACGGTTAATGGAAGCTTAATGGATCTATGAGACAAGTCCACGCGCCGCCCATTATCCCGCGAGGACGGTTGCCGCGCCCGCATTGCTGCAATGCAGCGAATAGGCTAGAGAGAGGCGGGCCGCTGGCGGCGCTTCTCATCGGAGCCGGTAACGCGTCATGTCCGATCCTTCGATTCCCTATCGGTCCGTCGCCGCTGCCGCCGCCACGCCGCGTCGCCGCCTGCTGCTCGCCG
>DATJOK010000270.1:0-24577 GCA_035507155.1 Allostellaceae bacterium
GAAGAGCCTCGCCAACCAGACCGCCAAGGCGACCGAGGAGATCTCGAGCCAGGTGGCCTCGATGCAGGGCGCGACCGACGAGGCCGTGCAGGCGATCGGCAAGATCACCGAGACCATCACGGCGATCAACAACGTCTCGACGAGCATCGCCTCGGCGGTCGAGCAGCAGGGTGCCGCCACCCAGGAGATCGCCCGCAACGTCCAGGAAGCGGCGCGCGGCACCGGCGAGGTCTCCACCACCATCTCCGCCGTGAGCCAGGCGGCCTCCGAGACCGGCACCGCCGCCGGCCAGGTGCTGACCTCAGCCGACGAGCTCGGCAAGCAGGCGGAGACGCTCCGCGGCAACGTCAACGACTTCCTGGCGAAGATCAGGGCGGCGTAGGGGCGGCCCGTACATAATCCGCCGGAGAGGGCGGCGGGGTGGTTCATCAGGGGAGGCCGTGGTGAAAACGGGCTGGGTCGCTCTGGCCCCGTTTCTTCAGGCTCCATCCTAGTTCGCTTTTCCCGCAGTCACTGAGTGGCGGAAATGGCAGAGCATCGGCATCTGCTTTGGAGAATCGTACTTCAGCACATAAACGTCGATCGATGCCGGCTGGCGCTCGAGAATTCCTGAGTCGGCGGGATAGGACGGCGCCGCCAGCAAGAATCCCCTGCCGCCGACTTCGATGGCGTTGTAGTAGAAGACCTCATCGCCGGGCGTATCTTTCTTTCGGCGCCACTCCGGCGTCGTTGTGACACGAGGCACAAGTTCGTTCGCGCCATCTTTCAACATTGCCTCGAAAATTGAAGCACTGACCGGTGCGTCGGAGGCAAATTCGCTTGCGAGACGATCCCAAACGATTAGTGAGTCGTCCCCCCTGTTGTGCGCGTAGCCGCCGACCGAGCGATAGATGACGCTCCGTTGGCCCGTGCCGGAAAAGTCTATCTCTGCATGATCTACCGCATCCGTGCCGCGCAGAATCTGGTTTCGCCGCCACTGCACCTGGAGATCAGTGGTTAGAAGGAAGTCGCCGACGGCGTGTGGGTTTGCCATCACGTTAAGCTCGAGGTCGGTACTGCTGTACTCCTTGTTCAGCGATGCCAGTATCGTTCTGCACAGAGACTGATTTTTCTCGGTGATCGGTTTGTAATAGGCTTTGGGCCGCATCGCCGGGGCGGCGGTTGCCGCGGTTGTGAGCAGCGCGGCGGCCAAGCCAAGCGCCAAAAGTCCCAATCGATTTCCTGACAGCAACGGTATCCGTCTGTGCCGGATCAGTCCGCTTCGCGGCAGTGAATGTCGCCGGCGAATGCTGGCAAAGTATTGCAGCGCTATTCGACGCATCTCGATCTCGACGACGTAGCAGTTGTAGGTGTGGCTGTCGGTGGACTGTGTAGTCGTCAGCCGGCTTGCCGACGGCGCCAGTGCGGCCAAAGCCAGCGCGATGACAGATCGGGCGAAGGCATGCATGGTCACTGACGCTGCCCACCAGGGTTTGCGGGCACCGCGGCATCCAGATCTCGCCTGACACAGCCGCCATTGCCTCGGCCGACTGCGAGCGGCCGCGAGCAAACGGTTGCTTCCAGCGTCAGTCCATTGCTCGCAATTTCGATCAGGTCGGTTCCGTCCGAAGAAAAACCATAAGCATCCAGGAACAGCCTTCCCACCAGGGATCTTCCCGCGAATATCTCGACGTAGTCGCTGATTTGCCGCTCGCTGGACGCATGTCCATTGTCGCCGTCGTACACGCCAACGGCACGAACCTTAACGTTCGTGCCAGGCGTGGCCCCTTCTCGTTGTGACAGGTTTACCGACAGATCGCATTCGAGCGGTGCTTCCCGAAGCGAGATCGAATCGTAGATTCCATATTGGGTTCCCAGCGCCGACAAGCGAGACAAGGCGTCGGGTGTCCGGCTGTCCGGGAAACCGTAGGGATGCCCGTGCGGCAGGTTTACGAGCTGGAAGCGGCGGATGGAGAAGTAGCCGATCTCTGGCGCGCAGGTGCTCTGAACGAATCCGTAGAATTCGTCGGCGCGAGCCGCCTTGGGCATTCCGCTGGCGAGTGCGAGGGCGGCGATCAGGTATCGAGTCCGTGGGCGCATGCTCGGAAGGCTGCCGGCGGCATAAATTTAATTCCAAATTCCGCAAATTCCGGGGACACAATACATAATTGGCCTCGTGCCCGGATCCGATAGCCTCTGCACATGGCACGATTGGCGAGGGTGGTGGTGCCGGGTCTGCCGCACCACGTGACGCAGCGGGGCAACCGCCGGCAGCCGGTTTTCTTCTCCGCCGACGACTACGTGACCTATCGCGCCATCTTGGCGGAGGGCTGCGCGGCCGCGGGGGTCGAGGTCTGGGCCTATTGCCTGATGCCCAACCACGTGCATCTCATCCTAGTGCCCTCCGAGGCGGACGGCTTGCGCGCGGCGCTCGCCGAGGCGCACCGGCGCTACACGCGGCACATCAATTTCCGCGAGGGATGGCGAGGATATCTCTGGCAGGGGCGGTTTGCTTCCTTCCCGATGGACGAGCCTCATCTTCTCGCCGCCGCGCGCTACGTCGAACTCAATCCTGTGCGGGCGGCCCTGGCGCGTCGGGCACGCGATTGGCACTGGTCGAGCGCGCGGGCACATCTCGCCGGGAAGGACGACGCTCTCGTGACCGTGCGGCCGCTCCTCGCGCTGGCGCCGGACTGGGCGGCGTTCCTGGGCGGCGGATTGAGCGCCGAGGACCACGCGGCGATCCGCGCCGGCGAGCGTACCGGGCGGCCTCTGGGCACCTCTCATTTCATCTCCCGCCTCGAAAAGCGCCTCTCGCGCCCCCTCGCTCGTCG
Source organism: Allostellaceae bacterium (assembly GCA_035507155.1). Taxonomy (GTDB): domain Bacteria; phylum Pseudomonadota; class Alphaproteobacteria; order ATCC43930; family CGMCC-115725; genus DASZHJ01. The sequence continues at coordinate 2,814 of DATJOK010000270.1, forward strand.
CAAGCCGGGACCGAAGCCGGGGAATAAGTATTGTGTCCCCGGAACTGCAGTCAGATCTGGAGGCAACCTGGGTATAAAAGTCATTCATCGCCTCATACGCGACTGGTCGCCAATCCGTCTGATCGAGTGTTGCATTGACGGTGGCAGCGGCTGTCGCGGTGGCTGGTCCACTCATCGCATTCTGCAACGCAATAATGGTCGCCATTGGGACGCCCGCCTGAAGCAGGATCCCCTCGACTACCGTTGGATTCGCCGTGATATTCAGGCCATATCCGATGTTGGTGGTAACCGCATTTCTGAGCGCGGACATGTCGTCGGTCATTTTGCGTATCTCCTCGTGGCTTCTGTTAACCAGGTCGGCGTCAAGGCCACGTAGCAAAGATCAGTACGTGAATCAGGCATGAGCCTGAATGCCACGACAACGCTGTCATAGTTGTACTTTGGCGGCAGCCTGAAATATTCGTTTGTGATGAAGACGGCCTTCCCTCGAAAGGTGAAAAGCCTTGTCGTAGCAAAGTGCCCGATTGTCGGCACGTATTCCAGATGGTGCGTATGAATTGCATGCCTGTAGATCCACTCAAAGCCCGGCCATCTGACGAGAGGATACCCAATAACGCCGGCCTCTTTGTAATTTTCTGCGGGCGCTTCATGAAGCATGCTGACTTCGTCGACGGCTTGCGGATCTATCTTTCGTTTGACAATACCCGGCACATTCGGATTCGGCACATCTATCTCTCGGTACGTAGCGCCAGCTTTTAGGATCGTGATTTCAGTGTCTGAGATATCGTTTCCCAGAGTGATGTCATGCAGACTAACTAGCCGTGGCTTCCCCTCTCGAAAGAGATCGATCGAGTACAGGATCAGCGTCGATCCGGGCACACCAGTAGGGGCCGGTCGATCAAGACCGATAGGGGCAAATTTCTCTGGGTTTTCGACTTCGAAATCGGTACTCGGAGCAATTGGCCCAAACTGTGCTCCGTGTGTGGCGAAATCTCGCACCAGCTTATGTAGGAGCGAGTTATAGAGCTTCGCTAGCGGTCGGCATAATGCGTCGTCGGCATTCATGACGAGCTCGTACCGAAAATCTGTCGGCGACAGCTTCTTATCTCTGCTGTCCGCGTGCGCGCCAGCACGCGCCATCATAAGCCAAGAGAGAAGACCCAATGCCAATATGAAAGAGAGCTTGCGCGTATGTGACAACATAGTGCTTTGTTTGTACCCCTTGAAAATCATCTCTCCCTCATCGCCCCTTGCCTGTAGCGCAGGATCGGTGACAGCAGATACTCGATCACCCTTCGCGATCCTGCCTTGATCTCCACCGTCACCACCATTCCCGGCGTCCGCTGCACTTTTAGGAGTTTCTACCTTTACAAGAAGGCCATCCCGAAAGGCGACGTAGGCTGATCCGTCGAGAGGTGAAAGCTTATGCTTGGCATCGGTCAGCCCTGCTTTGAGGGTTGCAAGATACAAACCGGTACGAGAGCGAGTTCGTGCTCTTCTGGTATTGATCGAGGTTCCAAGACGTTCAATCCAAGTACGTCCCATCGCACCAGATAGAAGCGCCCTCGGAACAAGAAGGAGTCGTACAGCTTCAATTCGCCAGAATACCGACGGAATGCCGCTAGGGGCTTATCAGCCCCATTGTCGAAAAATAAGTACCAATAACCGTAGCGGTTCTCTGGCGCACCCTCGTAGAGGGGGTGATAAAATCGATAAACAGTGCCCACGCGGCCGTTACCGTCGAAGTCGATACGAGCACGATCGAGTCGAACAGATCCCCCTGCAATTTGCCTGCGAAGTACGTTTTCTTTTTCCTTCCATGCCCGCTCCGCTGCCGAGCTATCGAGTCCGTGCTGCGGGTCCAGGTTCCATAGGTACATGGTTCGAATGATGCTCAGATTTTGGTTGAGCTCTACTGGTACCCACCTCGGTTTTCGAAAGTCGGCTAGCTTCGGATTAAGCGGCCAGACGTTGGTGGAGGCTGGGAGGTCTGGGAAAGAATTGAGGTTTTCCTCATACTCTCGACAGAGGGCGTAGCGCTCACCCTTGCGTAGGGTGAATGTGTCGGCTCGAGTAGGAGACGAACTGCTCACCACGAGGATACCGGCGAGCAGGAAAATGGCGGATTGCGTGGCTCGTGATAGCACGCGTATCCTCGGCCAAGCTCCCACGGTGAAGTTAAATAAGAGCCGCAATCATCTCTCCCTCATGGCTTCTTGTCTGTAGCGCAGGATCGGCGACAGCAGGTACTCGATCCCGTCTTGATCTCCACGGAAGTCAGAGGTGTCGACCTTGATCTGCGCCGGCTCGCCGGCATGGACGAAGCCGATGTCGCGGTTGGAGACCATCGTCTCGATCTCGAGATGGCTCTCCGCGGGTACGATCACCAGCAGCGGCTGTGCCGGGGTCACGACGCCACCTACGGTGTGGACGGCGAGCTGCTGCACGGTGCCGTCGACCGGGGCGGCCAGGGTCTGCGGCCTGCGGCGCTCGGCGGCTTTCACGAGCTTCTCCTGGACGTGCTGGGCGACGCCTGTCTGGCGGAACTGCCGCGTCTTGGTGCGGAATTCCGGGCACATGTTCTCGTGGGCTCCGCGTCGATAAGACCCGTGTATCCTGCCGAGGCGATCCTCAACAAATAGTGGACGGTCGGCGGTCGATCCGTGCGCGCAGGCTTGATCCCGCAGACGCCGGTCCCATATCCCTTCCGGGATGTACGCAAAATACGGTCACCATCGCCGCAGGAGGCAAAAAAGCTCATGGGTGCTCGGTCCGGGATGGATCTGCCAGCTCGGCAATGCGGGCGCACCCGGCTGGGTCCCGTGCGTGGCCAGGCTTCCCGCCGCTCAGCGCTTTCCCGCGCGCAAACACGCTTTTTACGAAACGAACCCAATCTGTGGCGAAGCGAGAAGGACAGGTAGAGCGCCGACGACGGATGTCCGTCCGGTGCGCCTCCATGCCCTCCGTACCCCTGCGGCCAGACCCTCATCCTCCCGGCGCTGCGCGCCGGGCTCCGCGTCGATCCGCGTTGCGGCTCGACCCCGCTTCGCGGGCGAGGGGTTTTGTACACAGCCTGCCGGTGCGATACCGCAGCGCCCTGTTTTCTGCGAAACGAACCCAATTTTCTCCTTCGAAAGGACGTCCTCCGCGCGTCGGCGATGTATCGAAATGTCCTAGTTCCGGCGCGCAGCCCGTGGGCTCCTCCGCCGGTCAAAGCGTCGCATTTCCGCGCGGTTGCGCGGGTCCGGGGCCCATGTTAAAACCCGCCGGCTTTCCGCGCCGGGGGCCTAAGAGGCGGGGTGAACCCAGCCGAAAATCCGCGGGAAAGCAGACGTTTCAGGGAATCGACGGCGGCTTTCGCCTCTCGTCCAAAGCTTTCGAGGGTTCTTTTCACGTGGCATCCGAAGCGGCAGGCGTCTCCGGGCTCTCCGAGCGTTACGCCAAGGCGCTGTTCGAGCTGGCGGACGACCGCAAGGCGCTGGACGAGATCGCCGGCGATCTGCGCGCGCTCCGCGCGATGATCGACGACAGCGCCGATTTCCGCCGGCTGATCCGGAGCCCCGTCCTCAGCCGCGCCGAGCAGGCGAAGGCGGTGGCGGCGGTCGCCGAGAAGGCGGGATTCTCCCAACTCACCCGCAATTTCCTCGGCGTGGTCGCGCGCAACCGGCGCCTCTTCGTGCTGCCGGGCGTGATCGCGGGTTATCTCTCGACCCTGGCGATCCGCCGCGGCGAGGTGACGGCCGAGGTGACCGCGGCGAAGCCGCTGACGCCGGCGCAGACCGAGGCGGTCAACGAGCAGCTCCGCAAGGCGGTCGGCCGCAAGGTCGCGGTCGATCTCCGGGTCGATCCCAGCCTGCTCGGCGGCCTCATCGTCAAGGTCGGCTCGCGCATGGTCGACGCATCGCTCAAGAGCAAGCTCAGCCGTCTGCAGCTTGCGATGAAGGGGGTTCAGTAAATGGAAATCCGCGCGGCGGAGATCTCCGCCATCCTGAAGCAGCAGATCGCCGACTTCGGCACCGAGGCGGATGTCGCCGAGGTTGGCCAGGTCCTCTCGGTCGGCGACGGCATCGCGCGCATCTACGGCCTCGACAAGGTGCAGGCCGGCGAGATGGTGGAGTTTCCGAACGGCGCCAAGGGAATGGCGCTCAACCTCGAGACCGACAATGTCGGCGTGGTGATCTTCGGCGACGACACCGGCGTGCGCGAGGGCGACACGGTGAAGCGCACCGGCGCCATCGTCGACGTGCCGGTGGGCCGCGGCCTCCTCGGCCGCGTGGTGGACGCGCTCGGCAATCCGATCGACGGCAAGGGCCCGCTCAAGGACGTGAAGCGCACCCGCGTCGAGGTGAAGGCGCCCGGCATCATCCCGAGGCGCTCGGTGCACGAGCCCGTGCAGACCGGCCTCAAGGCGGTCGACGCCCTGGTGCCGGTGGGCCGCGGCCAGCGCGAGCTCATCATCGGCGATCGCCAGACCGGCAAGACCGCCGTCGCCATCGACGCCTTCATCAATCAGCGCGAGGTCAACAAGGGCGGCGACGAGTCGAAGAAGCTCTATTGCATCTACGTCGCGGTCGGCCAGAAGCGCTCCACCGTGGCGCAGATCGTGAAGACGCTGCAGGACTACGGCGCGCTCGAATACTCGATCGTGGTGGCGGCGACCGCGTCCGAGCCGGCGCCGCTCCAGTTCCTGGCGCCCTATACCGGCTGCGCCATGGGCGAGTTCTTCCGCGACAACGGCATGCATGCGGTCATCGTCTATGACGATCTCTCGAAGCAGGCCGTCGCCTATCGCCAGATGTCGCTGCTGCTGCGCCGCCCGCCGGGCCGCGAGGCTTATCCCGGCGACGTCTTCTATCTCCACTCGCGGCTCCTGGAGCGCGCGGCGAAGCTCAACGACAAGATGGGCTCGGGCTCGCTGACGGCGCTGCCCGTGATCGAGACCCAGGCGGGCGACGTCTCCGCCTACATCCCGACCAACGTGATCTCGATCACCGACGGGCAGATCTTCCTGGAGACCGATCTCTTCTATCGCGGCATCCGCCCGGCCATCAACGTCGGCCTCTCGGTGAGCCGCGTCGGCTCCGCGGCGCAGATCAAGGCGATGAAGCAGGTCGCCGGCCGCATCAAGCTCGAGCTCGCGCAGTACCGCGAGATGGCGGCGTTCTCGCAGTTCGCCTCCGACCTCGACCCGGCGACCCAGCGCCTGCTGGCGCGCGGCGCCCGGCTCACCGAGCTCCTGAAGCAGCCGCAATATTCGCCGATGGCGGTCGAGGAGCAGGTGGTCTCGATCTTCGCCGGCACCCGGGGATATCTCGACAAGATCGAGGTCTCGAAGATCGGCCATTTCGAGCAGTCGATGCTGAGCGACCTCAAGGCCAAGAAGCCGGAGATCCTGAAGTCGATCCGCGAGCAGCGCGAGATCTCCAGCGCCACCGAGGAGCAGCTCAAGACCTTCCTCGACGACTTCGCCAAGACCTTCGTCTGAGGATCAGGGCTAGGGCGCCATGGCCACGCTCAAGGACCTCCGCGTCCGCATCCGCAGCGTCAAGTCGACGCAGAAGATCACCTCGGCGATGAAGATGGTGGCGGCCTCGCGGCTGCGCCGTGCCCAGGAGCAGGCGGAGGCGGCGCGCCCCTATGCCGAGCGCATGGAGCGGATGCTGGGCTCGCTGGCATCCGGGATCGTGGGCTCCGGCACCGCGCCGGCGCTGCTCGCGGGCACCGGCAAGGAAGACACCCACCTGCTGATCGTCGCCACCTCGGATCGCGGCCTTGCCGGCGGCTTCAACGCCACCATCCTGCGCGAGGCGCGCCGCACCATCCGCGAACTCGAGCGCGCCGGCAAGAAGGTGAAGATCCTCACCATCGGCCGCAAGGGCCGCGACGGGCTCCGCCGCGACTACGGCCGACTCATCATCGACAGCATGGTGGAGGTGGGGCGGCCGCGGCTCCAGTTCTCGAACGCGATCGCCATCGCACAGCGCGTGCGCGCCCTCTTCGATACCGGCGAGTTCGATGTCGCCACCATCGTCTACAACCGCTTCAAGTCGGCGATGACGCAGATCGTCACCAAGCAGCAGCTGGTGCCGTTCGCGGTGCCGGAGAACGTCGCTCGGCCGGACCCGGCGGTGCAGGGTGTCTACGAATTCGAGCCGGACGAGGAGGAGATCCTCCGGGCGCTGTTGCCGCGCAATCTCGCGGTGCAGATCTTCACCGCCCTCCTGGAGAACAACGCCAGCGAGCAGGGCGCGCGGATGACCGCGATGGACAACGCGACCCGCAATGCCGGCGACATGATCGACGCCCTCACCATCACCTATAACCGCTCGCGCCAGGCGGCGATCACCAAAGAGCTCATCGAGATCATCTCGGGCGCCGAGGCGCTCTAGCACAGCCGTAAAGGGAACTCCGGGACCATGGCCAAGAACACCATCGGCACCATCACCCAGGTCATCGGCGCCGTCGTCGACGTGAAGTTCGACGGCGAGCTGCCCTCGATCATGAGCGCGCTCCACGCACAGAACCAGGGCAAGACCCTGGTGCTGGAGGTGGCGCAGCATCTCGGCGAGAACACCGTCCGCACCATCGCCATGGACACGACGGACGGCCTGGTCCGCGGCGCCGAGGTGGTCGATACCGGCGCTCCCATCAGCGTGCCGGTCGGGCCGGAGACGCTGGGCCGCATCATCAACGTGGTGGGCGAGCCCGTCGACGAGCGCGGCCCCGTCAAGACCACCCGCACCGCGCCGATCCACCGGCCGGCGCCGGAATTCGTCGACCAGTCCACCGAGGCGGAGATCCTGGTCACCGGCATCAAGGTCGTCGACCTGCTGGCGCCCTACGCCAAGGGCGGCAAGATCGGCCTCTTCGGCGGCGCCGGCGTCGGCAAGACCGTCATCATCATGGAGCTCATCAACAACATCGCCAAGGCGCACGGCGGCTACTCCGTCTTCGCCGGCGTCGGCGAGCGCACCCGCGAGGGCAACGACCTCTACCACGAGATGATCGAGTCCAAGGTCATCATCCCCGACGGCCCCGGCTCCAAGGCGGCGCTGGTCTACGGCCAGATGAACGAGCCGCCGGGCGCCCGCGCTCGCGTCGGCCTCACCGGCCTCACCCTCGCCGAATACTTCCGCGACGAGGAAGGCCAGGACGTGCTGTTCTTCGTCGACAACATCTTCCGCTTCACCCAGGCGGGCTCCGAGGTGTCGGCGCTTCTGGGCCGCATCCCCTCGGCGGTGGGCTATCAGCCGACGCTCGCCACCGACATGGGCGCGCTGCAGGAGCGCATCACCACCACCCGCAAGGGCTCGATCACCTCGGTGCAGGCGATCTACGTGCCCGCGGACGATCTGACAGACCCGGCGCCGGCCACCTCCTTCGCGCATCTCGATGCGACCACCGTGCTGTCGCGCCAGATCGCCGAGCTCGGCATCTATCCGGCGGTCGATCCGCTGGACTCGACCTCGCGCATGCTGGATCCGCGCGTCGTCGGCGAGGAGCACTACAAGGTCGCCCGCGATGTGCAGCGGGTGCTGCAGACCTACAAGTCGCTGCAGGACATCATCGCGATCCTGGGCATGGACGAGCTCTCGGAAGAGGACCGGCTCACCGTCGCCCGCGCGCGCAAGATCCAGCGCTTCATGTCGCAGCCTTTCCACGTCGCCGAGGTTTTCACGGGAACGCCCGGCGTGTTCGTGAAGCTCGAGGACACCATCAAGGCCTTCAAGGGCATTGTCGCCGGCGAATACGACGACATGCCGGAGAGCGCCTTCTACATGGTGGGTACCATCGAGGAGGCGGTGGAGAAGGCGCGCAAGATGGCGGCCGAGGCCGCCTGATCGCGGGGTAGGAAGCGATGGCCGACAAGGTCAAGTTCGAGCTCGTCTCGCCGGAGAAGCTGCTGCTCTCCGAGGAGGTCGAGATGGTGGTGGTGCCGGGGAGCGAGGGGCTCTTCGGCGTGCTGCCGGGCCATTCCCTCTTCATCTCCACGGTGAAGCCCGGCGTCATCGACTGCTACGAGAACAATCAGGTGAGCGAGCGGATCTTCGTCTCCGGCGGCTTCGCCGAGGTGACGCCCGAGCGCTGCACCGTGCTGGCGGACGAGGCGATGCCGCTTTCCTCCCTCGACCGCGCGGAGATCGAGGAGAGCATGAAGGCGGCAAGCGCCGAGATCGCGAGCCTGGAGGACCGCCTCGCCAAGCTCCAGGGCGCCGAGCGCGACCTCGTCGAGATCGAGCTCAAGGCGGCGGAGATCCGACGCCTGGTCGCCGAGGCGAAGCGCGCCGCCCTCGACTCGAGTGCTATCACCCATTAGGACTAGTAGTTCACACCGTTGATATCGCCGCCGGATTTGCCTCCGGCGCGGACGGCTCCTATATTCCCCGACTGGTTGTTGGCGGAAGGGAACACGGATGGGTACCTGGACGCTGGACGACATTCCCTGGGACCGGTTCGATCCTGCCAAGGTCGATCCGGAGCTGCTGCGCATCGTGAAGGCGGCGAGCCTGGTCGAGCGCAACGGCGGCGATTACGCCCATTACCTCTGCAATGTCTTCCATGACGATCCCGAGTTCATGACCGTCGCCACCCGCTGGGGCGACGAGGAGATCCAGCACGGGGAGGCGCTCGGCCGCTGGGCGATGCTGGCGGATCCCGGCTTCGACCACGAGGCGGCCTGCCGTCGCTTCACCGAGGGATTCCGGGTCGATCTCGACGCCCGGGCCTCGGTGCGTGGCACCCGCTCCGGCGAGCTCATCGCCCGCTGCATCGTCGAGACCGGCACCAGCTCCTACTACACCGCGCTCTGCGAGGCGGCGGAGGAGCCGGTGCTGAAGGAGATCTGCCGTCGCATCGCCGCCGACGAGCTCCGCCACTACAAGCTCTTCTACGATCACCTGAAGCGCTATCTCGCCCGCGAGCGGATCGGCTTCTGGCGCCGCCTCAAGGTGGCGGCCGGGCGGGTCGCGGAATCCGAGGACGACGAGCTCGCCTACGCCTATTACGCTGCCAACGAGAGCGGCACGCCCTATGACCGGCAGCGGTCCAGCAGCGCCTATGCCAGGCGCGCCTACGCGGTCTATCGGCCGCACCACGTAGAGCGCGGCATGGCGATGATCCTGAAGGCGGTGGGTTTGAAGCCCAACGGCCGCCTCGGCCCGGTGCTGTCGCGGCTCGCCTGGCGCTTCATGCGCTACCGTGCCCAGCGGCTGGAGCGCGCGGCGGCCTGAGCGCTCAGAGCTTCAGGAGCTCGCGGAATTCCATCAGCACGTCGAGATAGAGCTGGCGCTTGAACGCCACGATGAGGCGCGGCAGGTCCTGCGGCGGGATCCATTTCCAGGCGCGGAACTCGGGGTGCGCGGTCTCGAGATCGATGTCGGCATCGCTGCCGGTGAAGCGCATGGCGAACCATTTCTGGATCTGGCCGCGATAGCGGCCGCGCCAGGCGCGGCCTCTGAGCTCGGGCGGGTAGTCGTAGGTGAGCCAGCGCCCGCTCTCGGCGACGATCTCCGCCTGGTCGGTGCCGATCTCCTCCTTGAGCTCGCGGAAGGCGGCGGCGCGCGGCGCTTCCCCTTCGTCGATGCCGCCCTGCGGCATCTGCCAGGCATCCTGGGCGAAGTCGATCCGCTGCGCCACGAACACCTCGCTGGCGGCGTTCAGCAGCATGATGCCGACGGCGCGGCGATAGCCGCTCGCGGCCCCGGCCTCGGGCGTGCTCTCGCTCACCGCGTCGCCTCGGCGGTGCGGTCGGACTGCATGTCGGCGGTGGCGGAGACCGGCGCCAGCGCCAGGCCCTTCGCCTCCAGAGTGGGGATCCACTGGGCGAGGCGCTCGATGGTGACGGGGTAGGCGTCGCCGGCGGCGACGGCGACGCCGTTCTGCCGTGCCAGCGCCTCGAGCTGCGCCAGCCGCTGATCGATGGCGTCGCGGGACGCCTGCTGGTCCAGCACGATGTCCACCGAGGCGCGCGGCAGGCCGATCGACCTCGCCAGCGAGCCGGCGATGCTGCGGTCGGTTGAGCGCGCGTCCACGAACATCAGGCCGCGGTGATTGAGGGCATCGAGCACCGGCAGCAGGTCGCTCTTCGAGGTGGTGAAGCGCGAGCCGGCGGCGCTCACCGTGCCGACATAGCCGGTGACCCGGCTCAGCACCCATTGCAGGCGCTCCAGATTCTGCTTGGAGTCGAGCGCCACCAGCAGCGTATGCGGGCCTGGATCCATCCGTGGATAGTTGATGGGCTCCATCGGCAGCGACAGGAACACCTCGTGGCCTGCGGCGCGGGCGCGCTGGATCCATTCGTCCAGGCGCTGGGCATAGGGGTTGAACACCAGCGTCACCGATCCGCTGAGATCATTGACCGCGGCCTCGGTGGCGGCGCCCGAGAGGCCGAGGCCGGTCATCATGACGGCGATGCGCGGCCGCTTGTCGGCGCGATCGAAGGGTTTGGCGTAGACCTGCCACGGCTTCCTGCCGTCGGCGCCGACGATCGGCAGCGGGCCCTGGTCGCTCCGCTCGACGAGACCGGGATCGGGCGCCGGGGCCAGCGGCTCCGCTCGGCTGACGAGCGGTGGCCGCGGCGGCGGTGGCGGCTGCGGCTTCGCCGGCGGCACCGCCGCCTGCTGCTGCAGCACGGGTGGCGCCGGAACCGGTGCAGGCGCCTGCACCGCGGTCGGCGGCGCCGAAGGCGGCGGCATGGGAGCCGGCGCCGGCGCCGCCGGCTGCGGCGGCAGCTGAGCGGTCGCCGGCGGGCTCGGTGCCGGCGCCGCTTTCGGCAACGGCATGCTCAGCGCCGGAAGCGGCTGGCGCTCCGGCGCCTTCTTCTCAGACTGCGCCAGCCACCCGATCACGCCGCCGGCGGCCGAGACCAGCAGCAGGACCGTGATCACCAGCAGCCGCCCGCTCAGGGAGGAGCGCCTGCCGTCGGCCTCGGGTTCCGGTCCGCGGCGCGCCACGGGATCCCGCGATCAATGGGGGATCCGGTTGCCGAACAGCGCCACACCTCGTAGCAGATCGGCCGCCCGCTCAAGCTGATAGTCCTGGTCGGAGCCGATCACCGAGGCGTCCACCGCCGAGGCGTCGGCGCTCTGCTGCGCCGCTGCCGAGGTGCTCTGATCCGCCGGCTTTGCCTGCGAGCTCGGACCCGGGGCCTTCGGCTTCTTGCTGCCCGCGGGCGTGGCCGGCGTGTCGGGATTGGGAAGCGCGCCCTTGAGGTCGGCCTCATGCCGCGTGTCGGCGACTTGAAGCTTCTCGATCTTCGCCGCCTCGACCACGATATCGGGATCGATGCCCTTGGCCTGGATCGATCGACCCGACGGCGTGTAGTAGCGCGCCGTGGTGAGCCGCATGGCGCTGTGATCCGAGAGCTCGATGATGGTCTGCACCGAGCCCTTGCCGAAGGAGCGCGTACCCATCAGCACCGCCCGGTGCTGATCCTGCAGCGCGCCCGCCACGATCTCCGAGGCGGAGGCGGAGCCACCGTTGATCAGCACCACGACCGGGAGACCGCCGGAGATATCCTTGTCGGCCTGGGCGTTGAAGCGCTGGGCGCTCTGCGGCTTGCGGCCGCGGATGGACACGATCTCGCCCTTGTCGAGGAAGGCGTTCGAGACCGAGACCGCCTGCTCGAGCAGGCCGCCGGGATTGTTGCGGAGGTCGAGCACGATGCCCGTCAGCTTGCTGCCCGCCTGTGCGCGGAGCTGCTTGAAGGCGTTGATCAGCCCGACATCGGTCTGCTCGTTGAAGCTGGTGATGCGGATATAGCCGATGTCGTCGCCCAGCAGGCTGTACTTCACCGACTGGATCTTGATCACCGCGCGGGTGAGCTTCACCGTGAAGGGATCGCGGCCGTCGCGGCGGATGGTCAGCTTGATGTCGCTGTTCACCGGCCCGCGCATCTTCTCCACCGCCTCGCTCAGCGTCAGGCCCATCACCTGGTCGCCGTCGATCTCGACGATGTAGTCGCCGGGCTTGATGCCGGCCTTCGCCGCCGGCGTGTCGTCGATCGGCGACACCACCTTGACGAGGCCGTTCTCCATGGTGACCTCGATGCCGAGGCCGCCGAACTCGCCGCGCATCTGCGTCTGCAGGTCGCGGAAGTTCTTCGAGTTGAGATAGCTCGAATGGGGATCGAGCGAGCTCAGCATGCCGTTGATGGCGGCTTCGATGAGCTGGTTGTCGTCGACCTCCTCGACATAGTCGGAGCGCACCCGCTCCAGCACCTGCCCGAAAAGATCGAGCTCGCGATAGATTTCCTGCTTTTGCTGGCCCTGTGGCGCCGGCGTCTGTGCCGCCGCGCCGCCGAAGGGGGAGACAAGCCAGCAGACCGTTGCGGCGGTTGCCGCTACCAAGCCGAGACGCATCATCCACTTACCTTTTCATCGCGAGTCGCCAACCACGGCAACGGGTTTATCGGCTGGCCGTTATGGCGCAGTTCGAGGTAGAGGCGGGGTTTCGGCTCGTCGGTTGCCATGGCACCGACTGGTTCCCCCGAGACCAGCCAGTCGCCCACGGTCCCGTCGATCCGATCGAGACCCGCTAGGAGCGAATGATATCCGTCGCCGTGTTGGATGATCAATATCTGCCCATAGCCTTTGAAAGGGCCGGCAAATTCGATCTGCCCGTCGAACGGCGCCACCACGATCGCACCAGGCCGGGTGACAAGGGTCAATCCCTTGCTGGAAATGCCGTTTTCATTGGGTTCGCCGTAGCGGATCAACACCACGCCGCTGGCCGGGAAGACGACCTGCCCTCTCGCCTTCGTGAAGGATCGGATGGTCTTCGGCTTCGAGGGGTCGGGGCGGACTGGCGCCGGCGCGGTCACCGTCATCGTCCGGCTGCTGCCGGCCGAGGGCTCGATGCTGGGAATGGCCGCGAGCCGGGACCGGCGCTCCGCCTCTGCGCGCTGCTCGGCCTCCTGCCGCGCGGCCTGCTCGCGCGCCTGGCGCTCGGCTTCGAGCCGCGCGGCTTCCTCCCGCGCCTTCCGCTCGGCGTCCAGCTTCTCGATGAGCTCACGGAGGTCGCTGGCTTGCGCCGAGAGCTGCTGCATCCGCTGCGATGTCTCCTCGGCGCTCTGCAGGGCTTGCTCGCGCAGCGCCGTCTTGCGCAGGATCAGCCCGTCGAGCCGGGTGTTCTCTGCGGAAAGCGCCCGCTGCTCGGTCTGGGTCGCCTGTCGCTTGCGAGCGATCTCGCCCCGCAGCCGCTGCAGATCCGCGAGCTCGATGCGGAGCGAGCGTGCCTCGCTCTCGAGCCGCGGCACCGTGTCGCCCAGCAGCATGCCGGTATGAATGGCGTCCGATGGCTGCGCCGGTCCGAAGGCGAGCGCTTCCGGCGGGTTGCGGGCGAGACGCGCCAGCGCCGCCAGCAGGTCGGCTTCCCGCGCGCGATCGCGCTCGATGGCGCCCTTCTTCACCGCTTCGTCGGCGGTCAGCGCGGCGAGCTGATCCTCAAGATCGGATAGCGTGCGCTCGTGAGCTTGCGCCGCCTCCGCCGCCTGCACGCTGTCGGCGCGCAGGCTGGCGAGCTCGCTCGCCAGCGCCTCCGCCTGCTTGGAGAGCGCGTCCTGCTTGCTGCGGCTCTGATCCAGCTGCTGCTCCACCGATTGCAACTGCTTCTGGGGCGCCTGGTCGGCGCCGGCCGGCGAAGCCACAACGAGGAGCGTCGCCGCCAGGGCGAAGGGAGCGAAGGAGCGGCTCGGCTCAGGCCGAGGCACGGACGCCAGCTCGGGCGCGGCGCACCAGCGAGTGCCCCGTCATGGCCGCCGGCTGCGGCAGGCCCAGGAGCGCCAGCAGCGTCGGGGCGATATCGGCGAGCCTGCCGTCCTCAAGCCCGGCGACGCCGGCCGGCGGGTTCACCAGCAGCAGCGGCACCGGATTGAGGGTGTGCGCCGTGTGCGGTTCGCCGGTCTTCGGGTCGCGCATCAGTTCGGCATTGCCGTGGTCGGCGGTGATGAGAAGCGTGCCGCCGGCATGGATCACCGCGTGCGAGAGGCGGTCGAGGCAGTGATCGACCGCCTCCACCGCCTTGATGGCGGCGGCGATGTCGCCGGTGTGGCCGACCATGTCGGTGTTGGCGTAGTTGACGACGATGACGTCGAAGCGGTTGGCCTTGATCGCCTCCACCAGCTTGTCCGTCACTTCATAGGCCGACATCTCCGGCTTCATGTCGTAGGTCGCGACCTTGGGTGAGGGGACGAGGATGCGGCTCTCGCCGGGAAACTCCTCCTCGCGACCGCCGTTCAGGAAGAAGGTGACGTGGGCATATTTCTCCGTCTCGGCGATGCGGAGCTGGGTCAGGCCGGCCTTCGACACCACCTCGCCGAAGGTCTCCTTGAGATCCTCCGGCGGGAACAGCGTCTTGAGGAAGGAGTTGAGTTCCGTCGAATACTCGGTCATGCCGAGCGCCGCCGCGAATTTGACCGTGCGCGGGCGGGCGAAGCCCTTGAAGCCGGGATCCAAGAGAGCGAGCAGGATCTCGCGCACGCGGTCGGCGCGGAAATTCGCCATCAGCACGCCGTCGCCGTCGACCATCCCGGCATAGCCGCCGATCACGGTCGGCAGCACGAACTCGTCGGTCTTGCCGGCAGCGTAGCTCTGGCGCACGGCGGCGGCGGCACCGGGCGCGCGCTCGCCGTCGCCGGCGGTGAGACAGCGATAGGCCTTCTCGACGCGATCCCAGCGCTTATCGCGATCCATGGCGTAGTAGCGACCGCTCACCGTGGCGATCCCGACGCCCTGCAGGCTCGCGGTCTCGTCCTGGAAGGTTTTGAGGTAGCTCTCGGCGCTTTTCGGCGGCGTGTCGCGGCCGTCGAGAAAGGCGTGCACGCGGACTTTGACGCCGGCCTCGGAGAGATAGCGTGCCAGCGCCGCCATGTGCCCCTGATGGGAATGGACGCCCCCCGGCGACAGCAGGCCCATGAGATGCGCCGTGCCGCCGCTCTTCCTGAGTGTGGCGATGAAGTCGGCGAGCCCGGGCTCCTGCTTCAGGGTGCCGTCCTTGATCGCCTGGTCGATGCGCGGCAGGTCCTGCATCACCACGCGGCCGGCGCCGATGTTCATGTGACCGACTTCGGAATTGCCCATCTGGCCGCTGGGCAGGCCGACGAAAAGCTCGCTCGCCTGCAGATAGGCATGCGGCGCCTCAGCCATGAAGCGATGCCAAGCCGGTGTCTTGGCCTCGCAGATGGCGTTGTCCGTGCAGTCGACGCGATGGCCCCAGCCGTCGAGGATGCAGAGCACCACCGGGCGCGGCCGAAAGGATGATGTCATTGGCCCCGACTTATAGAGGAATCGGTCTGTCGGCGGAAGGCCGCCGGCCGCGGTAAACCGTGGTAATTAGCGTCAATCCCGGTGATAGGGGTGGCCGGCGAGGATTTGCTGCGACCGGTAGAGCTGTTCCAGCAGTAGCGTTCGCGCCAGGAGATGGGGCCAGGTCATCGCGCCCAGCGACAAGGTTAATGCCGCGCGCTCGAGAACCGGCCGAGGAAGGCCGTCGGCCCCGCCGAGGATGAATGCCAGGGTCTTCGTGCCGGCCTCTCGCCAGCGGCCGAGCTGCTGGGCGAAATCCCGGCTGCCGAGCAGCTTTCCCCGCTCGTCGAGCGCCACCGGCAGCGCGCCTTCCGGAAGCGCGCCCAGCAGTAGCTCACCCTCCCGCGCCTTGCGTTCGGCTGGTGCCAGCGCCCGGCGCTCCTCCACTTCGCGGATCTCGAGCGGCCAGGTGAAACGCTGGGCGTATTCTCGCTGCAGCTCCAGGAGCGGGCCGGATTTCAGCCGCCCCACCGCGAGGATCAGGACGCGCATGGCCGGCTCATGCGGAGGGGTTCAGTTCGACGCGCTGCCGGCGTCCGGCAGCGCCGCGCCCCACATCTTCTCGAGGTTATAGAAGGCGCGCACTTCCGGCCGGAACAGATGTACGATCACGTCCCCGGCATCGATCAGCGCCCAGTCTCCCTGGCGCAGGCCTTCCGCCGCCGGCCGCGGCTTTCCCTTCTCGTTCAAGGCTCCGATAACCCGCTCGGCGAGCGCGGAGACCTGACGTTGGGAGCGTCCGGTAGCGATGACCATATGGTCGGCGATGCTGGATTTGCCGAGGAGGTCGATGACGACGATATCCTCGGCCTTGCCGTCGTCGAGCGCCTGCGTGATGCGCTCGAGCAAAGTGGGAACGGCCGTGGCTTTCCGAGCCTTGGAGCGTGCGCGTGGGATGACTGTCACCTCGTTGTCTTAACGCCGCTGTTCCTCCGGCGCCTGGCGCGGAGGGCGGTGGCGGAGCTCGCATCGAGCCGGATCGGCAGAAACACCCAGGCAGGCGGTGACTGATCGACCAGACGGCGCGCGCCTCCTGCGGGTAGGCGATACCGCTGGAAGCGCGTGGCGGCGAGCTCCGCCAATGCCCTCGAAACATAGGTAGGACGGTCGAAAACCGCAACCGGCACTAGCCGAAAGATTGATTTCCAGCGCTCCCAGTGCCGGATCTGCGCCAGGTTGTCGGCACCCATCAGCCAGACGAAGCGGGTATTGGGAAACCGTCGCCGGAGCGCCGCCAGCGTGTCGGCGGTATAGCGCGTGCCGAGTGCCGCCTCGACGTCGGTGACCTTGATGCGAGGATGGCGAAGGAAGGCGCGCGCTGCGGCGAGCCGCTCCTCGAAGGAAGCCATCCCCTTCACCGGTTTCAGCGGATTCTGCGGTGCCACCAGCCACCAGACCTCATCGAGGCCGAGGCGCTTAAGTGCTTCCAGGCTCACATGGAGATGGCCGCGATGGGCGGGATTGAAGGATCCGCCGAGGAGTCCGATCCGGCGGAACCGGCGATCGCCGAGTGTCCGCGGCAGCGCCAGCGTCGTGCTCAGGGCCGCACCTGGCCGTTGCCGCGGACGACGTACTTGAAGCTGGTGAGCTGCTCGGCGCCGACCGGACCGCGGGCGTGCAGCTTGCTGGTGGAGATGCCGATCTCCGCTCCCATGCCGAACTCGCCGCCATCGGCGAACTGCGTCGAGGCGTTCAGCAGCACGATCGCGCTGTCGATCTCGGCGAGAAAGCGCTCGGCCGTCGCCGCGTTCTCGGTGACGATGGCGTCGGTGTGGTGCGAGCCGTAGGTATTGATGTGCCGGATCGCGCCCTCGAGACCGTCGACGATGCGGACGGCAATGATGGCGTCGAGATACTCGGTGCGCCAGTCCTGCTCGGTGGCGGGCTTCGCCTCGGGATCGAGGACGCGCACTGCCGCGTCGCCGCGGATCTCGCAGCCCGCGGCCTGGAGATCGGCGAGGATCGGCGGCAGCGCGCGATCGGCGACGGCTTGATCCACCAGGAGCGTTTCCGCCGCGCCGCAGACGCTGACGCGGCGCATCTTGGCGTTTATCACGATGCGGCGCGCCTTCTCGAGATCGGCGTCGCGGTCCACATAGACGTGGCAGATCCCCTCGAGATGGGCGATGACGGGAATGCGGCTCTCCGCCTGCACCCGCTCGATCAGCGAGCGTCCGCCGCGGGGCACGATGATGTCGATGAGATCGCTCATGCCCAGCATGATGCCGACCGCGGCGCGGTCTCGCGTCGGCACCAGCTGCACCGCCGTTTCCGGCAGCCCCGCCTTCCGCAGACCCTGATGCAGGCAGTCGACGATGACGGTCGAGGAATGGAAGCTCTCGGAGCCGCCGCGCAGGATCGCGGCGTTGCCGGCGCGCAGGCAAAGTCCGCCGGCATCTGCGGTCACGTTGGGTCGCGACTCATAGATGATGCCGACGACGCCCAGCGGCACTCGCACGCGCTCGATGACGAGGCCGTTGGGCCGGGTCCAGCGCGCCATGATCTCGCCGACGGGATCGGGAAACGCCGCCACCGCGTCGAGGCCGGCGGCGATCGCCTCGACACGCTCCTGGTCGAGGGCGAGGCGATCGGTCACCGCGGCGGAGAGCCTGGCGCGGCCGGCCTCGTCGAGGTCGCGTGCATTGGCGGCAAGGATCTCGTCGCGGCGGTCGCGGATTGCGGCGGCGGCAGTGGCGAGGGCCCGGCTCTTCGCCTCCGCAGGCGCGCGAGCGAGGAGCTGCGCCGCGGCACGCGCGGCATGCCCGATCTGCCGCATGGTCTGATCGAGATCGCTGGAGAGGGGGCGGAGCGCGGTCATGGCCGCTCAGCTCATCACGAGATCGTCGCGGTGGATCACTTCGTCTCGGCCACGGTAGCCGAGGATTGCCTCTATTTCACGGCTTTTATGGCCGGCAATCGCGCGGGCGTCGGCGCTGGAATAGGCCGAGAGTCCGCGGCCGATCTCGCGGCCGTCGCGGCAGCGCACGCGCACCGTGTCGCCGCGCTCGAAGCTGCCTTCGACCGCCACCACGCCGGCGGGCAGCAGGCTGGTGCCGCGCTGCAGCGCAGCAAACGCGCCTTCGTCCACCACCAGAGCGCCGGCAGGATTGAGGCTGCCGGCGATCCAGCGCTTGCGCGCGGTGAGCGGCTCGGAAGAGGGCAGGAACCAGGTGGCACGCACGCCTTCCTCGAGCGCCTTGAGCGGATGCAGCGTCTCGCCCTTGGCAATCACCATGCGGCAACCGGCGGCCACGGCGATGCGGGCGGCGGCGAGCTTGGTCACCATGCCTCCGGAGCTCATGCCGGGTCGCGCCTCGCCCGCCATCGCCTCGATCTCGGCAGTGACCTCGCGTACCTCCGGAATGTGTCGCGCGGTGCTGTCGTTTCGCGGATCGGCCGTATAGAGACCGTCGATGTCGGAGAAAAGCACCAGCGTGTCGGCGCTCACCATCTGCGCTACCCGCGCGGCGAGCCGATCGTTGTCGCCGAAGCGGATCTCGGCGGTCGCCACCGTATCGTTCTCGTTGATGACAGGGACGGCGCGCAGCGCCAGCAGCTGGTTCAGCGTGGCGCGCGCGTTCAGGTGCCGGCGGCGCACCTCGGTGTCCTCCGGCGTCAGCAGGATCAGCGCCACGCCGAGTCCGTGCCGCGCCAGCGCCTCCTGATAGCCGTGCGCGAGGCGGATCTGGCCGGTCGCCGCCGCGGCCTGCTTCTCCTCGAGTTTGAGCGCCGGGCCGGCCAGTCCCAGCAATCGGCGGCCGGCGGCGATCGCGCCCGAGGAGACGATCAGCACTTCCTGTCCGCGCTGCATGCAGCGCGCGACGTCCTCCGCAAGGGACGCGAGCCAGTCGCGGCGGAGATCGCCGCTCGCGTCGTCCACCAGGAGCGCCGAGCCGATCTTGACGACGATCCGGCGCGCCTCGGCGATGCCGGTCATGACACCGCTTCCGTGGCGGCGGCGGGCTTCGCCGCCTCGGCGGCGGCGCGCTCGGCGCGGATCACCTGCAGCAACTCCGCCAGCACTTCCGGCACGCCGGCGCCGGTGGCGCCGGAGAGCACCATCACCTTGCGCTTGCTGGTGCGGGCGAGCTTCTTGCGCAGCTTCTGCATCTCTTCCTTCGGTACCGCGTCCGACTTGTTGAGACCGATGATCTCGGCTTTCTCCGCAAGTCCGTGGCCATAGGCCTCGAGCTCGCCGCGGATGGTGCGCCAGGCACCGAGCATGTCCGGCTCGGTGGCGTCGATCAGATGCAGGATGACGGCGCAGCGTTCCACGTGACCGAGGAAACGATGGCCGAGCCCGGCGCCTTCGCTCGCATTCTCGATCAGGCCCGGGAGATCGGCGATGACGAACTCGTCATCGCCCACGCGCGCCACCCCGAGCTGCGGCTTCAGCGTGGTGAAGGGGTAGTCGGCGACCTTGGGCTTGGCGCGCGAGACCGCGGCGAGCAGCGTCGACTTGCCGGCATTCGGCAGGCCCACCAGCCCCGCATCGGCGATCAGCTTGAGGCGCAGCCACACCCAGCGCTCCTCGCCGGGCCAGCCGGGATCGGCGCGGCGCGGCGCGCGGTTGGTGGAGGTCTTGTAGTGCGCATTGCCGAAGCCGCCGTCGCCGCCCTGCAGGAAGACATGGCGCTCGCCCGGCGTGGTGAGATCGGCAAGCACGGTCTCGTGATCCTCGTCGAGGATCTGCGTGCCGATGGGCACCCGCAGCACCAGCGTCTCGCCGTTGGCGCCGGTGCGGTTGCGGCCGGCGCCGCCGCGGCCGTTCTGGGCGCGGAAATGCTGCTGATAGCGGTAATCGATGAGCGTGTTGAGATTGTCGGCCGCCTCGAAGACGATGTCGCCGCCGCGCCCGCCATTGCCGCCATCCGGGCCGCCGAACTCGATGAACTTCTCGCGCCGGAAGCTCGCCGAGCCGGCGCCGCCGTCGCCGCTGCGGAGATAGATCTTGCACTGATCGAGGAACTGCACGGTGGTCGCCTATGGGTTCGCTATGGGCATGAAAAAAGGGGGAATGGCGGCCATTCCCCCTTTCGGTCTCTGCGGCGCGCTGGCGCCCGGCGGGAAGGGCCTAGTCGGCAGCCTCCGCCGGTCGCGGCAGCACCGAGACGAAGACGCGTCCGCCGCGCCCGCGATGGAAATCGACCGCTCCGCCCTCGAGGGCGAAGATGGTGTGGTCGCGGCCGAGACCGACATTGCGGCCGGGGTGATACTCGGTGCCGCGCTGGCGCACGATGATGTTGCCGGGCACCACGATCTCGCCGCCGAATTTCTTGACGCCGAGACGGCGACCGCGGGAATCGCGCCCATTGCGCGACGAGCCGCCTGCCTTTTTATGGGCCATGGAAGGTCTCCTTACCTACCGGCGCTGACGCCGGTGATCTTGAGCACCGTGAGCGGCTGGCGATGGCCGTTCTTGCGGCGATAGTTGTGCCGGCGGCGCTTCTTGAAGATCAGTATCTTGTCGCCGAGCTTGTGCTCGACCACCTCGGCGGTGACCGAGGCGCCGGCGACCGTCGGCGTGCCGACAGTGGTGGCGGCGCCGTCGGCGACCAGCAGCACCTCGTCGAGGGTGACGGACGCGCCGGCCTCGGCAGGCACCGTCTCGACGACGATCACGTCGTCCTTGGCGACTTTGTATTGCTTGCCGCCGGTGCGGATCACTGCGTACATCGGGCGCGCTCGCCTTTGCTGGCTCGGTCGTCTCGGGTGGCCTGGAAACTCGAACGGACGGGCCCTACCCCGTCCGTGGAGGCCGGCACTATAGCCGCAACACCTCTGGAGTCAACGCTCTTGGGGGGTCCGATGGGTTGCGGCTCCGGGGCCTCCTGGGGTAGTCTCCGCCGCCCTTCGGGAGGGGAGGCCGAGCCTGCCGCCCCCGCCCGCAGCGGACCGCGGAGAGGTGCCGGAGCGGTCGATCGGGGCGGTCTCGAAAACCGTTGTGCCCTTTACTGGGTACCGAGGGTTCGAATCCCTCCCTCTCCGCCATTAAGTCTTTGAATCACCGAGGAGTTTGGCATGTCTGTTGAAAGACGGCCCAGTTCGGGGCCCTTTCGGCGTTAGACCGCACGGGAGCCCATCACCTTCGGAAAGTTCTCGCTCGCAGTGAGGATCGTGCCGTCAGGGGGCCCAGAATTGGCTGAGAGATGTGGCGACCACTTTGTCATAGGCGACGTCGTTCTTGAGAATGCCGATATCGCGGGCAAACCGGTTCATGCCGGCGACCGACTCCTGGCTAATCGCGGCGTGATAGTACGGGAGATCGCGACGGATGAGATCGATGATCAGTGCGGCCTCATTGGGCGGAAACAGGCGATGGCCGACGGCGCCGGCACGGGCAACGTCACGCTTCAGCGCCTCCTGCGTTTTGACGATGGCGCGAACCGCCGCCGCGGCGGCATCAGGCGACTTGTCGACGAACGCCTTGGTTGCGGCGACTGAGGCGAAAGTGTAGTCGAA
>DATJOK010000271.1:0-3579 GCA_035507155.1 Allostellaceae bacterium
GACGCAGGCCAGCAGCAGCACGCTCGGCAGCGCTTCCCAGCCGAGCCAGGCACCGCCCGCCGCCAGCAGCTTGGCGTCGCCGAGACCAAGCCCGTCGCGCCGGCGCAGTCGCCGATAGATCTCCCGGGTTGCCGCCAGCACAGCGTATCCGGCGACGGCGCCGAGACCTCGCTCCGTCAGCTCGTCAGGCGTCGCGATCGCCGCAAGAGCAAGTCCCGCGGCCGCCAGCGGCAGCGTCAGCGCATCGGGCAGCAGCCCTTCGCGGATGTCGGTCGCCGCCAGCGCCAGCAGGCACCAGGCAAAGCCGCAGCTGATCCAGAGGTCGAGCCCGATGGAAGCGCTCGCCGCCCAGATCGCCAGCAGAAGCGCGCCGATCTCGATCGCGGGATAGAAGCCGCTGACCGCGGCTCCGCAGTACCGGCAGCGCCGTCCCGCCGCCAGCCAGCTTGCGACCGGCACGAGATCGCTGGCGCCCAGGGTGCGGCCGCACGCGTCGCAGCAGGACCGGCCCCAGAGCGCGCTGCGGCCGTCGGTCGCGCGCGTGACCAGAGTGCCGACGAAACTCCCCGCAAACGGCGCCACCGCAACCGGCAAGAGCCAATAGGGCATGCAGTTCTTCGTAGAGGGCGTGCGTGACGGCGGCGTGACAGCCGCCTGCCCCGATTAGGTCGGTCCCTGGTAGGGCAGATGGTCGGCGCCGGGATAAGCCTGCTGCAGTCGCTGCAGGAGCGTGCCCGCCACGTAGTCGGAGGCCGCGGGCGAGTGCAGCAGCTCCACCTCGATGGCGGCATGGGCCTGGATCCAGGGCGCGGGGCCGGCGCGATTGCACTCGGCGAAGGAGTGTCCGTAATCGCCGGCAAAGCCGCCAAGGCCGATCCCGTTCACCGTGTTGAAGCCGGCTTGGAAGGGGCCGCACTGCACCGGGGATGGCGCTGGTCCGCCGGGATGAGTATTCATCTCGGCCCGCTTCTCGACGACCCGGAAACCTGCATAGCCCTGCGCCTTTGCCAGCTGGGCGGCGCGCCAGAGCGCGAAGTCCGAGGCCTGCTGCAGCGCGGCCTCGGTGCTGCGCTCCGCCGCTTCACCCGTAGGGGCGATACCGCGTGGGCCCAGGTAGTCGATTGCATAGCCGTGATCGCCGAGCGGACGCTCCGTATAGCCGTAATCCTGGCCGGCAATCGCCGGCGACAGCAGCGGTGCGCCGGGTCCCGTCTGGCAGGCCGCCAGCAGCAGCGCCGCCAGCGCGATGGCCGGGCCTCGCCGCCGCATCGCCCTACTTGCCGGCGGCGATGGCGATCGCCGCATCGGTCTTGCCGCCGGTGCCCGCTTCCAGGCGCTTCACGGCCTTGGCGACATAGTTCTCGCGCCGGCCGGCGCCGCCGAGCTTGTGCAGCCGCTCCGCCATCCGCGCCACGCGATCCGCGGAAACCTCAATCTCCTTGTCCTTCGCCTTGAACTTCGGCATGACACCGTTCCCTGATGTATGAATGCGCGGAAGCCGGTAGCACGCGCTGGCCGGGAGGAAAAGCCCTGATATTCCCGGTCGGCGACGAGCCGCTGCTCCCGGTGCCAACCAACGGAGAGCCCGGCGCTCGGCGGCCGCTCGATGGCAATTTGCATCCGACTAAGTTATTGACTTGGCATGATGGACGGGTGGCCGAGCGGTTTAAGGCACCGGTCTTGAAAACCGGCGTGCCCGCAAGGGTACCGTGAGTTCGAATCTCACCCCGTCCGCCATCGCACGGGTGCAGCACGTGTCTCGTCGATGATCCGCCGCCGCGCGCGGGAGGCGACCGCTTTTCGACACATGCCCGGGTCTTGCTCCGTGCGCCTCTGCGCCTCAGGTTGAATGCGAGGCGTTCCGCGCCGGCGGAATTAGGGGGACGGCCCGCGATGTTGAGGATGTGGCTGCTCTGGCTGAGTTGTCTGGCGGTCGGGTTGACGCTCGCGCCTCCTTCCGCTCGTGCCGATTTCTTTGATGATGCGCGGCGGACCTTCACCACCGATATTCCGCATTTCTTCCAGGACGACATTCCCTGTGCCTTCGGAGGCAAGCCGACCAGCGGCACCAAGACGTCATGCAAGTCGCCGGCAAAACCGGCCACGGACAAGGATCGCGACACGCCCGGCGGCTCCGGCAAGAAGACCGACCCCGGAAACCCGTCGGCCGGTCCGAATCAATAAGCTGCCGGAGGACGGGTAGCTTTCTCCGACGCGCGCCTTAGGTGAGAAGCAGGGCCTCGGCCGCAGTCTTGGCAGGGAGATCACTGATGGAGAAGCGCTGGTTTCTGCTGTTCGTCGCCATGGCGCTCGGCCTCATCGCAGTCGTCTATTTCGCGCTCTGGGCCTTCAACGGGTTCCATGGCCTCGGTCTCGATCTCAACGCCACGATCGCGCTCACGCTCGGCACGATCGGCACCGCAGTGCTGGGCGTTGTGCTGATGGCGCTGATCTTCTACAGCGACCGCAGCGGCCGGGATCAGGATGTTCACGATATCGGCGAACACCCCGAATAAAGCCGCGCGGGCGCCGGATTGAACCGGCCGGGGCTTGGGCTCATCATGGGCTGGACCGCCCGGGTCCGAGCGCGGGCGGACCCCGGGGCGGCCCAACGACGTGCGCGATCGCAGATGAGCAAGGCATTCACCAAGGAGACCGACCTTGAGGACGACGAGCTTCCCGAAGAAGCTCAAATGCTTCCGGCCGGGGTCAAGAACTACATCACGCCGGAAGGTGCCCAGCGGCTGCGCGACGAGCTGCAGCAGCTTCTGCGCATCGAGCGGCCGAAGGTCGTCGAGGTGGTGTCCTGGGCGGCCGGCAACGGCGACCGGTCGGAGAATGGCGATTATATCTACGGCAAGAAGCGGTTGCGGGAGATCGATCGCCGCGTGCGCTTTCTCTCCAAGCGCTTGGAGATCGCCGAGATCGTCGACCCCACCCAGCAGAAGAAGCGCGATCAGGTGTTTTTCGGCGCCATCGTGACCTACGCCAATGCCGAGGGCGCCGAGAGCACGATCCGGATCGTCGGCGTCGACGAGGCGGATCTCGAGCGCGGCCAGGTAAGCTGGGTCTCGCCGATCGCCAAGGCGCTGATGCGGGCCCGCGAGGGCGACACGGTGGAATTGCGCACGCCGGGCGGCGTCGAACCGATAGAGGTGGTGACGATCCGCTACGACGGATGATGGAGCCGCCCTAAATCTCCTCGCCGTCCGGCCGATAGAACCGACTTTCGATCAGAAAATGATCGACGCGCCTGCCGGTTTCGCTGAGTGGCAGGATCACGTTCTCGATGACCCCCACCTTGTCGTGCCAGAACATCGGCGGGCCCTTGCGCCAGCTCGGCACGCCGGTCTCCGCCACTTCGCGGTAGCGGGTGAAATAACTCGAATGCCGGGCCCAGCTATGGCATTCGTCGAGCCATCGTCCCCTGAGCGCCCGCCCCAACACCTCCTCCACCTTGGTGCCGAGCAGCCGGTATCGCACGCGAAATTCCGGCTCATGCTGGATGTCGAGCATCCAGATGTGACTGAGCTGCTGCGGCACCGCTACCGGGTCGAAGCGGTGACGCAGCGGCGCGAA
>DATJOK010000272.1:0-11708 GCA_035507155.1 Allostellaceae bacterium
GCGACGAATTCCATCGCGCCCGCATAGGCGGACCCGAACCAGTAGCAGACGCGGCGGCCGGCCTTCGCGCCATATTCCGCCGCGAGCGCCGAGTGGTCGAGGCGGATCCCGGCGGTGCCAGCCCGGGCATCGATCGTCTCGATCGTCATCCGTCCCCAGCCGCGCGCGCTCATCCGCGCGAGGTAATGGCGGAACACCTCGATGCCGGAGAGGCCGTGCGTCCCGGCCTCGCGCTCGCACCAGACCCGCGCCGCCCGGAAGGCGGCGTCGTGGTAGATCTCGCGCGTCGCCTCGGCGCCGAAGCGGCGCTCGCTCTCCATCTGCACGAAGGCCCAGAAATGGCGCGGCACCAGCACCATCGGCTGGCCGTCGACGGACCAGATGCCGGTCTCCGCATCGACCTCGACGGGAACGGGAAGCGGGCTCGGCATGTTGTCTCCAGGGGGTGGCGCGTCGTTGCCAGTCTGGCGCCGGCGCCCAAAGATGTCTCTAGGCTTCGGCGTCGGTCGCAGCCAGTTGTTCGCCCCAGGCGCGGCCGAGGCCCGATTGCGGAGGCCGATATCTGTGCGGGTCCACCGCCGGCCTTGCGGGGAGGGGATCGCGCCGCCTTAATGCGGGCTTGCGGGGCGGCGGCAATTTGGGGGATGGGAACGTGCGATCGAGATGGCTTGAGATCGGCGGCACATTGATGGTGGGCCTCTTCGTGGCCTATCTCGACCGCACCAACCTGTCGGTGGGCCTGCCCGCCGTCGCCCAGGATCTCGGCTTCGCCGGCGAGCACTTCGCCGTCACCGCCAGCTGGGCGCTCACCATCTTCCTGATCGGCTACGCCGCCGCCAACATCGTCGGCGGCGTGCTGACGCGGCGCCAGGATCCAAAGGCGATGGTGATCTGGACCATGGTGATCTGGTCGCTCGCCACCCTCGTCGCTGGCTTCGCTCGCTCGGTCGCGGTGCTGCTCGCCTGCCGGCTCATTCTCGGCATCGCCGAGGGCATCTACTGGCCGCAGCAGTCGCGCTTTGCCAAGGCCTGGTTCGCGCCGCAGGAGCTCACCACGGCGAACAGCCTCATCCAGTATTACGGCCAGTACCTGGCCCTGGCGCTCGGATTCATGATCCTGACACCGATCTTCGACGCCTTCGGCTGGCGGGTGCTGTTCTTCCTCACCGGCGCGCTCGGCCTCGTCGTCATCGCGCCGCTCTACGCGGTCTTCCTGCGGCCGGAGAGCGAGGCGCCCTATCGCCCGCGGGAGATCGCCCAGCGCGCGCCGCTCACCCTGGCGGCGCTCGGCGGCGCGCCGTTCCTGCTGCTGCTGTTCAGCTACGTGACCCAGGGCATGCTGTTCTGGGGCATCACGCTCTGGATTCCCCTCGCGGTGCGCTCGCTGGGCCTCACCGGCCTCGGCCAGGGGCTCGCCAGCGCGCTTCCCTATTTCGCGGCCGTGCTGCTGGCGATCCCGATGTCGGCGCTCAGCGACCGCACCAACAAGCGGGTGCTGATCGCCGCGCTGGGCATGCTGATCCCGGGCGCGCTGCTGCTCCTGCTGCCGCTGGTGGACAGCGGCACCGGGAAGCTCGCCCTCATCACCGTCGCGCTCGGCTACTACGCCGCGAGCTTCACGCCCAACATCTGGTCGATCCTGCAGTCGACGGTGGCGCCGCAGGCGGTCGGGCCCGCCGCCGGCATCATCAACGGGCTCGGCGCCGGCGGCGGCGGCACGATCGCCGGCTTCCTGGTGGGGCTCCTTTCCAGCGTCACTGGCTCCTACATGTCCGGCTTCATCGTGCTGGGCGCGCTGGTGATTTTGGGCGGCATCTCGCTGCTGATCTACGGCCGCGTGCGGCAGGGTCAGCCGGCGAGCGGTGCGGTTCCCGCCGGCACCTATATGCGCTAGCGCTGCAGCGCCGGAGCAGCGGCCGCCGGCCGCCACTCCGCCAGTCCCGTCGCGCGGCGCCAGTGACGCGCGATCTCGTCGCGGCGCGCGAGCCAGGCGCCGCCCTTCTTGTGCACATGCTCGAGGAACGCGATCAGGCCGCCGATGCGGCCGGGGCGGCCGATGATGCGGAGGTGGAGGCCGACGGTCATCATCCGCGGCGACTGCGCGCCTTCCTCCCAGAGCCGGTCATAGGCGGCGATGCAGTAGCGGGCGAAATCCTCGCCGAAGACGAAGCCGCCATTGTTCTGGAAGCGCATGTCGTTGGTGTCGAAAGCATAGGGCAGCACCAGGTGGCTGCGTCCCTCGACCTCGACCGCATAGGGAATGTCGTCGTTGTAGCTGTTGCTGTCGTAGAGGAAGCCGCCGTCCTCGACGAGGAGGCGCCGGGTGTTCGCCGAGGGCGCCGAGCGGGTGTGGAAACCCACCGGCCGCTCGCCGCAGGCGGCCTCGATGGCGCGGACGGCGCGGCGGATCAAGTCACGCTCGCGCGCCAGCGTCATCCCGGCGTGGCGCTCCCAGCGCCAGCCGTGGCAGGCGATCTCGTGGCCGCGCCGGACCGCGTCCTGCGCCAGCCACGGCGAGAGCTCGATGGCGCGGCCGCAGGCGTTCATGGTGGCGGCGGCGCCGAACTGCTCCAGCACCTCCATGACCCGCCACCAGCCGGCGCGCGTCCCATACTCGAAATGGGATTCCATGCAGGGATCGGGCGTGCCCACCACCTCCTCGGTGATGTCGTAGAGGCGCTCGTTGCGCGGATCGCCCTGGCTCACCGCGAGCTCGGCGCCCTCCTCGATGTTGACCACCAGAGAGACCGCGACCCGCGCGTCGCCGGGCCAGCGCACATCGGGCGGCGCGCCGCCATAGCCGCGGAAGTCCCGCGCCCAGCGATCGTCGCCCGAAGCTCTGTCGCCGCCGGCGAGCCTCATGGCGCCTCCCGGAACGGATGCGTCCTCGCCCAATGGCGCGCGATGTCGAGACGGCGCGTGATCCAGACGCCGTCGAAGCCCTGGATGTAATCGAGGAAACGCTCGAGCCCGGCCGCCCGCGCCGGATGCCCGATGAGCCGCATGTGCAGGCCCACCGACATCATTTTCGGCTGCGTCCGGCCCTCGCCGTAGAGCAGGTCGAAGGCGTCCTTGTGGAACTGGAAATAATCGGCGGCGGTGCCGAAAGCGCCGCTGGCGAACTTGCCGTCGTTGTTGACCAGGGAATAGGGGACGACGAGATGCGGCCGGCCGCCGACCACCTTCCAATACGGGAGCTCGTCGTCATAGGCGTCGCTGTCGTAGAGGAAGCCGCCTTCCTCGACGACGAGGCGCCGCGTGTTGGTGCTGGGGCCGTAGCGGCAATACCAGCCGAGCGGCCGCTCGCCCACGGTCCTCTGGAGCGAGGCGATGGCGCGGCGGATATGCTCGCGCTCCTCCGCTTCGCTCAGCAGGTAGTGCTTCACCCAGCGCCAGCCGTGGCAGCAGACGTCGACGCCGGACTCGCGGATCGCCGCGGCGGCGGCGGCGTTGCGCTCGATGGCGAGCGCGCAGCCGAAGACGGTGAGGGGCAGGCTGCGCTCACGGAAGAGCCGCATCAGGCGCCAGAAGCCGACCCGGCTCCCATAGGCGAACATGCCTTCGCCCGCAAGATCGCGGCCTTTGACGCCGGTGTCGGCGCCGTGGGATTCCGTGAGGCCGGTCTCGGTGAAGCCTTCGCCGTCCCCTATCGAGGGCTCGGAGCCCTCCTCGTAGTTGATCACGAAGTTGATCGCGATCCGGGCGCCGCCGGGCCATTTCGGGTCCGGCGGGTGGGCGCCATAGCCCACGAGATCGCGGTCGTAATCCTGGGCCATTGGCGTCCTCAGGCGCTGGCGCCCTCGATGGCGGCGAGCCCGGCCCTGGCGACTTCCAGGTCCTGGTCGCCGGTGCCGGAGCCGACGCCGATGCCGCCGACCACCGTGCCGTCGATGATGACGGGGACGCCGCCCTTGAGGTTGGTGAGCCGGCCTGAGGTGGCGGCGGCGAGCTTCATGTCGAGACCCTCGGCGACGCCGCCGGTGGGAACACGGCTCGAGACCGCGGTGATCGCCTTCCGCATCGCCGACTCGATGCTGAGGAACTTGGCGCCGTCCATGCGGAGGAAGGCCAGCAGGTTGCCGCCGTCGTCGACCACGGCGATGCATTGCGGCACGCCCATCTGGGCGGCCTTGGCGACCGCGGCGTCGAGGATCATCAGCGCGCCCTCATGGGTGAGGCGCAGATGCTGCTTGATGGCGGCTTTGCTCATCGCGGTTTCTCCGGTGCGGATGGGAAGAGGGCGGCGACGGCGGGATCGACGTCGACGAGCTCGCGGGGCGGCAGCGGCGCATAGGCGCCGGACTTCGGCCTCGCCGGCTTCAGCGCCGCCAGCGTCTCGGCGAGGCGGACGGCGCAGCCGATGCTGTCGAGGATCGGAACCGGCGCGCGCTCGCCAAGCACGCGCGCCATGCCGGCAAAAGCGGCGCCGCCGATGACCGCGACATCGGCGCCGGCAGCCGCCAGCTCGGCGATCGCTGCCAGGATCGGCTCCGCGGCCGCCGCGGGCGAGAGGAAGGCCTCCGGCGGGAGCGCGATCGCCTTGAAGGCGGCGAGGCGCGGCGCGAGCCCGTGGCCCGCGATCACCTCGCGGTAGAGGCCGCCGCCGCGGGCGTCGATGGCGAGGAAGCCGAAGCCGTCGCCCAGCGTGCAGGCGGTGAGCAGCGCCGCCTCGGTCATGCCGACGACGGGAATGGGGAGCGCCTCGCGAACCGGGCGGAGCCCGGTGTCGCTCGCCACCGCGATGATCGCGGCATCGCAGCCGGCGTGGTGGCGCGCCGCCAGCGCCAGCACCGAGTGGGCGCCGAGCAGGTTCTCGGTGCGGGTCGAGATGACGCGCGGGCCGGTCTCCGCGGTCACCGCCTTGATCGTCGTGCCGGGGCTGCAGAAGCCGCGGGCGACGGACGCCACGCGATCGGTGATCGCCTCCGTGGTGTTGCCGTTGATGACCAGCAGCGTGGTCACTTCGGCGCTCCCGGCCGCAACGCCGCGGCGAGGTTCACCGTCGGCTCGCTGTCGGGCCTGACCGCGAGGCGGCCGAGATCGCTGGAGAGATGACGCCGCATCGCCTGTGCCGCCGCCTTGGGATCGCCCTTCGCCATGAGGTCGATGAGCAGGCGATGCTCGTCGAGGGCGCAGAAGGGCAGGTCGCGCCGCTCGAAGAGGGCGAGGCTCAAGGTGGTGCGCGGGACGAGCTGGCGCACGAAATCGCCGAGGATGGCGTTGCCGCCGATCTCGGCGATGATCAGGTGGAACTCGCCGAGGAGGCGCAGCAGCTCGCTGCGATGGCCGCGCGCCTTGGCATCCGCCTGCGCCTTCAGATGCTGGCGCAAGGTCCGGATGTCGTTGGCGGTGCAGTGGCGCGTCGCCTCGGCGATGACGTCGGCCTCGATGAGCCGGCGCGCCGCATAGGCCGACGCGGTGTCGTCGAGGGTGGGCGAGGCGACGAAGGCGCTGCGGTTCGGCCTGAGGATGACGAGGCCGGCGAAGCCCAGGCGCTGCAGCGCCTGGCGCACCAGGGTGCGGCTCACGCCGAAGACGCGGCAGAGCTCCTCCTCGCCGAGCCGGGTCCCCGCCGGCAGCCGGCCCTCGCAGATCGCCTCCTGCACCGCTTCCGCGATCGGATCGCTCGCAAGGCCGGCCCAGACGCCGAGGCGTCCGGGTTCGATCACCGGAGCGTCGGCGGCGCTCCGCTTGCGTGGTAGTGACGGCACTCAGATCCCTCCGTTCTCTGTACCATCGGCCGCGCGACAGGCCGCGTTGCCGCGGCGGCGCGCCCGATCGACCGATGGCTCG
Source organism: Allostellaceae bacterium (assembly GCA_035507155.1). GTDB lineage: Bacteria > Pseudomonadota > Alphaproteobacteria > ATCC43930 > CGMCC-115725 > DASZHJ01. Next base: position 5,794 of record DATJOK010000272.1, read on the forward strand.
ATGGTCGAATCCTGGGCATCCTGTATACAATTGGTCAGTTTGTATACATCAAAGCGCCCGCCGGAGCGGCCGCACGCGATCCCATCGGCGCGCGTGGCATGGCGGCGGCGGCGCACGGAAATCGGCGCCATCGCGACCGCCGGCGCGGTGCTTGCCGGCGCCGCCGGAAGCGGGCGGAACTCCCGCGCGACGGGCGTGCCGCGCAGCCGTCGATAGAGCCTAGAGCGATGGAATCCCTTCATTCCCTTCCCTCGATCCGCGCCACGCGCCGAGCGCTCGCGCGCCCGCGATGACGCCGCATCGTCGCAAGGATCGTGCCGATCCTGTCGCGGATGGATGCCATCGAACGGCGCGCAGCGATGCGGTCTGGCATGTCTGTTGCAGGTTGTCTCCTGCCGCGCTTCAGCGTCGATCGCGATCGTCCCCTTCACGACGCGGGCGAACCGGTAACAGAGGAGGTGCTCCATGTGTGATCTTCACGGCAGTCGCGCCCTGGGCAGTATCGTCGCTCCCGCCATCAATCGCCGCTCGTTCCTGAAATCGAGCGCGGCGGGCACCATTGCGGTGGCGCTGCCCGCGGGCATGATGGGCTTCGCCGGCCATGCCTTTGGCGCGACATCCATCAAAGGCACGCACGGCAACGGCTTCTGCAATGCGGCCTTCTTCATTACCCAGGCGAAGCAGCTCGCGCAGGAGGACGGCCTTACTCTCGAATTCGTCAACACACCGACCTTCGCCGACCAGATCACCTTCTTCGGCTCGGGTCAGGTCGATGTCAGCGTGCTGCCCTACACGAACTTCATGGCGCTCTACGATGCCGGCGCGCCGGTGAAGATCGTCGGCGGCGGCGGCGTGCAGGGCGTCTACATCGTAGCGCAACCCGGCCTCGACAAGCCGGAGAAGCTCAAAGGCAAGACCCTCGGCACCTTCCAGAACGACACGCTCGAAGTGCTGCCCTACGATTGGCTGAAGAAGAACGGCGTCGCCTACAAGGACGTCACCGTCCGCTACATGGACTCCATGGGCGAGATGGTGGCGGCGTTCAAGGCCGGCGCCATCGACATCGCGTCGACGATCGAGCCCTATGGCTCGGCGCTGCTGAACGACGTCAAGGGCTCGATCATGCTGTCGAACGGTGTCGACATCTACGGGCCGCAATATACCGACTGCGTCCTGGCGGCCAGCACGCGGTTGATCGAGAAGGATCCCAAGAGCGTGAAGGCGCTGATCAAGGGGATGCTCAAGGCCCAGTACATGTTCGAGACCGACCGCGAGAAGCTGCTCCAGGAGACGCTGGTCGGCACCTACTACAAGACCTCGCTGGAAAACGCCCGCATCGGCGCCGAGGCGCAGCCCGCCAAGGTCGACCAGCGCGCCCAGGAGGAGTTCATCCTGAACCGCGTCGAATCGGTGATGGCGATGGGCTACATCAAGAAGAAGCCCGGCCGCGACGCGATCGACTGGAGCTTCCTCGAGCAGGCGATTGCCGAGGTGCCCGACATCTACTCCAAGCTCAAGTACAAGTCGGCCTGATCGCGATGGCGGCGGTTGGCATCAAGATGCGGGGAGAGGGGGTGGCCGGCTTCGGCGCGAAGCCGGCGCCCTCCTTCGCGCGGCGGCTCGGCGAGATCGTCTCCCGGCACGGTCCCAGGATCGGCTGGGCGCTGGTCTCGATCGGCTTCTTCGCGGGGATCTGGGAGTTCCTCTGGTATATCGGCGTCGCCGATCAACGCCTGCTGCCGCCGCCGCACATCTTCCTCGGCCACTTCGCCGAGCAGGCGAAGAACTTCAATACCGCCAAGCGCTGGGAGATCGGCGTCGATCCGAATTCCGGGCCGACGCCCACCATGGCGGTCGTTATCACCATGGTGTCCTCGACCGCGCGCGTGCTGGCTGGGCTCAGCATCGCCGCAATCACCAGCCTCTGCCTCGGCATCCTGATCCGCTACAACGCGCTCTTCGAGAAGCTGACGCTGCCCACCATTACGCTGCTGGCGCCGGTCTCGCCGGTGGCCTGGCTGCCGGTGGCGATCTTCCTCTTCGGCATCGGCAACGGTCCCGCCATCTTCATGGTGTTCATCGCGCTCTTCTTCACCATGGTGCTGGCGACCATCACCCAGATCGACAGCGTCAACCGCAACTACATCAACGTCGCCCGCACCATGGGCGCCAGCAAGCGGCAGATCTACATTCGCGTCATCCTGCCGGCGATCCTGCCGGGGCTGCTGGTGGTGCTCAGGCTCAACCTGTTCGGCGCCTGGATGGTGGTGCTGGTGGCGGAGGCGACCGGCGTCGGCTACGGGCTCGGCCAGATCATCTCCATGGCCCGCAACACCTTCAACCCCGGCCTCGTCTTCTTCACCATCGTGCTGATCGGGCTGCTGGGCTTCACCTTCGACTTCGCGCTCCGCCTGCTGCAGCGGCGCGTCCTCTACTGGCTCCCCAAGGGCCAGGGGTCGCTGGCCGGTGGCTGATCTCCGCAATCCCGTCAGCTCGAAATCCGCGGTCACCTGCCGCGGCACCGGCAAGGTCTGGGCCGCCGGCACCGAGCGGGCGCACGAGGCGCTGCGCGATATCGATCTCGACATCGCCGCCGGCGAGTTCGTGGTGCTGCTCGGGCCCTCCGGCTGCGGCAAGAGCACGCTCCTCTACTTGATCGCCGGTCTGGAGACGCCGACCTCGGGTGATCTCTACGCCCGCGGCGAGATCATCGAGGGGCCAGCGCCCGAGCGCAGCCTGATCTTCCAGGAAGCCTCGCTCTTCCCCTGGCTCAACGTCTGGCAGAACGTGAGCTTCGGCCTCTCGATCCGCAGCATGCCGGCGGGGAAGCGCAAGGAGGTGGCGCGCCAGGTGTTGACCCGCGTTGGTCTCTCCGACGCCTTCGAGAAGCGGCCGGACGAGCTCTCGGGCGGCATGCGCCAGCGGGTGGCGGTGGCGCGCTCGCTCGCCATGCAGCCGGAAGTGCTGCTGATGGACGAGCCCTTCGCCGCGCTCGACGTGCAGACCCGCGCCAAGATGCAGGGCTTCCTGCTCGACGTCTGGGAGAGCAGCAAGGCCTCGGTGCTGTTCGTCACCCATTCCATCGACGAGGCGATCGCGCTTGCCGACCGGGTGGTTGTGTTCACCTCCAGGCCGGGCCGCATCAAGGCGATCGTGCCGATCGACGTGCCGCGCCCGCGCGATCTCACGGCGCCCGCCTCGCTCCAGCTCCGGGTCGACCTCACCAAGCTGCTGCAGGACGAGGTGGACCGCGCCTTCGCCGAGCAGGAGAGCATGGCGGCCGCGGACTGAGGATCGGATGAGCGTCTCGATCATCCGCGGCAAGCACATCATCACCCGCGCCCTCGACCGCCATCGGGTCGAGCAGATCGACGACGGCGCGATCCTGCAGCGGGACGGCGTGATCGCCGAGATTGGAAGCTTCGCGGATCTCTCCCGCGCCCATCCGGATCTGCCGGTCGTCGGCAGCGGCGGCGAGGTGGTGCTGCCGGGCTTCGTCAACGCGCATCATCACATCGGCCTCTCGCCGGTGCAGCTCGGCATCGCCGACACCACGCTCGAGCTGTGGTTCGCCACCAGCATCGCCATGCGCGACCGCATTCCTTATTATGACAGCCTCTACTCGGCGTTCGAGATGGTGGCGTCAGGCACCACCACCGCGCAGCACCTGCACGGCTGGATCCCCGGCGACTACAAGCAGACCGAGGCCGAGGCGGAGGCGATCATCCGCGCCTACGAGGCGATCGGCATGCGGGTCTCCTACTGCTATGCGCTCCGCGAGCAGAACCACCTCGTCTACGAGGCGAACGACGCCTTCCTGGAGCGCGTCCCGGCCGAGGTGCGGCCGATGCTGGCGAAGTATTTCGCCGGCTTCCAGATGCCGGCCCGGGAGACGGTGGCGCTGTTCGAGGCGCTTCATGCCCGGCACGCCGGCAAGGATCGCGTGCGCATCCAGCTGGCGCCCTCCAACATCCAATGGTGCACCGACGAGGGCCTGGCCCTCATCGCCGACAAGTCCGAAACATATGGTGTCCCCATCCATCTCCATCTGGTCGAGACGCCCTACCAGAAGGAATACGCGCAGCGCCGCGGCGGCGGCACGGCGGTCGATTTCATCGAGCGCTTCGGCCTCCTGGGGCAGAAGCTGACCCTCGGTCACGCGGTCTGGCTCACCGAGGGCGATCTCGACAAGCTCGCGGCGTCGGGGACCAGCGTCTGCCACAACTGCAGCTCGAACCTCCGTCTCAGGAGCGGCGTCCTGCCGCTCAACCGGCTGGAGGCAAAAGGCATCAACACCGCGATCGGCCTCGACGACGTCGGCATCAACGACGACCAGGACATGCTGCAGGAGATGCGCCTGGTGCTGCGCCTTCATCGCGAGCCCGGCATGGACGACCGCGTCCCCACCATGGCTCAGGTCTTGCGCATGGCGACCGCGGGCGGCGCCAAGACCACGCCCTATGCCCAGGAGATCGGCACTCTCGAGGTCGGCAAGGCGGCGGACCTGGTGATGCTCGACTGGCGGCAGGTGAGCTACCCCTATCTCGACAGCGAGACGCCGGTCTTGGACGCGGTGATCCAGCGCGCCAAGCTCGCGGGCGTCAAGACGGTGATGGTGGGCGGCGAGGTGATCTACCGCGACGGCAAGTTCACCCGCATCGACCGCGACGCGGCGCTCGCCGAGCTCGCCGACATGCTGAAGCGGCCGCTCTCCGCCGAGGAGCAGGAGCGCCAGCGCCTCGCCAAGGCGGTCTTCCCGCAGGTGAAGGCCTTCTACGACGGCTATCTGGACTGGAACGCGCATCGGCCCTATTACCGCCCGAGCGCGCGGGCCTGAGAAACTCGATCTCCGGAGGGGGAGCCATGTCAGCCTCGATCATTCGCGGCAAATACGTCATCACCCGGACGCTCGACCGGCATCGCTGGGAGCAGATCGACGACGGCGCGGTGCTGCAGCGCGACGGCGTCGTCGCCGAAATCGGCAGCTTCGCGGAGCTCTCCCGCGCCAATCCCGGCGTGCCGGTGATCGGCTCGGGCGAGCAGGTGCTGCTGCCGGGCTTCGTCAACGGCCACCATCATGTGGGCCTGACGCCGGTGCAGCTGGGCTCGCCGGACATGCCGCTGGAGCTCTGGTTCGCGACGCGCATGGTGAGCCGCGAGCTCGACCTCTATCTCGACACTCTCTACTCCGCCTTCGAGATGATCTCCTCGGGCATCACCACGGTGCAGCACATCCATGGCTGGATGCCCGGCAAGCTGCCCCAGGTGGAGGAGCGCTCGGACCAGGTGATCCGCGCCTACGAGGACATCGGCATGCGGGTCTCCTACTGCTTCGCCCTCCGCGACCAGAACCATCTGGTCTACGAGGCGAACGCGGATTTCCTGAAGCGGGTGCCCGACGACGTCAGGCCGATGCTGGCGCGGCACTTCGACCGCTTCCAGCTCGGCGCCCGGGATGGCATCGAGCTCTTCGAGCATCTCCACGGCAAGCACCACAACAAGGAACGGGTGAAGATCCAGCTCGCCCCGGCGAACCTGCACTGGTGCTCCGACGACGCGCTCGGCATGCTGGCCGCCACCTCGGAGAAATACGGCGCGCCGCTCCACATGCACCTGGTGGAGACCGCCTACCAGAAGGAGTACGCCAAACGCCGCGGCGGCGGCACCGCCGTCGACTACATCGAGCGCTTCGGCCTCCTCGGCCCGAAGATGACGCTCGGCCACGGCGTCTGGCTCTCCGAAGGCGATCTCGAGAAGCTCGCCGCCTCCGGCACCAACATCTGCCACAACTGCAGCTCCAACTTCCGCCTCCGGAGCGGCGTCGCGCCCCTCAACTACTTCGAGGCCAAGGGCATCAACACGGCGATCGGCCTCGACGAGGCCGGCATCAACGACGACCGCGACATGCTGCAGGA